>DVME01000087.1 GCA_018715175.1 Candidatus Limiplasma stercoravium
TGCCACGGCAACAAACTGATGTCGCTGGACGTAACGCGCAACCCGGGATTGACCAACTATAGCTTCTCTCCGCAGACCCCGGAGGCGTTGGTGCCCCAATGCGCGGAGGAAAGGTGGCAGGCGGAGCTTTCCGCCCTGATTGACGGGTGGGCCAACGTCAGCGGGGTCAGCGTGTCGGGCGCGGCGTGGGAGGACGGCCTGGTTGTCTGGGACGATTCGCGCGTCCAGCCCACCGTCGCCTATCAATATGAAACGGGTATGGAACCCATGAAAGTCACGCTGACCCTCCTTCCGGGTTGCGAATAAGGGCTGCTTTCTTGCGAAAGCAGCCCCGTCTGTTTGACCCGCAAGGCGTCTTACTCCACCGTCACGGCGCCGGTGGCGGGATCAAAGCGGATGGTATAGTCGCCGGGATCGACGAGGATATTGTCCGCGCCGTCGCCGTACCAATAGTCGTTTCCGACCAGGCCGCCCAAGCCGTAGACCACCTTGAAGGCTACCTTGCCTTCAGTCCAGGTGTCGGTGTCATCCTCCGTGAAGGACACCGTCAGGCTGTAGGTGCCGTCGTCCTGGGCCTGCATGCAATAGGCGGTGTTGTCCGCGTTGGCGTCCGCCGCCCAGCCTTTGTTGCCGCAGGTGCCTACCACGTAGTAGGCGGGCTCGCCCACCACGATGGGCTCGGCCAGCTTGTTATCCTCCGTCAGCCGGATAAACACCATGTAGTGCCCCGCCGCGACGGGGATGTTGGCGCCGTCCTCGCCCGCAAACCAGGCGTCGGTGCCGTAGTTCTTGATGCCGAACTCGCCGTCCTCGGCGGCGTCAAACACGCCGTACCAGAGATATTCGTCGCCGTTGCGGGTCAAAACCACGTTTTGGGCCACGTCCCAGCCCAGGAAGGAAGCGTGCACTTGCAAGTCAAACTCGTAGGCCACCTCGGGCGGCGGCGCGGCGTCGCCCAGGCGCTCGGCGCTGATGCGGCACAGGCTGATGGTTTCGGCGTCGGTGACCAGGGTGAGCCGGTACAGGCCGTCCTGGAGAACCTTGATGTTGGCGCCGGTGTCAAAAGCGTCCTCGCCGCCGGTGAGGTATTCGGACGCTACGACGTTGCGGCTGTCCAGGCTGTCGGTATCGCTCCAGGCGTAGCCCTCGCCGATGACAGCGATTTTGAATTCGTCGCCCTCGTAGAGGTTAACCTCGATGGCGAAGGTGTTAAACGCGTCTTCTACCGGCGCCAGCAGATAGTCGTCCTGCGGCCAAATCTGGCCCCAGGCGTTGTCCGGATAGCCCTTGAGGGAACCGGCCAGCATCCAGGGGCGCTCGTCCACCACGGCGGACTTCCATGCCACAAACAGCACGGTGTCTTCCTCAATGGGGGTCTGCTCATACGGGCGCAGCAGGGCCGGGGTTACGTATACGCCTTCCAGCACATAGCCGTCCTTGGTGACGCCCAGGTCGGTCACAGCGGCGCCTTTCTCGATTTCCAGCTCGTTGAGCACGGTCACGCCGTCGCTGTCGCGGATTTCCACCTTCACCGTCTCGGCGGTTTCGGCGGCCGCGCAGCCCAGCACGAGCGCCAATACCAGCATGAGGCATACCAGGGTTTTTTTCATGGGGGTTCCTCCTTTTTTTCTATGCTTTCCCCTCGCAGGGGATTATCCCTCATTCCAAAAGCGCAATGCCGTACGCCGGCACGGTGAGCGCCCCATCCTCCACCGTGGCGCTGCCCCAGATTTCCAGCTCGCCCACCAGCGTCTCAAATCCTTGCGGCAGGTCAAAGGTGAGGTCGTCCACCGACAGGTTCAGCGCGATGAGCAGGCTTTGGCCGTCATAGTCCTTGCGAATCAAACACAGGTTGGCGCCCGGGCTGTCCAATACCGTGGGCGTTCCCCGGGCGATGGCCGGATGCTCGTTGCGAAGCGCCAGGGCGTTGCGGTAATAGCTCAGGATGGAAAGGCTGTCCTCCCATTGCTCCACCACCGGCGCGAAGGGGTATTCCGCCACCGTGGTTCCGGGCGGACAGCGGGTGATGTTCATCTTCTTGTCCCAAAACATGCCGATGCGCTTGTTGGGGTCGTTGCCGTCGCCAATCATGCCGATTTCGTCGCCATAGTACACAAACAGCGGGCCGTTGAGCATGGCGGCCAAACCGCAGGCCATCTTGACGTTGGTGGGATTGTAGTAGCCTACGGCCCCAGCGATGCGGTTGGTATCATGGTTACCCAAAAAGGGCGCCATGCCTTCCACGCCCAATTCGCGTTGCAGGAGGCTGACCACGTTGCCGTAGCTTTCGCCCTTGCGCTCCACGTCCGGGCCCAGAATTTTGGCCACGTAGCCCGATGCCTGCGCCACCGGGAAGGTGAAAAAGCAGTCCGGGCCGCAGCCGCTGTAATCGGCGATGGTGTACAGATCCTCCCAGCATTCGCCCACGATAAAGCAATCCTCCCGGATGCTGCGCGCCGTGTCGCACAGCCAGGAAAGGAACGCCTGGTTTTTTTCGCGGCTGCCGGTGTAGTAGCTGGTCACCGCGTCCAGGCGAAAGCCGTCCACGCCCATGTCCAGCCAGTAGCGCAGGATGCTTTGGATTTCCGCGCGTACCTTGGGGCTGTCGAGGTTGAGGTCGGGCATGGTGGAAACAAAGCGGCTTTCGTAATAGCTTCCGTCAGGCAGCGCGGTATAGCCGCTTTGCGGCTGGGATTGAAAGTTGTAGTACTCCCGGTAGGGCGACGCCTCGCCCTCGCAGGCACTTTGGAACCAGGGATGCTGGTTGGAGGTGTGGTTGACCACCAGGTCGATGATCACGCGGATGCCCAGCTCATGCGCCCGTGCCAAAAACGCCTGAAAATCTTCCAGGGTGCCGTATTCGGGATGGATGTCGTAGTAGTCGGTCACGTCGTATTTGTGGTAACTGGGGGAGGGATGGATGGGCATGAGCCAGATGCCGCCAAAGCCCATGGCGTCGATGTAATCCAGCTTTTCCGTCAGCCCCTGGAAATCCCCGATGCGGTCGCCGTTGCCGTCGGCAAAGGAATAGACGAAAACCTCGTACCAGTTGTCCGTGGTTTGCGCCTGGGCGGGCCAAACGCATAACGCCATGACCAGCGCCGCAAGCCAAGCCAAAACTCTTTTCATCTTCGGCTCCTTTCAGCCCTTGACCGCGCCGGCGGTCAGACCGTTGACGATGTGCTTGACCAGGCAGAAATAGAGAATCACGATGGGCACGGCAATGAACACGCTGCCCGCGGCAAAGCGGGAAAAATGCGTTTCCGGCATGCTGAACAGCCCCACCGCCACCGTCCATTGATCGCGGTTTTTCAGCAACAGCTTGGGCAGCAGGCAGTCGCTCCACGGCCAGGCAAACTGCGTCAGCGCCGTGTATACCAGCATCGGACGGGACAGCGGCAGCGTGATGCGCGTAAAGATTTGCAAATGCGTGGCGCCGTCGATGCGCGCGGCCTCGTGAATCGTAAAGGGAATGGTGTCAAAGTATCCCTTTTGCACCAGGTAGCCCATGGGCGCGGTGCCGGCGTAGAGGAAGATGAGGGCCTCCAGGCGGTTGAGCAAATTGAACTGCGCCATGATGATGTAAATGGCCGTCATGCCCATAAAGCCCGGGAACATGCCCAGCACCAGCGTCAGCCGCTTGACCCCGTCGCGCCCGCGAAAGCGGAACCGGCTCATGACATAGGCCGTGAGGATCACCAGCACGGTGCCCAGTACGCAGCTCATGCCCGAGACGTACAGCGTGTTGAGAAACCACCGCCCATAGGGATACAGGCCGTTGACGTCGTTGGTAAACAGATCGACAAAGGTTTGCAGGCTGTACGCGGAAGGAAAGAAGCCCCGGATGTCGTACAGGCTTCCCGACCGGCTCAGCGACGCCAGAATCAGCCATAGGCAGGGAAAGAGAAACACCAGCGACACCAGCGTAAGCGCCAGATAGGTCAACCCGTTGTCCAATGCGCGGCGCCAAGTGAGGCGCCGTTTTTTTGCCGACACAATCATTGGTAGGTGTCCTCCTGCTTATAGGCGGCGGAGCGCACGTACACCATCAGCGACAGCGTGGAGGTGATCACGAAGATCACCAGGCTGATGGCCGCGCCCACGGAGTAGTAGTTGTTGTCCACGGAGAGGTTGTACAGCCAGTTGATCAGCAAATCCGTGTCCGAGGCCAGGAAGTAGTCGCCGTAGTTGGAAATCACGCCGCTGCGCATGAAGAAGAAGATGCCGAAGTTGTTGAAGTTGCCCACAAATTGGCCGATGAGCACCGGGGTGGTGGAAAAGAGCACAAAGGGCAGGGTAATGCTGCGAAACTGTTTGAAGGGCGTTGCGCCGTCCAAGGCGGAGGCTTCGTAGAGGTCGGGGTTGATGTTGGTGAGGATGCCGGTAGCCATCAGCATGATGGACGGCATGGAAATCCAGGCGTTGACGAACAGCCCGATGCCCCGGGCCCACCACTTGGCGGATTCGTCGTTGGTGAGGAAGAAGATGCTGTCGCGGCCCGCGTCCACCAGCATGCTGTTGATGGGCCCGGATTGGGAGAACATAAACTTGAACCCCAGCATGGAAATAAACCCCGGGATGGCGTAGGCCAGGATGGGGAAGGCGCGCCAGAAGCGGGAGCAGCGCACGTTGCGCTTGTTAAACAGCAGCGCCAGCGCCAGCCCGCCCAGGAAGTTGATGGCGGTGGCGAGCACCGCCCACAGCACGTTCCAGCTCAGGATTTTGCCAAACGTCCCGCCCAGCTGCCCCACGCCGAAGAGCTTTTCCCACGCGGAAAAACTCCAGTCCGCCAAGCGCGGATAGACGATGTCGCCGCCCAGGTTGGTAAAGGCGATGAGAATCATAAACGCGATGGGCAGAAGGGAAAAAATCGTCACCGTCACCAGGGGCAGCGTCAGGGCCGTGACGTGAAACTTTTCGTCGGCCAGGCAATGGAGCGTTTGAAGGAAGTTGCGCGGCCGGCGGCCTTTTTCCACTTCACGGGCGGTAAAGGCCGCGTCGCGGATGTTGCATACCCACAGCGTTCCCATCAGGCCCAGCAAGACCAGCGCGAAGATGCCCAGGATGAGCATGGTCATGGAGTTATCGCCGGGAATGCCCAGCCACAAATCCTCCTGCTGAACCCCCAGGGTAAAGAAGCCCGCCGCGTCGCTGAGGCCGCGCGTGAGAAAATACCAAAGCCCCAGCGCTTCCAGCCCCAGAAAAACCAAACCCTTGAGCACCTGCCCGTAGCACAGCTGTCCCAGCCCCATCACGGCCACGGACAGCCACACCCGCACAGGCGCCCAGCGCATGAAGGCGCACAAGCTCCGCGCGCTGCGCCTGAGGCGGCCGGGAAGCGCCCGCAATCCCGCCGGGCGCGCGGAAGCGTGGATGGACATGCGTTTCCCTCCTTAGGCCAGGGTAAAGATAGCGTCGTATATTTGCTGCACCATGCGATCCAAGCCTTGCTGAATCTTTTCCAGGGTGTCGTACAGCTCGCTTTCGCCGCGATCCAGGCGGAAGGCGTCCGTACACAGGTCAATCAGGAAGCTCTCGCCCGGCGTCCAAATCTGCGCCACGGCGTCGATGGCCGGCATAACGTCGATGTAGCCCTCGTCCAGGTTGTCAAAGATCAGCTGCACCGTGGGGTCGTCCTGGCCGATTTGCGCCGCCGCGTCGCCCCGGGCCGGGCTGATGCCCAAGGCCGCGTTGCGCGCCAGCACCTGCTCGTAGGAGGCGGCAAACTCCACAAACGCCAGGGAAGCGTTGGGACATTTGGTGTAGGCGGAAATGCCGTAGCCGTTGACCCCGCCCATCATGGTGGTGCGAATCGTCAGGGCGTCCATGTCGGTAATGGTGTCCTGCCAGGCGTCGGCGGTCAAGTCCGCGCTGACGGGCAGGCGCGGCACGTTGATCATCTTCAAATCCGCCTCGGCTTCCTCCTGCGTCCAGTTGCCGGTGTTTACCATCGCCCGCACAAACATCTGCCGCACGTCCGGCGTGGTGATGGTACACAGCATCATGCCTTCGGCCAGGTACGCGTAGGCGGCGGAGGCAAAGGCCTTGTCCAGCACCTCGGTGTTGTTCATCAAATCCGCCCATTGCCGCAGCATCGCCGCGCCCCGCGCCGCGTCGCCCTTGTTGAAGCCGATGTCCTGGGGGTCGGTGTCGTTGCTGCCAAACACGTAGCCACCGTAGCTGAACAGATACCCCGCGGAAAAGTACACGTCCACCAGGTCGTCCAGGTAGCCGTAGCGCGTCTTGCCCCCGTTTTGCTGGATGTCCGCGCTCAGCGCGTACAGCGCCGTGTACGTCTCAAAAAAGTCCGGCGTGCCGTTGGCGTTGAGGTCCCATTCGTCCTGCCAGCCGTCGGGCAGCATGGACTCGATGTAAAACAGCATCCCGCTTTGCACATTCAGCGGCGCTCCACAGTAGAAGTCCTCCCCGTAGAGGTTGAGCCGGTAGGCGTCCCAAGCGTTTTGCGGGATCTGCTCCCAGCATTCCATGGACTTGACCGGCAGGGGCAGCAGGTGCTGGTTGACCGCGTACTTCATCAGGATATCGTTGGCTTGGTACCATACGTCCGGGCCGTAGCCGTAGGGCCCGTCGGTGGCCAGGTCGCTGTACTGGTCGATGTCCATGATCTGCGCCGAGATGCCCTGGTCGGCGTAGGCCGCGTTAAAGGCGTCGATGAGCTGTTGCACGTAGCCCAGCTCGATGGCGGTGTTGTTTTCCAAAACCTTTACCACCGCGCCTTGCTCCAGCTCCCCGTTGAAGCGCGCCGTGACGCGCGTGTACATGTCCTCGCCCAGCGCGCTCGCGCTGCTGAAGACAAGCATGAAACACAGTAGCGTTGCCAGCCATTTTTTCATGTCTCTCGCTCCTTTTCTGGTTGGGTGTCTATGTGGAAGCTCAAGGGTTTCAGGATGCCTTTCGCCCCGGGCACGGCGTAGGCCGCCGGATGCTCGGTGGCGTTGACGAGCAAGCGCAATCGTTTGCGCGACAGGCAAAAAACATCCCCCGATACCGCCAGGGCAATGTCGTCCCCGGCCAGGGCGCCGCAGGTGCGAAGCTGGGCCAGCCGGCGCACATGGGCCAGCAGGTCGCGGTTCCAGGAAGCTTCATCCCAGGGGAAAGCCCGGCGGCAGTCCGGGTCGTAGCCGCCCTGCATGCCGATTTCGTCGCCGTAGTACACGCAGGGCATGCCCACAAAGAAAAACAGGAGGCACAAAGCCAGCTTGAGCCGCGGTACGCTGCCGCGCAGCAGGGTGAGGAAGCGGTGCGTGTCGTGGCAGTCCAGAAGGTTGAGCATCATGCGCGAAGAGGGCGCGGTGCAGCGCGTAAGCAGCAGGCATAGCCGGTCGCGCAGCCCGGCGGCGTCCAGCGCGCCGGTGACAAGATAGTCGGCGAGGGCTTTGGTGAGGCCGTAGTTCATTACGCCGTCCAGCTGGTCGCCCCGCAGGTAGCTTTCCGGGGCGTGCCACAGCTCGCCGATGACGAGGGCGTCGGGGTTTTGCGCTTTGACCGTCTCCCGAAACGCCCTGAGGAACGCGGCGCTGAGTTCGTCCATGACGTCCAGCCGCCAGCCGTCCACGCCGCAGGCCTTCATCCAGCGCTCGGCGACGCCGCAGAAATAGCGGATCACCTCGGGGTGGCCGGTGTTGAACTTGGGCATGTAGGGCACGGAACCAAAGGTGAGGTAGTTGACCGCCGCGCGGTCGGGCCGGTCGCCGTCGATGAAAAACCATGACCAGTAGGGGGATTTGCGGCCGCGGCGCTCCACGTCCTGAAAGAAGGGATGATCCCAGGAACAATGGTTGAATACCCCGTCCAGCATTAGGCGCATGCCGCGGCGATGCGCGGCTTGCGCCAGATCGCGCAGGGCCTGCGTGCCGCCAAAGCCGCCGTCCGCCTCCTCGTAATCCAGGGTGTCGTACTTATGGTTGGAAGGCGCGCGGAACACGGGGGTGAGGTATAGGCCGTTGACGCCCAAAAATTGCAGGTAATCCAAATGCCGCGCGACGCCAACGAGGTCTCCGCCAAAGAACGAATCGGGCGCGGGCCGGTCGCCCCATTGGGCGTTGATATAGGGCTTGGGGCCCAGGCCGTTGGCAAAGCGCTCCGGAAAAATCTGGTACCAGACCGTCCGATCCCCCCAATCCGGCGCGCGGTGAACATCGCGCTCGTGGATGAAAGGGTACTGGAAATGGTGAAAATACGCCTGGGCGTCCTCAAAGCGCTTGCTGAGCCCTTCCTCAGAAAACACCCAGCGCTCGCCGCCGCGGTAGAGCACAAACACATAGGCCAGCCGCGTGTCCTGCCCGTACAGGTCGATGTCGTAATGGTCGTAAAGCGCGTCGGAAAGCCACTTGCGCATGGGCCGCTCCCGGTGGGAAGCCCATTGGTATTTGTTGAGGGAATACATCAGGCACACACGGTCAAAGTCGCCCCTGCCCGTGTGCAACCGGATGCGAAAACCATGCCCGTTGAGCGCAAAACAGTCCAACCCACGGCTTTGGTGAGAAATCGCTTGCCTGTTCACAGCGAACCTCGCTTTCGCCTAGCGCATGTAAAAAACGATTGTTGTTGTACCATTATATCCAAGGTTTTCCCGGTTTGTCAATAGCCGGCTCGGACTTCCCCTTGCGCTGCGGGCAAACTGTGGTAGAATAAGGGGGAATGGAACTAAGCCGGGGGTGTGTACATGCGCAGGCTTTTGCCCTACCTCAGACCCTACCGCAAGGAGTGCGTCGTAAGTCCGCTGTTCAAGCTCTTTGAGGCGCTGTTGGAACTGGCGGTGCCGCTGGTGATGGCCGCCATCATCGACAACGGCATCCGTACGGGCGACAGCGGCTACGTCGCCCGAATGGGACTGCTGCTGGCAGGGCTGGGGCTGATGGGCTTTGTGGCGGCGGCGACGGCGCAGTATTTCGCGGCCAAGGCCGCGGTGGGCTTTGCCACGCGGCTGCGCAGCGAAATGTTTGGCCGTATCCAGCGCTTCGCCTACGCCGACTTGGATTGCCAGGGAGCGCCTACGCTCATCAACCGCATGACCACCGATATCAACCAGGTGCAAACGGGGCTGAACATGGCCCTGCGCCTCTTGCTGCGCTCGCCCTTTGTGGTGTTTGGCGCCATGATCATGGCCTTTGTGGTGGACGCGCGCGCGGCGCTGGTGTTCGTGGCGCTCATACCGGTACTGGGAGCGGCGGTGGGCGGCATCATGCGCCTGACCCTGCCGCGGCACAAGAAAACGCAGGCGCAGTTGGATCGCGTGCTTATGCGCACGCGCGAAAACCTCACCGGCGTGCGCGTGCTTCGCGCCTTTAACAAGCAGCAAAGCGAAATCCAAGCCTTTGACGCGGACAACGAAGCCCTTTGCGGCATGCAGCTGGAGGTCGGCCGCTTGGGGGCGTTGAGCAATCCGCTGACGTATGTGCTGGTCAACCTGGCGTTGGCGGCGCTATTGTACAGCGGCGCCCTGCGCGTGGAGGCCGGGGCGCTGACGCAGGGCGCGGTGGTGGCGCTGGTCAACTACTTGTCGCAGATTTTGGTGGAGCTGGTCAAACTGGCCAACCTGATTGTCACGATCACCAAGGCCTTGGCCTGCGCCGCGCGCATTGAGGGCACGCTGGCGCTGGAACCCTCCATGGAGGCGCCCGCCCAGCCGCAAGCGCCCGCCGCCGCGCCCGAGACCGTGCGCTTTGAACATGTCAGCGCCCGCTATCACGAGGGCGGCGAGGCCGCGCTGGAGGACGTCAGCTTCACGGCCCGGCGCGGGCAGACCATTGGCGTTATCGGCGGCACCGGCGCGGGCAAAACCACGCTGGTCAACCTCATTCCCCGCTTTTACGACGTCAGCGCCGGGCGCGTGCTGGTTGACGGCACGGACGTGCGCCAATGGGATCCCAAAGCCCTGCGCGCCCGCATCGGCGTGGTGCCCCAGCGCGCCGCGCTGTTTGCGGGTACCATCCGCGACAACCTGCGCTGGGGCAAGCGCGACGCCACGGACGAGGAGCTGTGGCAGGCGCTGAAAACCGCCCAGGCCGAGCAGACCGTTCTGGCCAAGCCCGGCGGCCTGGACGAGCCCGTGCGCCAGGGCGGGCGCAACTTCAGCGGCGGCCAGCGCCAGCGCCTTACCATCGCCCGCGCCCTGACCCGCCAGCCAGAAATTCTCATCCTGGACGACAGCGCCTCGGCGCTGGATTACGCAACCGACGCAGCGCTGCGCAAGGCGCTGCGCGAGCTGCCCGGGGGCGTGACGGTGTTTGTGGTGTCCCAGCGCGTCAGCGCCATTCGCCACGCCGACCTCATCCTGGCCCTGGACGACGGCCGCTTGGCCGGCATGGGCACGCACGAGGAGCTTTTGCGCGACTGCGCGGTGTACCGCGAAATCTGCCAGTCGCAGTCCGCGGGGGAGGTGGCCTGACATGAAACCCAACCGTTCGGAGGTTTTGCGCCGGGTGCTGGGCTATGTGGGCAAAAACCGCGCGTTTTTGGCGCTGTCGTTGGCGCTGTGCGTGCTTACCGTGGCCGCCACGCTCTATGTGCCCATCCTGACGGGCGCGGCGGTGGATGTGATCGTGGGGCCGGGACAGGTGGGTTTTGAGGCGCTGTGGCCGATGCTTGCGCAAATCGTGGCGCTGGTGGCCTTGACCGCGCTGTCGCAATGGCTCATGGGCCTTTGCAACAATCGCCTCACCTATTGCACCGCGCGCGATATTCGCCGCGACGCCTTTGCCAAAATTCAGCGCCTGCCGCTGAGCTACCTGGACGGCGCGTCCACCGGAGATTTGGTCAGCCGGGTGATCTCCGACGTGGATCAGCTGTCCGACGGCCTGCTCATGGGCTTTACGCAGCTTTTTACGGGCGTGATGACCATCGTGGGAACGCTGGGCTTCATGTTTTCCGTAAACGCGCTCATCGCCGCGGCGGTGGTGGTGCTGACGCCGCTGAGCCTCGTGGCCGCCGCCTTCATCGCCCGGCGCACCTATCGTATGTTTCGCCTGCAAACCCAGACGCGCGGCGAGCAGACCGCCCTCATCGAGGAAATGCTCACCCACCAAAAGGTCGTGCGCGCCTTTGGCATGGAGGAGGAAACGCAGCGCCGCTTTGACGAGGTAAACGCCCGGCTGGAAAGCTGCTCGCTGCGCGCGATTTTCTATTCCTCGCTGACCAATCCGGCCACGCGCTTTGTCAACGCCCTGGTGTACGCCTGCGTGGGCGTGGCGGGCGCGCTCACGGCCATCGCCGGCGGCGGCATCACGGTGGGGCAGCTGACGGCGCTTTTGAGCTACGCCAACCAGTACACCAAACCCTTCAACGAGATTTCCGGCGTGGTGACGGAATTGCAAGGGGCGCTGGCGTGCGCTGCGCGGGTGCTGGAGCTTATCGACCAGCCGCCCGAGACGCCCGACGCTCCCGGCGTTTTGGGCGAGGTGGACGGCTCGGCGGTGCTGGAGGACGTGAGCTTTTCCTACGACAAGGACAAGCCCCTTATCGAGCATTTTTCCCTCAAGGTTCAGCCCGGCCAGCGCGTGGCCATCGTGGGGCCCACGGGCTGCGGCAAGACGACGCTGATCAACCTGCTGATGCGTTTTTACGACGTGGACGCGGGCGAAATTCGCGTGGGCGGCCGGCCGATTGCCCAGGTAACGCGCGCCAGCCTTCGCGCCGCCTACGGCATGGTGTTGCAGGATACCTGGCTCAAAGCCGGCACCATCGCCGAAAACATCAAAATGGGCTGCGAGGACGCCACGCCCGAGCAAATCGAGCAAGCCGCCCGCGCTACGCACGCCCACAGCTTTATCAAACGCCTGCCCGACGGCTACGACACCGTGATCGGCGAGGACGGGGGCAGCCTCAGCCAGGGCCAAAAACAGCTGCTGTGCATCACCCGCGTGATGCTCAAAAAGCCGCCCATGCTGATTTTGGACGAGGCGACTTCCTCCATCGACACGCGCACCGAGATTCGCGTGCAGCGCGCCTTTGAAAAGCTGATGAAGGGCCGCACCAGTTTTGTGGTGGCGCACCGCCTCAGCACCATCCAAACCGCCGACGTCATCCTGGTCATGAACGCCGGGCGCGTGGTGGAGCAGGGCACGCACGAGCAGCTGATGCAAAAAGGCGGGTTCTACGCCCGCCTGTACCACAGCCAGTTTGAAAGCGCGTAAGCGCCCTACCGGGGCGCGCAGCTTGGCGGAAAAGGCCGCCTGCGGCGGCCTTTTGCGCCAAAACACGTTTCCCCTGCGCCTTCGGCGCGGCCGGGGAAACGTGCAAGGAAACCTTGCTGCGCAAGGCTTCCGAATCCACCGCACATGTCAGCGAGGCAGGCCGCCCGCTGGAAGCGGGCAACCTGTCCCGCGCGAGCGCGGGATGCCTTCTCCAAATC
>DVME01000088.1 GCA_018715175.1 Candidatus Limiplasma stercoravium
GCCTTTTCCGCCAAAACACGTTTTCCCTGCGCCTTCGGCGCGGCCGGGGAAACGTGCAAGGAAACCTTGCTGCGCAAGGATTCCGAACCCACCGCGCATGTCGCTGGGTTCGGAAGGCAGCTCGGAGGGCTGCGGCCCTCCGAACCTCCTGGAAGGGTTTTTCGACACGCCGAGCCGCTCCCGTGGGAGCGGCCCATTGTTTTTACTTCATCAGCTTGACCATGACGGCCTTTTGCGCGTGCAGGCGGTTTTCGGCTTCCTCGAAGATCTCGTCGGCGTGGGCTTCCATCACCTCGTTGGTGATTTCCTCGCCCCGGTGCGCGGGCAGGCAATGCAGCACCATGGCCCCCGGCCGCGCCACGGCCATCACCGCGTCGTTGACCTGATAGCCCTGGAACGCCGCGCGGCGCTTGGCGGCCTCGTCCTCCTGGCCCATGCTGGCCCATACGTCGGTGTAGATGACATCCGCGTCCTGCGCCATGCCCAGCACGTCAGGCTGGCAATCGAAATCGCCGTTTTCCGCCGCCCAGCGCATCAGCGCCGCATCCGGCTGGTAATCCTTGGGGCTGGCAATGCGCACCGCCATGCCCACCTTCACGCAGCCGGCGATGAGCGAGTTGGCCATGTTGTTGCCGTCGCCCACAAAGCACAGCTTCAGCCCTTTGAAGCTGCCCTTGCGCTCGCGGATGGTCATCAGGTCGGCCAGCACCTGGCAGGGATGGGCATAGTCGGTCAGGCCGTTGATGACGGGAATGGAGCCGTAGCGCGCCAGATCCTCCACTTCCTGCTGGGCGAAGGTGCGAATCATGATGCCGTCCAGGTAGCAGCTCAGAACGCGGGCGGTATCCTGCACGGGTTCGCCGCGGCCGATTTGCAGATCGCGGCTGCTCAAAAACAAGGCCGATCCGCCCAGCTGCGCCATGCCGACCTCAAAGCTCACGCGGGTGCGGGTGGAGGATTTCTGAAAGATCATGCCCAGGGTTTTTCCCTTGAGCACGGGGTGTTCGATGCCGTGCTTGCGCTCGTATTTGAGCTGATCGGCAAGGTTGAGAATGCCGATGATGTCCGCATTTTCCAGATCGCCCAGCTTCAAAAGGTGCTTCATGCGGTGATCTCCTCCTTGATGATGTCCACAGCCGTGCGCAGGTCGTCCCACGGGATGGTCAGGGGCGGGGTGAGGCGCAGGCGATCCTTGGCGGTAAGGGCCACCACGCCGCGCCTTAGCAGCGCCGCAGCCAGGGCAGCGGCGTCCTTGCCGCAATGCACGCCCAGCATCAGGCCCAGGCCGCTGACCGTGACGCCGGGCAGGGCGGACAGCTCGGCGCGAATCCAAGCGCCCTTTTGCGCGACCTCCGCCAGCAGCTCGTCGGTGAGGCGTTGCTGCACGTACAGCGCGGCCGCGGCGCACACGGGATTGCCGCCGAAGGTGGAACCGTGAGCGCCCGGGGTCAGGGCCTGCGCCGCCTCGTCCGACATCAGGCACGCGCCCATGGGCAGGCCGCCGGCCAGTCCCTTGGCGGTGGATACCACGTCGGGCTGAATGCCGAAATGCTCGTAGCTGAAGCGTTTTCCCGTGCGCCCGTTGCCGGTTTGCACCTCGTCGATCATCAGCAGCTGGCCGCGCCGGGCGGTAAGCTCGCGCGCCAGGCGGATGTAGTCCGCGTCCAGGGCCACCACGCCGCCTTCGCCCTGCACGGTTTCCAGCATGAGCGCGCACACGTCGGGACGATCCAGCGCGGCTTCCAGCGCCGCGGCATCGTTGGCCGGGACGTGTCCAAAGCCCTCCGGGAAGGGCCCGAAATCGTGATGAAAACGCTCCTGACCGGTGGCGGCCAGGGTTGCCAGGGTGCGGCCGTGAAAGCTGTTGAGCAGGGTAATGATCACAGGCCGGCGGTTTTCGCCGAAACGGTCGGCCGCGTGCTTGCGCGCCACCTTGATGGCGCATTCGTTGGCTTCGGCGCCGGAGTTGCAAAAGAACGCGCGCGCCAGGCCGCTGCGCTGGCACAGCACCTGCGCCAAGCGCGCCTGGGGCGCGGTGTGGTAGAGGTTGCTGGCGTGGCTCAGCGCCGCGGCCTGCTCGCTCACGGCGCGCACCCAGCCCGCGTCGCCGTAGCCCAGGGCGCTTACGGCGATGCCCGCGCCCATGTCGATGTAAGCGCGGCCGGACTCATCGTAGAGGCGGCACCCCTCGCCGCGCGCAAACACCACCGGCGCGCGGCCGTAGGTGTGCGCCACATAGCGTTCGTCCAGCGCCATGATGCTTTGGTTTTCCATCCCTCCGGCCTCCTTAGATGAACATGGTGCCCACGCCCTCGTCCGTGAGGCACTCGATCAGGATGGCGTGGGGCACCCTGCCGTCGATGATGAACACCTTTTTGACCCCGCGGCGGATGGCCTCGATGCAGCACTCCACCTTGGGAATCATACCGCCGGAGATGATGCCCTCGCGCATGAGGGCGGGCGCTTCGCTGACCTGGATTTGCGCGATGAGGGTATCCTCGTCCTGGGGGTTTCGCAGGATGCCGCGGATATCGGTCATGCTGATGAGGCTTTCGGCCTTGAGGCCGGCGGCGATGCGAGCGGCGGCGGTATCGGCGTTAATGTTGTACACGTGGCCTTCCTCGTCGCAGGCGACGGTGGACACCACGGGAATGTAGCCCTTTTCGAGCACGTCCAGGATGGGCTGGGTGTTGACCTCGGTGATCTCGCCCACGAAGCCATGCACGTCGTCCAGACGGCGGGCCTTGAGCATGTAGCCGTCCATCCCGCACAGGCCGATGGCCTTGCCGCCGATGGACTGGATGTAGCTGACCAGGCTTTTGCCCACCTTGCCGGCCAGCACCATTTGCACGATGTCGGCGGTTTCGGCGTCGGTCACGCGCAGGCCGTCCACAAACTCGCTCTTTTTTCCCATGCGGCGCAGCATGTCGCTGATTTCGGGGCCGCCGCCGTGTACCAGCACCACCTTGACCCCCACCAGCGTCAGCAGGAGCAAATCGCCCATGACGGCGCGTTTGAGTTCCTCGTTGATCATGGCGTTGCCGCCGTATTTGATGACCACGATCTTTTGATTGTACGCCTTGATGTAGGGCAGCGCCTGAATGAGCACCTCTGCCCGCTGCTCGATGGTCATGGTATCTCCTTTCGGACAATCAGGTGCGGTAGTCGCCGTTGATTTTAACGTAGTCATAGGTCAGGTCGCAGCCCCAGGCCTTGGCCGTGGCGCTGCCGCTGCCCAAGGCCACCTGCACGGTGATTTCGTCGTCGCTGAGCACGTCCTTGGCGGCCTCCTCGCTGAAGGCCACGCCCGCCCCGTTGCGGCACACGGCCACCAGGCCACGGCCGGAGCGGAAGTTGACGTCCACGCGGGAAATGTCCACGTCGGCGCCGCTGTAACCAATGGCGCACAGCACCCGGCCCCAGTTGGCGTCGGCGCCGAAGATGGCGGCTTTGAGCAGGGTGCTTCCGATGACCGCCTTGGCCACGGCCTTGGCCGCGGCTTCGCTGCGCGCGCCGGTGACCTCGCACACCAAGAGCTTGGTGGCGCCTTCGCCGTCCTTGGCCATGATTTCGCATAGGCGCTCGCAAACCTTGTACAGCGCCTGAACGAACACCTCGTAATCCGCGCCCATGGCGGTTTCAATGCGGGCGTTGCCGGCCTTGCCGTTGGCCATAAGGCTGACCATATCGTTGGTGGAGGTATCGCCGTCCACGGAGAGCATGTTGAAGGTGTCGGCGGTCACGGTGGTCAGCGCGCGCTTGAGGGGCGCGGGGGCGATGTCGGCGTCGGTGGTGAGGAAGCACAGCATGGTGGCCATGTTGGGGCAAATCATGCCCGAACCCTTGGAAATGCCGCCCAGCCTGCACTCCTTGCCGCCCAGGTTAAAGCGCACGGCCACCTGTTTGGCCACGGTGTCGGTGGTCATAATGGCCTCGGCCGCGCGGGTGCCGCCGGTGGGGGTATCCTCCAGGGAATCGGCCAGCTTGCCCATGTTGCGCTCGAAGGGCTCCAGGCTCATGGGCTGACCGATGACGCCCGTGGAAGCCACGATAACGTCCTGCGCCTTGACGCCGGTGTATTTTTCCACCAGGTCGCACATGCCCTGGGCGATTTCGATGCCGTTGGCGTTGCAGGTATTGGCGTTGCCGCTGTTGCAGATGACCGCTTGGGCCACGCCGTCGGCCACGTGTTCCTGCGTGACCAAAATGGGCGCGCCCTTGACGAGATTCTGCGTGTACAGGCAGGCAGCGGAGGCGGGCACGTCGCTTAAAATCAGCGCTACGTCACGCCGGGCGCGGTTTTTGCGGATGCCTACATGCTCGCCCGTGGCCGAAAAGCCTTGCGCGGCGGTCACGCCGCCGGGGATAAAAGCGATCATGGGTTATTCTCCTTTCCGGTTCCAAAGCGTGAGCCCTTCGGTCAGCGGGCGCCCCAGCATGAGGTTGAGGCACGCCAGCGCCGCGCCGCTGGCGCCCTTGCCCAGGTTGTCAAACCGGGCCCATGCCGCCACGCGTTCGGCGTTGCCGGTCACAAACAGCTCCATGCCGTCCTCGCCGGAGAGCTTCATGCTGTCCAAGCTGGTTTCGGGGTTGGGATCCAGCACGCGGATGAGGGGCTGGCCTTCGTAAAAAACGCGGTAGAGGTCGGTAAGCTCCTCAGGGGTGAACGCCCGGCGCATGATGCCCGTGGGAAGCGGCAGGCACACCAGCATGCCGCTGTAAACATCCACCACCACGGGCAGGAACACCGGCGCCACGCTAAGCCCGGCATAGCGCACCACCTCGGGCAGGTGCTTGTGCTGCTGGCCCAGCGCGTAGGGCCGTGGCGCGCCCAGGGCCGGGTCGCGGCCCAGGCGCTGGTAATCGGCGATCATCTTTTTGCCGCCGCCGCTGTAGCCCGTCAGCGACGTAAAGGACAGCGGCGCGTCCGCCGCGAGCGCCCCGCCCTTGACCAGCGGCCGGGCCAGGGCCACGCAGCCCCCGGCATGGCAGCCGGGGACGGATACGCGCCGGCTTTGCGCGATTCTGCGCGCCTGTTCGCGCTTGAGTTCCACAAAGCCGTAGACGAAGCGTTCGTCCGTGCGGTGCGCGCTCGAGGCGTCGATCACGCGGCCTTCCTGCGGGCCCAGGGCGTCCACCAGCTCGCGGCTGGCGTCGTCGGGCAGGCAAAGGATGGTCACATCCGCCTGGCGCGCCAAACGCACGCGCGCTTGCAGGTCTTTGCGCTCATCAGGCGCGGGGCTGAGCAGCTGGATGCCGGGCCGCTCGCGCAGCCGGCGTTCGATTCTCAGGCCCGTGGTGCCCTGGCTGCCGTCGATAAAAACCGTAGCCATGGCTTACAGCTTCCCCTTGAGCAGCGTGGCGCGGGCGCTGATGGGCAGGCCGAAGAGGTTGATGAATCCCGCGGCGTCCTTTTGGTTGTACACCTCGTCCTCGCCGAAGGTGGCGATTTGCTCGCTGTAGAGCGAATAGGGGGAGGTGACGCCGGCGTTGATGAGGTTGCCCTTATACAGCTTGAGGCGCACCTCGCCGGTGACGGTCTTTTGGGTCTGATCCACGAAGGCGTCCAGGGCCTCGCGCAGCGGGGTGAACCATTGGCCAAAGTACACCAGCTCCGCGTAGCGCTGGGCCACCAAATCCTTGTAATGCAGGGTGTCGCGGTCCAGGCAGAGGGTTTCCAGGACGCGATGGGCGCGATAGAGGATGGTGCCGCCGGGGGTTTCGTACACGCCGCGGCTCTTCATGCCCACGAGCCGGTTTTCCACCAAGTCGCACAGGCCGATGCCGTTGGCGCCGCCGAGCTGGTTGAGGGTTTCCATCATGGCCACGGGGGAGAGCTTTTGGCCGTTGACGGCCACGGGCACGCCCTTTTCAAAGGAAAGGGTTACATAGGTGGGCGTGTCGGGCGCGGCCTCGGGGCTGACGCTCATCTCCAGGAAGCCGGGCTTGTCGTACTGCGGCTCGTTGGCCGGATCCTCCAGGTCAAGCCCTTCGTGGCTGAGGTGCCAGAGGTTTTTGTCCTTGGAGTAGTTGGTTTCGCGGCTGATCTTGAGCGGCACGTGATGGGCCTCGGCGTAGTCGATTTCCTCTTCGCGGCTTTTGATGTCCCACTCGCGCCAGGGTGCGATGATGGCCAGATCCGGCGCGAAGGCCTTGATGGTCAGCTCGAAGCGCACCTGATCGTTGCCCTTGCCGGTGCAGCCGTGGCAAATGGCGTCCGCGCCTTCGGCCCGGGCGATTTCCACAATGCGCTTGGCGATGATGGGCCGGGCAAAGCTGGTGCCCAGCAAATACTCGCCCTCGTACACCGCGCCGGCCTTGAGCGTGGGGTAGATATAATCGGTGATGAAGGTTTCCTTCAAATCCTCAATGTAGAGCTTGCTGGCCCCGGTTTTGAGGGCTTTTTCCTCCAGGCCGTCCAGTTCTGCGCCCTGGCCCACGTCCGCCGAAACCGCGATGACCTCGCAGCCGTTGTAGTTTTCCTTGAGCCACGGGATGATGATGGAAGTATCCAATCCGCCCGAATAGGCCAGCACGACCTTCTTGATTGCCATAGCGCCTTCCTCCTTGTATGAATATGCATGTATTATGCATATTATGCAGCCACTTGTCAAGAGGCTGGACGCGCTTTGGCGCAAAAATTTTTGCGCCAGCGCAGGGAAAACCCCCGCCAGAGAAAAACTGGCGGGGGAAGGAATGGAATGCGGCGGCGATCTACTCTCCCGGGCCGTGTCCAGCCAAGTACCATCGACGCGCTGGGGCTTAACTTCTGTGTTCGGAATGGGAACAGGTGGAACCCCCAGGC
>DVME01000089.1 GCA_018715175.1 Candidatus Limiplasma stercoravium
CAGATCCACCGCCGAAGCGAAGCTGAAATCGTTGTTGACGATGCCCATGCGGTAGACATAGCTGGAAATCACGTCCGCCACGTCGTAGGTGGCCGGGTTGTACATGAGGATGATTTTTTCGTAGCCCACGCTCATCATGTTGCCAACGTCCAAAATCAACAGGATGATGATGGTGGGCGCGATGCCCGGCAGGGTAATGTGAAGGGCCTGCTGCCAGCGGCCGGCGCCGTCGATGCGGGCGGCCTCGTACTGTTCCTGGTCGATGCCGGACAGGGCCGCCAGATAGATGATGGAGTCCCAGCCGAGGTTTTGCCAGATGCCGCTGAGAATGTACAGCGGCCGGAAGTAGCGGCTTTCGCTCATAAAGTTGATGGGCGTGCCGCCAAGGGCGGCCACCACCTGGTTGACGATGCCGCCGTTGGGAGAGACAAAAGTAACCAGCATGCCCACCACCACGACCGTGGAGATAAAATGGGGCATATAGCTGATGGTTTGCACCACGCGCTTGTAGCGGGCCATGCGCAGCTCGTTAAGCAGCAGCGCGAAGACGATCGGCAGCGGAAAAGCAAAAACCAGCCGCAAACCGTTGAGGATGAGCACGTTGCCGATCACGCGGCCCGCGTAAATGGAAGAAAAAAACTCCTGGAACCATTGCAGCCCAACCCAGGGGCTTCCCCAAATGCCTTTGCCGGGCGAATACCGCTTGAAGGCAATTTGGACGCCGTAGAGCGGGAGGTAATGAAAAATGACAAAATAAAGGATGGGAATGGCCACAAGCAGCAACAAATACTGATCCCGCTTCACATAGGCCCACAACGGCCGCCGTGTGCCGCGGCGGGGCCGCACCGCTTTTTGCGCCATAGGAGCACCTCGTTTCAAAGCGTCTGCCGGGCGGACAGCACGCCCGCCCGGCAGGGAAATGGAAGGATTACTCTGCGTTCATGCGCTCATACTGCGTGCGGTACACCGCCAGCACATCCTCGATGCCCATGTCCTTGACGGTTTGCACATAGCTGTCCCATTCGTCCAGGGAAGCCTGGTTGATGATGAACTTGGTACACATTTCTTCCACGTAGGTCTGAATGTCGGTCAGCTTGCGGCTGACGATGTCCATTTCCTCCTCGGTGGCGATGCCTTCCTCAAAGGCGTCGACAATGTAGGGAATGTAGGCCGCCGCGCGCTCCACATGTTCGGGGTCGTTCATCTTCAGCAGGGTGACGTACTTGCTGTAAAGCCGGAAGGGGAAGTACTGCCACGCGCCCAGCGAGCGCACCGCTTCCACGGGGCCCAAGCCGTCGGGGTTGTTGGTGATGAACTCCGTCATGGTGATCTCGCCGTTTTCTTTCGTATAGGTGGTTCCTTCCAGCCCGAGGGTCATGAGCTTTGCGCATTCCTCGCTGTACATTACATAGTCCAGCCACTTCATGGCCACCTCGGGGTTCTGGCAGTTCTTGGAGATGGAGATGATGCCGTTGGACATGCCGGAGGTTTCCAAAAGCGGCGTATAGCCTTCCACGGTGGGGATGGCCGTCAGCACCCAATGGGCATCCTCCACGCCGCTGGCTTTGAGGGCGCCGTTCCAGGTGGTGGTGGTTTCCTGCCAGGCGATGGCCGCGCCCGCGATATCGCTGGACATGCGGGAGGTGAACTGCGAGCGGGTGTTGGTAATGGCCTCCATGTCGTAAAGCCCTTCGGTGTAGAGCTTGTTGAGCCAGGCCAGCATCTCCTTGGCGCGCTCGTCGATGAACTCGTACTGCACCACGCCGTTATCGTCCGGGTAGAAGCCGCCGCTCTGACGCAGATGCAGGCCCCACACGTTGCCCCACACCAGCATCTGGGACAAGCCGGAATAGTTGGTCATGGGAATTTCGTCGGCCACGCCGTTGCCGTTGGGATCCTTCTCCTTGAAGGCTTTGAGCACCGCGTACCAGTCGTCCAGCGTCTTGGGTTCCTCCAGGCCCAGCTTGTCCAGCCAGTCCTTGCGAATCACCCAGCCGTACGGCCCGGACGCCATTTCCTCGTCGCGGACGGTGGAAAGGTAATAGATTTCTCCGTCCAGGCCCTTCATCAGGCTCTCGAGCTTGGGCTTGTCGGCCAGGGTCTGCTTGTAATAGGTGCCGTACTCCTCCAACAGATCATTGAGCTGAATGACGATGCCGTCCTTGCCGTACTGATAGGCGTCGCTGAAGCTCACGGGCATATCGATGATGTCGGGCAGTTCCACGCCGGCGCCCAGGCGGGTGGTCATGGCGGTCACGTATTGGTCGGCGGAGTAGGTTTCAAACTCAATATGGACGCCGGTAATTTCCTCCAGGTACTTCCACACCGGCAAATCCGGGGTCAGGGGAGACGCCGTATAAGGGTTATCAATGGTCGCAACGGTGAGTGTTACCGGCTCGTCGGTAATCAATTTGGACGTCGAAGGCGCCGTTTCTGCCAGCGCCGGGAACATGCAGACGAGCAGCATGCACGTCAATGCAAAAGCAACAAACCTTTTCATGGAATACCAGCCTCCTGTTCTGTTTTTGATTTGCCCTGTGATATGATTGTGCATGACAAAAACCCAAAAATCGAGATTCAAAATCTGATTTGAGGGGTGCAATTTCTGCTGTTATGGCTTTGTTGTTACCAAATCAAACATCATTTTATGGGATTGACCTGCTTTTGATAGTCCCCCGGATTGATGTTCATCACTTTGCGAAACGCCCGCCGAAAGGTCAGCACGCTGTCAAAACCCGCTTCCGCCGCCGCCTCGGACACATTGGCGCCCTGGTTGAGCGCCTGAACCGCTTTTTCCACGCGCAAGCGGCTGATGGCTTGGCTGAGGTTTTCGCCGGCGCGCGCCTTATAGGTGCGGCTGAGATAACCTTCGCTGCGCCCCAGGGCCTCCGCCACGGCGCTCACGGACAGGCAGGGATCGCTGAGGTTGCGCTGAAGGTATTCATGCACGGCGCAGATGAAAGCGTCGCCGCGCAGCGCCTGCTGGCGCGCCGCGTTTTGACACAGCTCCTTGGCCATGCGCAGCAACAGCGCGCCGATTTCCTTGGGCTGATCCAGCAGCATGATCTGCTCGGGCGCCTCCGAAAGGGCCAGGCGCTCCACGCTGGAGACGCGCAGCATGGCGGCGGCCAGCAAATAGGCGCCGTAATGCCGGTGGCTCAGGGGCATGCTTTGGGCCATAAAGCGGTTGATTTCCCCTTCGCAGGCAGGCCAGTCGCCGTCTTGCAGGGCGCTGCACAGCGCCGAGGTGTCCGGGGCGATTTCCTGCAGCTCCAGCCGCGCGCTGTCCGGCGTGGGAAGGCCGCGCGCCTCCAGGGTTTGCAGCGACGCGACCGCCTGCGCGTACTGGGAGGCCAGCCGCGCTTCCTTCCACGAAAGCGTGCGGCTGACGCCCAGCGCCTGCCGCGCCTCGTGCGACAGAAAGGGCAGCAGGCTGTCGGTAACGTCCCGGGGCGTCGCCAGCAACAGCGCCATAATGTCCTGCGACTGCGCGCACGTCCAGGCTTGCCCCGGCAGGGCGCGCAGCTGGCCGGCGCAGCGCTCCGCGTCCGCCTGCGCGCCGCGCAGCGCCAAAACGGTCAGGTAGCCCTCCTGCGGCAAGCCCAGCGATTGAAGCAGTTCCGCCGACGCCTCGCGCAGCTCCATGCTGCCGTTGAAAAAGCCGTTGAGCAATGAGCGCAGCGCCATGGGACGGTAGCGCTCCAAATCCTCGCGCCCGCTTTCCACGCTGTGAATCAGGGCCAGGAAGGAGCGCTCGATGTCGGCGTAGCTGGACCAGGGGGTTTCCTCCTTGTGACGGGCCACGAGCGCGTTGAGCTGGAGGATGGGTTTGAGGCTCCGCCGCGCCAGCAGGTAGGACATCATCGCGCCCAGCGCCAAAAGAACCGCAATGACGGCGGCGGATACCCAGTCCATCAGCCGAAGCACGCTGAGCGTCCGGCTTTGCGGCACCATGGCGACGCAGTACCATTGGTTAAAGCCCGTGGGAGAAACGCAGATTTGCTCGTAAGAGGTTAGCTGGGCGTCGCGGCTGAGGGTGTTTCCCTGGGCGATCATCTCGCGCGCCACGTCCAAATCCGCCGTTTGCGCGTCGCCCAGGAGCACCTCGCCCTCCCCGTCCAAAAGAAGGATTTCGCTTCCTTCCAGCAGGCCGGAGGGGTTGAGCTGGCGCGAAAGGGAAAGCTCGTCAATGTATATGAGCATCGTGCCGTAGGACAGCCTGCGATACAAGGGCAGCGTGGCTACGCATACCAGCAGGTCTTTTTGCTGTCCGTAAACCCGGGCGTCCGTCACGCGCGCCCAGCGCATGGGCACCTCCGAATTCAGCACGTTTTGCGCCTCCCCCAGATCGGGCAAAAGGACGTACTCCGAAAAATAGCTGTCAATCCGCTCCCGCCCCTTGGAGGATATGACCATCTGCTTGTCGGGAAACGCCAGCGCCACATCCTCCAAAATGCCGGAAAGCGCCACCATGCGGGTCAGCTCGTCGACCTGCTTTTGCACCTCCAGCACGTCCTGGGCTTCGTAAGACTCGCTTTGGGCGCCGCTGTACAGATAGGTAAACACCCAGGACGTCCCGCTGAGATCCGCCATGGACGCCGTCAGCCGGGCGAACTGGCTTTGCACGCGCTCGGCCACGCTTTGGACGGCGCTGCGGTAGCTTTCGTCATATTGTTGGCGCAGTTGCCTGCTGAGAAAAGCGTAGGCGATCATGGCCAGAATGCCGACGGCCAGCGCGAATAAAAACAGATAGGACAGAAACGAATGTGAAAAGAATTCGTTTTTTTCCCGGGATGTCCGCATGATTTCATCATCCTCCAGCCATCTTGCCAACGCATTCCCAAAATGGCGGCTTCCCAACGGCCTGGCCCAAAACGCATGCCATTGGCGGCATGATAGCGAAAATCCGCCGGCCTGTCAAGCGCGCGGCGCGCAAAGCGGCCAAAAGGCCGTATGGGTTAAACAATGCGCCGAAACGGATAAACCGTCCCGCTCAAGCTGTGGTATGATAAGGACGGCGGTTAGTCCTTGACCATCTTGAGATACGCCACGGGGCATACGCCGACAATGCGCTTAAACTGGCGCGAGAACGCCTGAGGGCTGGAATACCCCATGGCCTCCGCCACCTGGCTTACGCTCATGTCGCCCTGTCTGAGTAGGCGGCGGCTCTCCTCCAGGCGCAGCTGCTGGTAATACGCCATGACCGTGCATCCGGTGTACCTTTTGAAGCGCTTCTTGAGCATGGTTTCCCCAAAACCAACCTCGCGGCAGATCTCCTCAAAACACAGCCCATCGCGGCGCCGGCGCATCAGGGCCACAATCCGCTCCCAAATGGGCGCAAAGTCCAAATCGTCCGTGAGCGCGGCCGGCTTGGGCGCAGACGGGACGGACGGTTGATTTACAAGCTCCAAAAGCAGCTGCGTCAGCAGCACCACCAGCATCTGCGCGCTGGCCTGGGAACCGTTGGGCGGCTGTTTCATCCCGCGCTTGATGGGCACGTCCAGCACGGGCCCGAAAGCCCGCTCCCCTTGACGCACCATGCGCCGAATCAGCCGCCGCTGGCTTTCGTCCAAAAGGCAGACGCGCCCCACAAACGCTTCCATCGCCGGGCTTGGGCTGCCAAAGGAGATCACAAAGACGTTGGTGCCGCGCTGGGCGTTGGCGAAGATGGAATGAAACTCGTTGGGGCAATGAAAAATGGCCTGCCCCTGCGACAAACGCACCTTTTTCTCGCCTGCTCCTATCTCGGCTTCGCCCTGGTCGATGTAGACCATCTCCCAAAAGGCGTGCGTCTCCCCGGGAAAGAGATAGCCGCCGGCAAACGGAAAGTAGTGGATGGAATAAAGGCAGTCGATTTGAATCACTCCCGGTGGATAAAACGGTTCCAACAACGTTTTTCCCTCCCCGACCTCGCATTCACTTATTTGGAAAGGAGTTTGTTTTCATGAAGCCCATCACCATCGCCATCGCCGGCTGCGGCTCGCGCGGCCAGGACACCTATGCGCGCTGCCAGGAGAAGTTTGCAGACCGCATGCGCATCGTCGCCGCGGCGGACATCCGCCCCGAAAAGCTGGAACAAATGCGCAAAACCTACGGCCTTACCCAGGAGCAATGCTTTGACAGCGCCGAGGAAATGCTGCGCCACGGGCGCTTGGCGGACGCCATGTTCATCTGCACGCCGGACCGGTCGCATTACTGCCAGGCCATGGAAGCGCTCAGGCTGGGCTACCACCTGCTCCTGGAAAAGCCCATCGCCCCCACGCAAGAGGAGTGCCGGGACATCGAGCGCCTCGCGCTGGCGCAAAACCGGCATGTGGTGGTATGCCACGTCCTGCGCTATACCGCCTTTTACCAGGAGATCAAGCGTCTTCTCAACGCCGGCGCCATCGGCGAGCTGGTCTCGGTGCAGGCCATCGAGCAGGTGGCCTACTGGCATCAGGCGCACTCGTTTGTGCGTGGGAACTGGCGAAACGCGGGTCTGAGCACCCCCATGATCCTGCAAAAGTGCTGCCATGACATGGACATCCTGCTTTGGCTGTCCGGCCGGCATTGCCAAAGGGTTTCCTCGTTTGGCAGCCTGCGGCATTTCCGCAAGGAGCTAGCGCCGCAGGGCGCGCCCGAGCGCTGCGGCGACGGTTGCCCCGTTTACGACGAATGCCCCTACTGCGCGCCGCGCTTTTACTTGGGCAAGGTGGATGCCGGGCAGACCGGCTGGCCGGTCAACGTGCTCACGCCCGAGCCCACCCATGAAAGCGTGCGCGAGGCGCTGCGCACCGGCCCCTACGGACGCTGCGTGTACGCCTGCGACAACGACGTGGTGGATCATCAGGTGGTCAACCTGGAGCTGGAAGGCGGGCTGACCGTGAACTTCACCATGTGCGCCTTCACCGCCCACGGCGGCCGCGTCATCCGTCTCATGGGCACCCAAGGCGAAATCCTGGGCGACACAGAGGCCAATACCATCCGCCTCATGCCCTTTGGGAAAGAGGAGACGCTCATCGATGTGCGCACGCTGGCCGACGATTTTTCGGGTCATGGCGGCGGCGACGCGCGCATGGTGGACGATTTCCTCAACCTGGTATCCGGCGCGGACGCCGCGGGCGAGGCGCTGACCTCCATCAGCCATTCCGTGGAAAGCCACCTCGTCGCGCTGGCGGCGGAAAAATCGCGACTGGAAGAAGGCGCCGTCGTTACGCTCAACGGCTGAGCCTGGCAAAACGGCAAGGGACGAGCTTTACGGCTCGTCCTCAGCTTGTCGAAAAAGTCCGCCTGCGGCGGCCTTTTGCGCCAAAACACGTTTCCCCTGCGCCTTCGGCGCGGCCGGGGAAACGTGCAAGGAAACCTTGCTGCGCAAGGCTTCCGAATCCACCGCACATGTC
>DVME01000090.1 GCA_018715175.1 Candidatus Limiplasma stercoravium
TGATGCCCGTGACCCAGGAAGCCCAGGAGGGGCAATGGTTCGCCTTGGTGACGGAAATCGACGACGACAGCTCCCTCAACCTTCGCGCCGAGCCCAGCCTAAGCGCCGATGTGCTCATGCGCCTGTACAAAAACCAACGCTTGCTGGTGCTGGGCCGCTGCGAGGAGGAAGGCTGGGTGCAGGTGCGCACCGACGCCGCGGAAGGATACGTGATGGAAAGCTATCTGACCAAAGAGCCCTAAAGGTTTTACAAGTCCAACATTCGCCGCTTGCGTATGGCGCCGTGTCGAAAAATGTCGTATACTGATGCCGATTCCATGCGAAGGGACGTGCGCTTCATGCGTCGAGACGCACAACGCAGGCAGGGCCGCTTGGCCCGTTTGGGACGCGGCTATCTGATGACGGCCGGCGCGCTGGTCACGCTGTACGGGTTGGTTCGCCTTACGGTATGGCTGTTGGTGGAAATCGGCAAGTGGATGCCCTGAGGAAAAGGGAGGGGTACGAATGAGAAAAGCATTGCGGCGCTTGGCGGCTGTGGCGGCATGCGTGGCGTTGGCGGTCGTGCTGGCGCGCTTTGGCCCCTATTTGACGGCCAGGCTGTTTGGCAACGGCGATATCGTGCGCATCAGCGAACGGTTTTCCGAGGCGCTTAGGGAAAAGAGCGAGTTGGTCGTGTATGAGGTTGAAGTGGATGGGCAGGAAACCGTGTCACAGGAGGCTTGGCTTTTGGGCACGGTACAAAAGGTGGAAATGCCCTATACCTTTTTGGTTCGCTATTATGTGGATCTAAGCCGAGCTACGGTGAGCGCGCAAGAACACACGATTCACGTTCAGCTCCCCGCCCTGTCCATGGGCTATGCCCAGCTGGAGGTGGACGAAACCCAGGTGCGCACCTATGATTTCCTGTACAGTTTGACGCCCCAGCGCTACGCCGAAATCAAGGAGGAAACCCGGGCGCGTCTTGTTGCGGAATATGCGGCCGACGCCTCCTGTTGGCAAAAGGCGCGCGATGCCGCCGTGACCAGCGTGGAGCGCCTGCTGGATTCCGTTGCCGCGAACGCTTTGACGGCCTATCAGCTCATTGTGGAGGTGGAAACCCCGGCGAATGTGCTGGCGGAGGCGATCTAGGAGGATCTTTTTCGCGCATATTTACAAAGTGTGAAAAAAGTGTTAAGATCATACGAAACCTTTTACACATTCCGCAAGGAGGTGCCGGTAGTGCCCGTGGTTGTGAGCCTTGACAACGCCGTTTTGGAGTTTCTGGTTTATGCCGCCATCGCTGTAATTACGCTGATTGGCCTGTTCAAATGCATTTATCCCCTGTGGCGCAATGCGTCGCTGCTCAACCGCGCGGTGGTCAAGCTGGAAAGGAACGCCGCGGAGGGCGGCCGCCCCTTGTGGCACGAAGCCAGGTTCTTGGGGCGCTCGCTGCGTACGGAATGGCAGCAGTTTTTGTATAACGCCGGTCAGATGGATATGCGCGGCATGCCCTGCGACTTAAACGATTATCTTAACGAGGAAACGGTGCTAGACCGTCCTGGCCATGCCCAACTCGCCGAGCTCATCCCCGGGCTTCTGACGTCGCTGGGTATCTTGGGCACGTTTATGGGGCTTATGCAGGGCCTGACGGACATCGACTTCACCACCGCCGAAGGAACGATTACCAGCATTCCTCAGCTGCTTTCCGGCATGCGGTTTGCCTTTGCCACGTCGGTGGCCGGTATTTCGTGCTCGCTGCTGTTTAACATGCTCAACCGCATGGCCGCAGGCCGCGCCATGCGAGCGCTTCACAGCTTTGAGGACGCTTTTTACGAACTGGCGATGACCCGTCCCTTGCAGGCGGACGTCCAGCTGATGTGCCAAAAGCAGGACGAGGAGGCGCGCTTGGCGCGCTTGGCCGAAAACGTCGGCAACCACATCGCCGCTTCGCTGGAGGTGGCGGTGGGCCGCGCCATGGCGCCGCTGACGCAGTCGTTGGATACCTTTATCAAGTGCGCAACGCGGGAACAGGTGGACGGCGTCAGGCGCATCGTGGGACAGTTTGTCCAGCAGCTCAACGCCTCTCTTAACGGCCAAATGACGGCTCTGGGCGACACCATGACCGCGGTTACCAAGGGCCAGATACAAGCGCAGCAAAACCTGAAAAACGCCCTGGAAACCTCGCGCTCCTTGGCGGAAAGCGCCAAGTCCATCCAGGATTCCAGCGCGCAGGTGGCCCGCACCATGAAAGAGCTCAGCGACGCGCTCAACGCGCAGCGCATCGAGCAAAACGTCGGCGTGGACGCCGCCCGTACCGCCGCGGAGAACATTGCCGCGCGGCTGGAGGCTTTGGGCGAGTCGCTGGGGCGCATGCAGTCCGCCTTGGACCGGCTTTCCCTTGACTTGGACGAACAGCCGGCAGCCGCATCGCAGGACGGTGAACCCACGGCGATGGCGCTGTAAATGGGGGAGGTAACGATGGCACGCAGGCGTTATGTGCGCAGGAACGGCAGCAAAGCCGACGGCGGATCGTCCTGGATCAGTTATTCGGACATGATGGCCGCGCTGCTGCTGGTGTTCGTGCTGGTGCTGTGCTACAGCGTTTATCAGTATTTTTTGATGTTGGAAACCAAGACCGCCGAGCTGGACGAGCAAAGCGCCCTGCTGAGCGCGCAGCAATCCACCTTGGACGAACAACAGGCCACGCTGGATGCCCAGCAGCTGGCCCTCAACGATCAACAGGTGGAGCTGCTGAACAAAGAAAACGAGCTCAACAGCGCCTTGACCCAGCTCGAAAATCAAAAGGGCCTCCTGGAAGAGCAGGCGTCCACCTTGGATGAACAGGAACGCATCATCTTGGCCGCTCAGCAAGCTCTTGCGGACAAGGAATCCGAACTTGACGAGGCCAATGCCGTGCTCCAACAGCAGCAGCAGGATCTCGCGGCGGCAACCATTCTTTTGGGCGAGCAGCAGGCGGCCATGGATGAGCAGCAGGCGCGGTTGGACGACCTGGTAGGTGTTCGCACGCACATTGTGCGCGAGCTGACGGCCGCCTTGAGCCAGGCCAACCTCAACGCCACGGTGGACAGCAACACCGGTGACATCATGCTGGAAAGCGCCGTGTTTTTCGACTTCGCCCGCAGCACCATCAAGGACTCCGGCCGCGACCTGCTCAATGCCTTTATTCCCGTTTACCTGGGCGTTTTGCTTCAGCCCGAATACACGGACTATTTGGGGGAAATCATCATCGAAGGGCATACCGACACCCAGGGCGATTACCTGATGAACCTGGAGCTGAGCCAGGAGCGCGCCCTGAGCGTGGCCACCTACTGCTTGCAGATGTCCCAGCTCAGCCAGGATCAGCTCGCCCGCCTTCAGGACATTCTGACGGCCAAGGGCCGCAGCTATTCCGACCCCATTTATAACGCCGACGGCAGCATCAATATGGATTCTTCGCGGCGCGTGGAGTTCAAATTCCGTTTGAAGGATTCGGAGATGATTGACGAAATCCGCGAAATCCTCTCCGGCCACGAGAACTGACGGGAGGCAAAGCATGAGAGCCTTGAAAATCGCGGCTTGCGCAGCGGTTTCGCTGCTGGTGGTTACCCTGTTGCTGGTGGCTTATCTGTTTTTGACCGCGCAGGTGGAAATCGTCAGCGTTACCTCGACCGGCGCTTCCCTGGAAAGCGACCCGGAGACGTTCGAATCTCTTCGCTCCGCCGTGGAGCAGGAAACGTTTCAGGGTACGCTTTTCAACCGCCCCAGCGAGTGGGGGAGCGCCGGGGATTACGCGCTGATTGCCTACACGGTGCGGCTGCGCAACGGCTGCCTGGTGCCCATTGACATGATCGAGGCGCAGGTTGTGCCGCAATCGCAGGACATTTTGCAAATCGGCGATTTTCAGGTGCGCTCCCTGGAGGCCAAAACCGAGGGCGACATCACCGCCTCCATCCTCACCGCCAAAAACTCGCACGCCATTCGTGAAGTGATCGTCACGTATTATGTGTGGGGCGTAAGCTTTAGCGTGCGTACCACCTACGGCGGCTAAAAAGACAAAGAAAAGCCGGGAACGCTTTGGAGCGTTCCCGGCTTTTGGCTTACGGCAGGCAGTTAGCCAACCGTGCCGATAAACTCGAACGACGGCGTGAAACGCGCCAATATCGCGGGCGCGCCGAGGTCGATCTTGCCGTACTCGTCGTTTCGGATGCTCTGCGCGGGCGTGCGGGTGGTCATGCGCACGGCGTCCTCAGGCGCGGCGCCGAAGCGAATGAGGTTTTGCAGCGCGCGAACCATGGTCAGCGTGCTGCCGGCCAAGGTACCATCCTTGAGGCGTGCCGCGCCGTCCTTGACAAACACGTCCTGACCGCCCAACTGGTATTGGCCGTCGGGCATGCCCGCGGCTTCCATCGCGTCGGTAATGGCCACCAGGCCGCAGGCGCCCTTTACGCGCATGACCAGGCGCACGATGTCGGGATGCAGGTGGATGCCGTCGGAAATGATTTCGCACAGCAGGCGGTCATCCGTCAGCGCCGCGCCCGGGACGCCGGGCGCGCGATGGTTCAGCGGCGTCTGCGCGTTGAAGGTATGGGTGATATGCGTAGCCCCGTGATCCGCGGCGGCATGGGTGATCTCGGCCGTCGCGCTGGTATGGCCCACGCTGACCGTGATACCGGCATCCGTCAGCCGGCGGATGAAATCCAGCGCGCCGGTTTTCTCGGGCGCCATGGTGATCATGCGCACAATGCCTTCATACGGCCCAACGTAGCGGCGCCAGTTTTCCTCCGAGGGCAGGACAAAGTACTGCTTGAGCTGCGCGCCCGCCTTGGCTTCGTCCAGGAAGGGCGCTTCCATGTGCGCGCCCAGCACAGTCGCGCCGTCGGGTTCCGGGCGGTTCATCACGGCCTGGATGCCGGCCAACGCCGCTTGCGTATCCTCTGGGCTGGCGCTCATGGTGGTGGGCAGAAAGGCGGCGACGCCCACCTTTTTGAGCTCTCGGCTCATGTGGCGCACCGCTTCCTCGCCGTTCATGGTGTCCTGCCCCATAAAGGCGTGAATGTGTACGTCCACAAAGCCGGGCAATAGCAAGTCGCCGCCCAAGTCCAGAACCTCTTCTCCCGGCGCGGTCAGCCCATCGCCGATGGCGGCAAGCCGCCCGTCTTGAATCAACAAGTCCGTGCCGCTGTGAAATGCGCCGTTCAAAAAAGCTTTTGCATTTTTAACGAGCATGTAAAGCCCTCCTTGCGTGCCTTACTGGTTTTTGAAAGCGGTGTAAATCTGGTTGTACAGATCCGTCGTTTCGCCGACGTCCTCGATGAATTCCGCGTCCTCCAGGGTTTCTGCGGGGATGTTGAGCACTTCGCTGTCCAGGTAAATGGCGCTGAGATAGTCGGCGGCGGCGCTGTTGACGTTCATATAATATTGGGTTTCCGCGTTATGCGCGGCGACTTCGGGGCGCATGAGGTAATTCAGCAGCGTGTGCGCGTTGTCGGGGTGAGCGGCGCCCTGGGGAATGACGAAGCCGTCAATGCCATAGCCCAACCCCTCCTTGGGGTAGACCACCTTGAATTCGGGATGGTCCATTTGCACCATGTAAAGGTGGGAGGTAAACAGGAAACCCACGCTGGCTTCGCCGGTGGTAACGGCGGTGTAGGACTCGATGTCGCCGAAGGTACGGATGTTTTGGTACAGCGGCATCAGCACTTCCTGCATCTGCGCCAGGACTTCGGGATCGGTTTCGTTAAAGCTCTTGCCCATGGTTTTGAGCGCGATGCCGCAGATGATGCGCGAGTTGTCCATCACCGCCACGCTGTCCACAAGCGCTTCGTTCCAAAGGTCGGCGTAGCCCGTGATTTCAAAGGGAACCTTTTGGGGATCATAAATGATCAGCGGGCTTCCGGCCACGTAGGGAATCACGTATTCGTTGTCGGGGTCGTAGGTTTGGGAAAGGAAGCGGGGATTCAGGTTATCGTAGTTGGTCAGCTTTTCCTTGTCCAGCTTCTGCAAAAGGCCGGCTTTGCGCAGGATATCCAGGGAATAGTCGCTGGAGAGGATGAGGTCGTATTCCGCGCCGCCGCCCTGGGTGACTTTGAGCAGCATGTTGTCAATGGAATCCATGGGCGACCAAACAACCTTGATACCGGTTTCCTGTTCAAAGGCGGCCAAGGTGATATCGTCGATGTATCCGACCCAGCTGAGAATGTTGACAACCTTTTCCTCTTCGGCCACAGCGCCGAGCGGCAAGGCGAGCAAGAGGCACATAACCATCGCAATCCATTTTTTCATGTGGGTTCTCCTTTCTGTCGAGGCAGAATCTAATGCCGCGCGGCGGCTGGCACCGCGTTGGGACCTGGGTTGAGGCGCCGCTGGCGGGCACGGCGCAGGGCGCCCGCATAGCGGCTGAGGGCGGCGATGGTGAACACCGCCGCGATAATGAGCGTGCACAGCGCGTTAACCTGCGTGCTAACGCCGACTTTAACGCTGGAATAAATCTTGATGGGCAGCGTGCCTTCTCCGACGCCGTAGACGAAGAAGCTGATGACGAAATCGTCCAGGGACATGGCCAGGGCCAGGAAAGCGCCGCTGAAAATGGCGGGGGAGATCAGGGGAAGGGTGATATCGCGCAGTACGCGCGCGGGCGACGCGCCCAAATCCCGCGCCGCGTCGAACACGGAGGCGTCCATGCCCACCAGACGGCTTTTAACGTTCAAAAACACGTAGGGGATACAAAAGGTGGTATGCGCCAGAACCAGGCGCAGATCGTTGCCGCGCAAACCCAGCGCGTTAAACACCACCATAAACGCCAGCCCCAGGATGATCTCGGGAATCATGATGGGCAGCGTCAGCCCGGTTTCCATCACGCTATCCAGCTTGGAGGCGCGCCCTGCTTTACGCGCCATACCCACGGCTCCCAACGTGCCCACAACGCACGAGGCGGCCACCGACCACAGCGCCACACGCAGGCTCAGCCAAAGCGCGTCAGCATATCCTCCGCGCCCCGTGAATAACTGGGCGTACCATTGCGTGGTCCAGCCGGTGAAAGCGGTGGGAATGCGAGAGGGATTGTCGTTGAAGGAATAGATGACCACCACGAAGATGGGCAGGTACATAAACAGCAGCACCAGGGAAAGAAAAACCAAAGAGCCGGCGCCATGGCGTTTCACGGATGGAGCCTCCTTTGTCAAAACATCATGTCGCTCGTTCCGCCCAGCCTTCGATACACCACGATTACCGCGCCCGTAATGCTGAGCATCAACACGCTCAGGGCCGAAGCCATGGGCAGGTCGCGGCTGTTGATGAGCTGCTGGATCAAGCCCCCGGCCAGCACCGTTTTGGAGCCGCCCAGCAAGTCGTTAAGGAAAAACAGCCCCATCGAGGGGATGAACACCAGCACACAGCCTGCCGCCAAGCCCGACAGGGTCAGGGGTACCGTGACCGTCAAAAAGGCATACAGCGGCCCGGCCCCCAGGTCGCGCGCGGCTTCCACCACGGAAAAATCCAGCTTGTCAACGGTGGAAAAGGCGGGAAGAATCATGAAGGGCACTAGCGCATACACCATGCCAAGCAGCACCGCGCCGTCGGTGTAGAGCAGCTTGAGAGGCTCGCTTATCGAGCCCAGGGCCAACAGCAGGTTGTTGAGCGGGCCGTTGCTCATCAGCAAAATCCGCCAGCCATAGATGCGGATGAGCGCATTGGTCCAAAACGGCACAATCAGCAAAAGCAGCACCACCGACCGCGCCGTGCGCCCCAGCCGCGCCGTCAGGTAACCAAAGGGATAGCCCACCGCCGCGCAGATCAGCGTGGTGACCACGGCCAGCCGAAGGCTTTGCATAAGCACCCGCAAATAGCTGGGATCTCCAAGGCGCGCGTAATTGTCCAGCGTCCATTCGCCACCTACGCCGATGACCTCGCCCCGGCTTAGAAAACTCAAGCCCAGCACATACAAAAGCGCCACAAACACGAAGGCCAGCGTCCACAGGTAGACCGGCAGTTTCAAAAGCCAGGAAAAGCGCTGGTCGCGCTTGGTTGCGTCCATTTACACCGCCTCCCCGGGCAAGGAGCCGTCGTCGGGTACCACAGGCGCGTGGCGCTTGCTCCATCCCACATAGACTTCGCTGCCCACGGGATAGCGATCCATCTCAGCGGATTGGCTGACGGCATTGAGGGTTAGGCGGTCGCCCAACCGTATTTTGGTATGCTGCATGCCGCCTGCGTATTCCTTGGCGCAGATTACGCCCCGAAGCGCCATGCCGTGCTGCGGCTCGGTACCGTAGCGCACGCGCTGCGGACGCAGGCACAGCGCCGCGCGGCTGCCCACAGGCAGGTCGCACAGCGCCGGCAGGCGCTCGCCCTGGACGTTGAGAAGCAAGCTGCCGTCTTCGCCGCCGGCTTCCAACACGCCATGCAGCAGGTTGCTCTGGCCGATGAAGTCCGCCGCAAAGAGCGTTTTGGGATGCTCGTATACCTCCTCGGGCGTGCCGGTCTGTTCGACCTGCCCGCCGCGCATGATAACGATGCGGGAGGACATATTGAGCGCTTCCTCCTGGTCGTGGGTGATGTAGATGAACGTGATGCCCAATTCGGATTGCAGTTGCTTGAGCTCGCCCTGCATCTCTTGTCGCAGCTTGAGATCCAGCGCGCCTAGAGGTTCGTCCAGCAACAGCACCTTAGGCCGCAGCACCACCGCCCGGGCGATGGCTACGCGCTGGCGCTGGCCGCCGGAAAGCTGGGTGGGCATGCGCTTTTCGTATCCTTCCAGGCGCACCAGCTTCAGCGCCGCCATCACGCGCTCTTTTTGCTCGCGGCGGCTGACGCGCAGCACCCTGAGCCCGTAGGCAATGTTTTGAAACACGTTCATGTGCGGAAATAGCGCATAGTTTTGAAAGACGGTGTTTACCTGGCGTTTTTCGGGCGGCAGGCGGGTGACGTCGGCGCCTTCAAGGTACACACGCCCCGCGGTGGGACGCTCCAGGCCCGCGATGATGCGAAGGGTGGTGGTCTTGCCGCAGCCGGAAGGCCCCAAAAGCGTTAAAAACTCGCCGGCTTGCACATCCAAATTCAGATTTTTGAGCACCGGGCCTTCTCCGAAATCCTTGCATAACCCTTCCAAACGCAGCATGGGTTCGCTCATGGCTGTTCTCCCTTCTGCCTGGCGGCGGCGCAAAGCACATCCAAAAGGTCGCGCACATGCGGCCAGATCTCTTCATTGGAGGAGTACACCACCGCGCAGCCTTCGCGCCGCGCATGGACGAGCTGCGCATCCACCAGCAGCTTCATGTGATAGCTGATGGTAGGCTGCGAGCAGGAGAACGCCCGGTTGATTTCGCATCCGTTCATCTCTGAATGGCTGAGCATGCTGAGGATTGCCAGCCGCGTTTCGTCGCACAGCACCTTCAAGATGGGGATGGAGGCTTTGAAACAGTCCATACGTCCCTCCTGCGCAATAGAGAATTATCTATATCGAAATGATTTTATCCCATGTGCAGCCGCTTGTCAATACGGCGCTTCTGGCAAAACGGCGGCCAAATCATCCGAGGATGACAGCGCAAAAGAATCATGCTATAATGGCCGTGATTCCAAGTTCGACCAAAGGAGGCGGAATGAATGCCAGACAAAGCCCCGGCGCGGCGCGCCGAGCGGATTGCCGGAAACATGGATACCGCGTTTCTCAAGCTTTTGGCGCTGGTTTTCATGTTGGTAGATCACATGGGCGTGGTCATTTTTCCAGGCGTAACGGAAATGCGCGTCATTGGCCGGATGGCGCTGCCGCTGTACGCCTGGTGCCTGGTGGTGGGCAGCGTGAAAACCCACAATCCCGCCCGATACCTGTTGCGCCTGGCGGTGCTGGCGGCGGTGTCGCAGCCTCTGTACATGATGGCCCTCAACCATCGCTGGGGCGACCTGAACATTATTTTCCTGTTGCTGCTGGCGGCTCTGGCCATCCAGGGCATCCGGGCCCGGTTTTTGCTGAGCCAAATTTGGGCCCCGGCGCTTTGCTATTTGCTGCTGGGCTTCATGGACGCAGACTATGGCTGGCGCGGCCTGACGTTCATTTTGCTATCGTACCTGGCGCGCGAGTCCCGTGCAGGGCTTGCGGCTACCTACCTGGCCTTCGCGCTGTTCTGGGGCGTTTCCAGCCAGCAGGTGACGCAGCTATTCGGCCAATCGCTGACGTTCCTGTACTGGCCGGGCCTTGGGTATCCGTTGAGCGCGCTGTTTCGGCTGCAAGGCATGGTGTGGCTGTCCCTGCCGCTGATTCTTTGGCCCACGCATACCGGATTGCGCATGCCCAAATGGGTGGGCTACGGCCTGTATCCGCTTCACCTCGTGGCGCTCATCGTGATGCGGGTGGCCCTGTGCGGCGTAGAGCCGTCCCTACTGCTGTCCGGATTTTAATACATACGAACCATAAAGGAGGAATCCCCATGCTCCGATACAGGATCTATGCCGACGCCGCCGCCGACATCCCGGCCGATGTTCAGAAGCGTTACAACATTGGCATTCTGCCCATCGCCGTCACCATGGGCGAGCAAACCTACCAAAGCGGCACCGAACTGGACAACGACGAGTTCTACCGCCTGATGGAAGCTTACAGCGGCATCCCCGTCACTTCGCAGATTACGCCTTTCACCTTTGAGGAACTCTATGCGCGCGAGCTCAAGGAGGGCACCAAGCACCTCATCGTGCTTTTGATCAACTCCGAGGGCTCGGCCACCTACAACAACGCCGTGAACACGCGCGAGCGTTTCTATGCCGACAACCCCAACGCTGCCGAACAGATGCAAATTCACCTCTTTGACGGGGCCAGCTATTCCGGCGGCTATGGCTACGCTGCCATCCTGGCCGCCCAAAAGCTGGAGATGGGTGTGTCCGTGGAAGAAGTTTTGGGCATGATTCAGGATCAATTGGACACGCAGCGCATATACTTTGGCTTATACACGCTCAAGTATGCCGGCAAGTCCGGGCGCATCCCCGGGGCTGCGGTATTTGTTGGAGAAGCCCTGGGCATTAAGCCCATCATGCAGGTGTGGGATCACCAGATCAGCACGGTGGGCAAGGCCAGAGGCGATAAAAAGCTGGTCAAGGAAATTGCCAAAATGGTCGTCAACGATATCGAACCTCGCACGCCCTACTCCCTGGTGTATGGCAGCGACGCCATGGCCCTGGAGGAAATCCGCGAGGAAATGACCAAAAAGCTTGGCTATCCGCCGGTGTACGACTTTCAAGTCGGCGCGGCGGTCGCCATCAACGCCGGCCCGCGCGTGGTGGGCGTGGTGTTTGAAACCAAGGCCAAGCTCCTTAAAAAAGGAAAATAAAAAGGAATCCCCCGAGCGCTATGCCGCCAGGGGGATTCCTTTTACTTTTCTAAGACCCGCCGCAAAAACTCCCGCGTTCGCGGCTGCTGAGGCGAGACAAAGAGCTGCTGCGGCGGCCCGTCCTCCACGATCAAGCCGCCGTCCATGAACAACACGCGGCTGCTGACATCGCGGGCGAAAGCCATTTCGTGCGTGACCACCAGCATCGTCAGCCCGCTGCGCGCCAGCTGGCGCATGACGCCCAGCACCTCGCCCACCATTTCCGGATCCAGCGCGCTGGTAGGCTCGTCAAAGAGAAGTACCTCCGGGTCCATGGCCAGGGCGCGGGCAATGGCCACGCGCTGTTTCTGCCCGCCGGAGAGCTGCGAAGGGCGCGCGTCGCGGTAGGGCGCCATGCCCACTTTGTCCAGATAGGCCAGCGCCTGCGCCTGCGCTTGCGCCTTGCTGCGCTTGAGCACAAGCTGCTGCGGTTTTGCGCAGTTGTCCAGCACCGACATGTTGCCAAAGAGGTTGAAGCTTTGAAACACCATGCCGACCTTGGCGTGGTATTCCGCGCGGCTCCATTGGGTGTCGGCGTCGCGACCGTGGAAAAAAACCGCGCCGCCGCTGGGCTGCTCCAGGAAGTTGACGCAGCGAAGCAGCGTGCTTTTGCCGCTGCCCGAAGCGCCGATGATGCTGACCACGTCGCCTTGCTGCACTTCAAAGGAAATGTCGGTTAGAACCTCGTGCTCGCCAAAGCGCTTGCTCAGGTGCGAAACGCTCAATATGGGATCAGTCAAGCGGAACGCCTCCTTCCGGGGGCAGGGGAATGCTGGCCTTGCTGTCGCTTTGGGAACCGTAGATGGTGTAGTTGGCCCGGCCGTCCATGCGCCGCTCCAGGAGGCGGAGCACGCGGGTGATGGTGAAGGTTAGGGTCAGGTAGATGCAAGCCGTGATGAAGAACACCTCAAAATAACGCAGATAGGTGCCGGCGGCCGCCTTGCTGGTAAAGAAGAGCTCGTTGACGGAAATCACGTTGAGCACGCTGGAGTCCTTGATGTTGACGACGAACTCATTGCCGATGGAAGGCATGATGTTGCGCACGGCCTGAGGCAGAATAACGTGAACCATGCTTTGCCAATGGGTCATGCCAACGGCGTGGGCGGCTTCGCTCTGGCCGCGATCCACGCTGATGATGCCGCCGCGGATGATTTCGGCCATGTACGCGCCGGTGTTGATGGATACAATGAACACCCCGGCGCCCAGCGGAGGCATGCGCAAACCAACGGACATCGCTCCATAGTAGATGACCATGGCCTGCACGATCATGGGCGTGCCGCGAAAGACTTCAATGTAAATCCCCAAAAGCCCGTTCAGCGCCTTTTGAAGCACGCGGCGGTACCAGGGAGCGGCAGGGGAGAGGGGAAT
>DVME01000091.1 GCA_018715175.1 Candidatus Limiplasma stercoravium
TGGCAAAGCGACCCGAAGGAGTCAACCGAAACGAGCGGTGGGCGCGGCCAGCGCACGCCGCGACGATTGAGGTTGCGGGTCTGCGGCCCTCCGAACCTCCCAGAAGGTTTTTTGACAGTCTGAAGCTGAAAGCTCGCCAAACGGCGAGCTTTCAGCTTGTTATAATGCATGAGGCTTTGAAAGGCTCAGGCCTCGCGTTTGTCTCCCCAGAAAAACAGCGCCACCGTGCCCGGCCCGGTATGGCTGCCAATGGTCGTGCCCACGCTGTTGATGAGCACGCGGCCGTTTAAGCGAGGGAAGCGTTCCTCAATCATTTGAGCCACGGCCTGCGCGTCCTCCAGGCATGCCGAGTTGGAGATGAAGCATTTGCCGCTGTATTCCAAACCGTCTTGCGCATGCTCGACCATGCGCTCCACGATTTCGCGGATGACCTTGTTTTTGCCGCGGCACTTGTAGCGGGGAATCAGGCGGCCCAGGTTGTCCATGTTCAGCAGCGGGCAGATGTGCAGCATCGTGCCAAACCATCCGCTGGCCTTGGAAATGCGTCCGCCCTTGACGTAAAACGTCAGGTCCGTGGAGAAGAACCAATGGTGCAGATGAAGCTTGTGCGCCTCCGCCCAGTCGCGCACCTCGTCGATGGTTTTTCCCTCGTCGCGCAAATCGGCCAGCTTGTCCATCAGCAGTCCATAGCCGGAGGACGCGCCCAGCGAATCGACGACGTAGATTTTACGGTCGGGGTAGCGCGAGGCCAAATCGTCGCGGGCGATGCAGGCGGAATTGCTCACGCCGGAGATCCCGCTGGAAAGGCTCACGTGCAAAATATCGTAGCCCTGCTCCAGAAACGCGCTGAAATACTCCATAAACTCGTCCGCGTTCACCTGGGAGGTGCGGGTGTCCGCGCCGTCGGCCATCGCCTGATAGAACTTGTCAAACGGCATGGTCTGGCCCAGGTCGTCAGGATAGGAGACGCCGTTGAGCATATAATGAAAACAAATGTAGTGAATGTCGCGGCGCTCAAAATGCTCCCGGCTCAAATCAGCGGTGGAACAGCAGCTCAGGATGTACTTGCTCATGATGGTTCACTCACTTTCTCTATGGTGCGGCTCTGACGAGACAGGCGTTGCCGTCATGGGGAAATTTCCCCAGCAAGGAAATTCGCGCAGGACATGTCAAAATCCTGCTTACATGCGGGGCTTTCCCCTTCATAGAATACCCGGGTCAGCTCCAGACCATGGGGCGGAGCCGTAACGCCCAAATCCAGGCGGTCGCCGCTGGCAAAGGCGCGGCGGAAGGCGTCGCGGCTGACGCGGCCCATGCCGATGTCCACCAGCGTGCCCGCGATGATGCGCACCATGTTGTACAAAAAAGCGTCGCCGCTGACGCTCAGCCACAGCGTGGGGCCGCTGCGCGCTAGCTGTGCGCCGTAGAGGGTGCGCACGGTGGTTTTGGCCGTTCCGCCCGATGCCTCAAAAGCGGCAAAGTCGTGCGTGCCCGTCAGCTCTTGGAGACAATTCTGCATAAGGGGCACATCCAGGCGCTGCGGTACGTGAAAGGTCAGCGAACGAAACAGCGCGCTGGCGTGCGGCGCGTTGTGGATGCGGTAGGTGTAGTGCTTGCCTCGGGCGTCGAAACGGGCGTGAAAACCCGGCGGCACTTCGCGCGCTTCCAGGGCGCGGATGTCGGGCGGCAGATGGGTATTGAGGGCAAAGGGCAGTTTGTCGGCAGGGATGCGGCTGCGCGTATCAAAATGCGCGCGCTGGCCCAGGGCATGCACGCCCGCGTCGGTGCGGCTGGCCCCGGTCACGCGCACGGTTTCGCCCGTCAGAGCGCCCAGGGCCTCCTCCACGCGCTGCTGCACGGCCACGGCGTTGGCCTGCCATTGCCAGCCCGCATAGCGCGTGCCGTCGTAGCTCAGCGTCAAAAGCAAGCGCCGCATGTCCGTCACGCGATCCACCGCCCGCCTAGGATCGTCAGCGCCAAAAAGCCCACGGTAATCAGCAGCGCCCACAGGTCGTTATGCGTGTAACGCAATACGCGCAGGCGTGTGCGCCCTTCGCCGCCATGGTAGCAACGCGCTTCCATGGCCATGGCCAAATCCCCCGCGCGCCGGAAGGCGCTGACGAACAGCGGCACCAAAAGGGGAATCATGGCCTTGGCGCGTTTGAGCAGGTTTCCGCTTTCAAAGTCCGCACCGCGGGCCATCTGCGCCTTCATGATTTTATCGGCTTCCTCGATCAGCGTGGGGATGAAGCGCAGGGCGATGGTCATCATCATGGCCAGCTCATGCGCCGGGAAGCGCACAATTTTCAGCGGGCTTAGCAGCATTTCGATGCCGTCGCTGAGGGCCACGGGCGAGGTGGTCAGCGTGAGCACCGAGGTGCCCGTGACCAGAAACACCAGGCGCATACTGAAATGCACCGCCGTCAAAAAGCCCTCCCGCGTCAGGCGCAAAGCGCCCCATTGCACCCATACCGTCTCTCCGCTGGAGAAAAACAGGTTCAGCGCAAAGGTGAGAATCAGCAAAAAGCGCAGCGGCTTGATGGATTTGAGCAGGTTTTTGGGCGTGAGGCCCGACAGCCGGGCCGTCATGAGCAAAAACGCCAGCGGCAGCACGTACCACACCGGGCTGGTCACGCAAAAAATCATGACGATGTACACGATGGTCAGCAGGATTTTGGCCCGCGGATCCAGGCGGTGCACCGCCGTGTCGCCGGGCAGGTATTGGCCCAGCGTGATATCCCTCAGCATGCGGCGTCCCCCTTTCCGGCCAGCCGCAGGATGGCCTGGCATACCTCGTCAATCGTAAACAGGTCGCCGGGGAGGTCAAAGCCTTCGGCGATGAGCGCATGGGCCAACTGCGCCGCCTGGGGGATGCCCAAGCCGATGGAGCGCAGCAAATCCTCCTGCATAAAAACCTCGCGCGGCGTACCGCTGAGCACCAGCCGCCCCTTGCTCATCACCAACAGGCGCGTGGCCAGGGTGGAAATGTCGTCCATGCTGTGGCTCACCATCACCACCGTCAGCGATCCTTGGGCATGCAGGTCGCGGATCATGCTGAGGATGCTGCGCCGCCCGGCGGGATCCAAGCCGGCGGTGGGTTCGTCCAGGACGAGCACCGAAGGCTGCATGGCCAGCACGCCCGCAATGGCCACGCGGCGCATTTGCCCGCCGCTGAGCTCAAAGGGCGAGCGCTCGGCCACGGCGTCGTAATCCAAGCCCACGCGCGCGATGGCGCGCCGCACGCGCTCGTCGATCTCTTCGTCGGAAAGGCCCATGTTGCGCGGCCCAAAGGCCACGTCCTTGGCTACGGTTTCTTCAAAAAGCTGATATTCGGGGTATTGAAACACCAGCCCCACCTTTTTGCGCACTTCCAGGAGGCTGACGCCTTTTTGGGTAATGTCCAGACCATCGACGATAATGCGGCCCTCCGTAGGCTTGATGAGGCCGTTGAAATGCTGAACCAGCGTGGTCTTGCCCGAGCCGGTATGCCCCAAGAGGCCGATGAGTTCGCCATCTTCGATTCGCAGGCTGACGTCGTTGAGGGCCACGGAGGAAAACGGGCTGCCCGGCATGTAGGTGTGGGTCAGGTGCTCGACTTGGATGGGCATAGCGTTTTCTTCAGCTCCTTTACCATGTCCTCAACGGTGAGAATGCCCTCGCCCAGGTTGACGCCGCCCGCGCGCAGGCGCGAAGCGAGCTCTGCCATGGGCGGCACGTCCAGGCCCAGCGCCTGAAGCTGCTTGACCTTCGAAAAGACCTGCGCGGGGGGGCCGTCCAACGCTACGCGGCCCTGATCCAGAACCACCACGCGGTCGGCGACGGCAGCTTCCTCCATGAAATGCGTGATCCAAATCACCGTCATGCCCTGGCGCCGGTTGAGCTTTCGCACGGTGGACAGCACCTCCTCGCGACCGGAGGGATCCAGCATGGCGGTGGCCTCGTCCAGCACCATCACTTCGGGTTCCATGGCCAGCACGCCGGCCACGGCCACGCGCTGCTTTTGCCCGCCGCTGAGCATGTGCGGGGCAAAGGAGGCAAAATCCGTCATGCGCACAGCCTTGAGCGCCGCGTCGATGCGGGGCAGCATTTCGTCATGGGGAACGCCCAGGTTTTCCAGGCCGAAAGCCACGTCCTCGCGCACGACGTTGGCCACGATTTGGTTATCCGGGTTTTGAAAGACCATGCCCGCGTGCCGGCGCACGTTCCATACCTGTTCTTGGGCGGAGGTGTCCAGCCCGCAGACCAGCACGCGCCCGCGCGTGGGCAGGTAAAGGGCGTTGATGAGCTTGGCCAGCGTGCTCTTGCCCGAGCCGTTGTGCCCCAGCACCGCGACAAAAGTGCCCTTTTGCACGTTAAGGTTCACGCCGTCCACGGCTTGCATGTCGTCCTCGTCGTAGCAGTAGCAGGCGTCCTGGATTTCCACAGGATCATGGGAAGAATGCTCGCTCATACAAGGCTCCTTTACAATGAATCGTGCGCCCGTGCCATGGCCAGCGCCGCCTCGCGGTCGCGTTCCAGCTGACGGCGCAGCTCCTCAAGTGAGGAAAAGGTGCGCTCAGGCCGCAAAAAGCGCAGGTAGCGCAGCGTGATGCGCGTGCCGTATAGCGCTCCGCCCTCATAGCCCAGCAGGTGCGCCTCCACCGTAGGTTCGCCCTCGGGCGCGGTGGGATGGCGGCCTTGGTTGAGAATGGTCAAATACACGCTCCCGCCGGTTTCGGCCGTGCCCGCATAGACGCCGTCGGGCGGCCAGACGCCGCTTTGCGGGTCGTAGCGCACGTTGGCGGTGGGAAAGCCCAGCTGACGGCCCAAGCGTTTGCCGGGTTCCACCGTGCCGCTGAGCGTAAAGTCCAGAATTGGCGTTGCCATGGCCGCCCTCCTTTGCGCTTTCCAAAGCGTGAGTATTATACTTCATTGCCGCGCGAAACGCAAATGCCAAACTTGCAAAAACCGCGCCGGGCGCTTGCCTGGCGGCGCAAGGGTATAGTATAATGAACCGTAGCCTCCCGGCCACTTTTTTCGGAAAGGAACGATGTTGTCCATGCGCAAGACCGCCCGCTTCTGCTGGGGCTTTCTGTCGGTTCTTCTGGCCCTGTCGCTCATGTTTTTGATTCCTTCCGCCGCCATGACCGAAGACGCGCGGCGGCAGTACAGCAACCCCGACGGCGATAGCCTCCGCTCCCTGCTTAACCCCCGCGCGGTGTTGGCCAGCGCTGTCTTTAGCGACATCCTGCCCTCCGCCAACGTCGTCTCCCTGCCGGTGGAACTGTTTACCCCTGGCAATACGCCCATTGAGGAGAACTTCACCGAGGACGGCTACCGCGACGATACCATCATCGTGGAGTTGGCCAAGGAACGCATGTACGATAGCGACGTTTACATCGCTTATGTCAAAATCGCTACGCCTTCGCAGCTGCGCACCGCCATCGCCGGCACCAAAATCAGCTCCGAGCGCACCAACCAGACGTCCGCCATTTCCTCCAACTATAACGGCATCGTGGCCATCAACGGAGACTACTATCCCAATACCTCCGGCGGCTACATCGTGCGCATGGGCGAAACCTACCGCGAGCACACCAGCGACAACCTCGATCTTTTGCTCATCGACGAATGGGGCGACTTCCATCTCATCCTGCGCGGGCATGACGTGCAGGAAAACGGCGTGGCCGCGTTCCTGAGCGAGCATGAAATCGTCAACGGCTTCTTCTTTGGCCCCGCGCTGGTTGTCGATGGCGAAAAACGCGACATCCCCGAAGACTATCAGTTCGCCCCCAACGCCGACAACCCCCGCGCCGGCATCGCGCAGCTGGGCACGCTGACCTACGCGCTGGTGGCGGTGAACGGGCGCACCGACAACAGCCAGGGCGTTACCCTGGCGGAGTTCGCCGATATCATGGCCCAACTGGGCGCAAAGCAGGCGTACAACCTGGACGGTGGCAACAGCGCTACGCTGGTTTTCCACGGCCAGGTGTACAACGATAAGCCGCAGGACGAACGCGATGTGACGGACATCATCTACTTCGCCAGCGCCACGGAGGAGTGAAAATTCCGATATGGAACCGTTGTTTTCCCTTTGGGGCGCGCAGGCTTTCGCCTACGGCCTGTGCGCGACGGCGGCGGCGCTGATGCTTTTGGCGCTCATGGGACTGTGCGGCCGCAAGCGCCTCAAGCCCGCGACGGCCAGCGCTTGCCTGGCGGCAGGCATTCCGCTGGGCGTCATGGGAGCGAGGCTGGTGTACTGCCTGGTGAACCTGGAAGACTTCCTTGAGACGTATCAAAACCCCTGGCTGATGCTGCGCTTCTATGACGGCGGCCTGAGCATGACAGGCCTGCTGATGGGCCTGTTTCTCGCGGCCGTGCTGGTGGCGCGCCTAACGCGCCAGCGCCCCGGCGACTTGCTGGACGCGCTGTGCCTTCCCCTGGGGCTGAGCTTGGCGGTTTTGCGCTTTGGCGAGCGCTTTACCGACCTGGGCGTGGGCAAGGTGGCGCGGGAAGGCGCGCTGACCGCCTTGGCGCCCTGGCTGTTTTTGGAGGAACGAATCGGCGTCGCTACGGAGTTTCGCCTGCGCGTGTACGACTATGAGGCGGTTTGCGCGGTTTTGGTGTGCCTGGCGGCGGTGGCTTTCTCCCGCTGGCTTGGGCGGCGCAAAGGCGCGCGGCCGGGGGATACGGCGCTGTTTTTTGCGGCGTTGTATGGCGCGACGCAGATTCTGTGGGAGAGCATGCGCGACGACGGGCATCTGCTGGTGGTGTTTTTGCGCGTGGGCCAGGTGGGAGCGGCGCTGCTGCCTTTGACGGCCCTGGCGGTGATGACGCGGCCCTACGCCCGCTTGCGCGGCGGCGCGAAGGCGGCCTTGGGCTGGCTGGGCATGGCGGCGCTCGTCGGCGGCGTGGCGCTTTTGGAGTTTTCGCTGGACGGGCGCTTGACCTGGGGCACGCCTTCACAGGCGCGCGACTGGGGCCTGATGGCGGCGCTGTGCTTGGGAATATTTGCCCTGCCGCTGCGCTGGCTGACGGTTTTGAGCGGCTCCCAAAACCGGGAGCCTCTTGATGTGCGCTTGACGGAGAAAAAACAAGGAGCGCATCCATGAAATACGCCTGCGTCCATGAAACGCCGCTGGGCCCCATGACGCTGGTGGAGCAGGACGGCGCCTTGGTGGAGGCGCGGTTTGACCGGCGGTTCATGCCCGGGGAAACGCCCGCGCAAACGCCGTTGCTCACAGAGGCGCAAGCCCAGCTGGACGAATACTTTCAGGGAAGGCGAAGGGACTTCACCGTCGCGCTCAATCCTCAGGGAACGCCGTTTTGCCTGCGCTGCTGGCAGGCGCTGAGGCGCATTCCCTACGGCTGCACCATCACCTATGGCATGCAGGCCGAGGCGGTGGGCCAGCCCAAGGCCTGCCGCGCCGTCGGCAGAGCCAATCACCTCAACCCACTGCCCCTGTTCATCCCCTGCCATCGCGTGGTGGGCAAGGACGGCAAGCTGGTTGGTTACGCGGGAGGTCTGGAAATCAAACAGGCTTTGCTCGCGCTGGAATACAACAACAAGGGGGAGTAAACCATGACCCATCGCAGAACCAAGATCGTCTGCACCTTGGGCCCGTCCACGGAGGACGACGCCATCCTGCGCGAAATCATCCTTTCGGGCATGGATGTGGCAAGGCTGAACTTTTCCCACGGAACGCATCAGGGACATCAGCGCAACATCGAACGCATCCGCGCCTTGCGCGAAGAGCTCAGCCGCCCCATTGCCATCATGCTGGACACCAAGGGCCCCGAAGTACGCTTGGGCACCTTTGAAAACGGCAAGGTACACCTGGAAAAGGGCCAGGCCTTTACGCTGACTACCCGAAATGTCGTAGGCAACGCCGAGCATGCCAGCATCTCCTACGCCGATTTGCCCCAAGATGTCAAGGAAGGCGACACCATTCTCATCGACGACGGTCTCGTGGGAATGACCGTGCGCAGCCTGACGGCCACGGATATCGTGTGCACCGTGCACAACGAGGGCGACATTTCCGACCGCAAAAGCGTCAACGTGCCCGATGTCGAATTGAGCATGCCGTACCTAAGCCAGCGCGACAAGGAGGACATCGCCTTTGGCATCCGCAACGGCGTTGACTTCGTGGCCGCTTCCTTCACCCGCAGCGCGGCGGATATCCTGGACATTCGCAAGTTCTTCAGCCAGGAAGGACGCACCAACATCTCCATCATCGCCAAGATTGAAAACATGCAAGGCGTGGAAAACATCGATGAAATCCTGCGCGTCAGCGACGGTATCATGGTGGCTCGCGGCGATCTGGGCGTGGAAATCCCGCTGGAGCGCGTGCCGGTCATCCAAAAGATGCTCATCCATAAGGCCTATTCGTCCGGCAAGCAGGTCATTACCGCCACGCAGATGCTCGACAGCATGATGAAAAACCCGCGCCCCACCCGCGCCGAGGCCGCGGACGTGGCCAACGCCATTTACGACGGCACCAGCGCCATCATGCTCTCCGGCGAGACCGCCGCGGGCCAGCATCCCGTAGAAGCGGTACGCACCATGGCGCGCATCGCTATGAGCGCCGAGAGCGACATCAACTACCGCCGCCGCTTCAAGGAACGCGAGATGGATCCAACCCCGGATGTCACCAACGCCATTTCGCACGCCACCTGCACCTCCGCCCACGACCTGGGCGCGGCCGCGATTCTCACCGTGACCAAGGGCGGGCGCACGGCGCGGATGATTTCCAAGTATCGCCCGGACTGTCCCATCATCTGCTGCACCACGGACGAGACGGTGTGCCGCCAGCTCAACCTCAGCTGGGGCGTGACGCCTCTGATGATTGAGGAAGCCACCAACACCGACGAGCTCTTTGAGCGCGCGGTGGAGGCGGGCGAAACCGCAGGGCTTTTGCACGACGGCGAGCTGGTGGTGATGACCGCTGGCGTGCCCCTGGGCGTGAGCGGCAGCACCAACCTGATGAAAGTCCATGTTGTGGGCCACATTCTGGTAACCGGCACGGGCGTGACGGAGCAGCGCTGCTATGGCAGCCTTTGCGTGTGCCGCAGCCCCGAGGCGGCGCTTCGCACCTTTAACGACGGCGATATCCTCGTCATCCAGCAGACCAATAACGCCCTGCTGCCCCTGGTGCGCAAGGCGTCCGGCCTTATCCTGGAGGACGGCAACCCCAACGGCCATGGCGCGGTGGCCGGCATGAGCCTGAACATCCCCGTCATCATCGGCGCGGAAAACGCCACCCGCATTCTCAAATCCGGCGCGGTGGTGACCTTGGACGCCGAGCGCGGCGTGGTCAGCTGCAATCCCAGCGCCATCGCCTGAAGGAGCGCGAGCGATGAACCTGCTGATCAGCGCGTGCTTGCTGGGCGTTCGCTGCCGCTATGACGGCGCTGCCCGGCGTATGGAGAGGCTCGAGGAACTCATGCGGCGCCATGTGCTGGTTCCGGTTTGCCCGGAGGTGCTGGGCGGATTGCCCACGCCCCGACCGCCCAGCGAACTTCGGGAAGGCCGGGTGGTGACCCGGGACGGCCAAGACGTGACGGAGGCGTTTCAAGTCGGCGCTCAGACGGCGTTGGCGGTGGCGCGCGCCGCGGGCTGCCATTGCGCGCTGCTCAAGGAACGAAGCCCCTCCTGCGGCTGCGCCGGGGTATATGACGGCACTTTCAGCGGCCGCCTGTGCGAAGGACAAGGCGTGTGCGCGGCGCTTTTGCGGCGCGAGGGCATCCGCGTGCTGGGCGAAAGCCAGGTAGAGGCGCTGCTTGAGGAAAAAGGGTAAAACGCCGAGGCCGCCGCGATCATCGCGGCGGCCTCAGGCTGTATGCAATCCAAATCCGGCGACCTGCGCGGCGGATTCGAAAGCCTTCCCCGGCCACGCAAAAACCCCCTCACGGAACCTTCCGAAAGGGGGTTTTTGCGTATCGTCCGGGCGGCGACAAAATGGCTGGGGTAGCAGGATTTGAACCTACGAATGCGGGAGTCAAAGTCCCGTGCCTTACCGCTTGGCGATACCCCATTGGGGGAAGTGGGGTGAGTAGTGGGGTTCGAACCCACGACATCCAGAGCCACAATCTGGCGCTCTACCGCTGAACTATACCCACCACGTCTGGCGCGCCTGAAGGGATTCGAACCCCTGACCCACGGCTTAGAAGGC
>DVME01000001.1 GCA_018715175.1 Candidatus Limiplasma stercoravium
CGCCGCAGGGGGACAGGCCGGCCATGCGCATGGTTTTTTCCTCCATGAGTCTCATCTCCCTTTGTTCCTCGCTCGTCATGTGGTCGTAACCCATCAAATGAAACAATCCATGCGCCAGCAGATAGCATAGCTCCCGGCTGAGAGAGTGGCCGTATTGCGCTGCCTGGCTCACGGCGCGGGGTAGGCACAGGACGATGTCGCCCAGCATGCAGGCGCCTGCGTCGGGGTCGTACTCGGCGCGAAGGCGCTTGAGGCAATGACGCGCGGTTTGGCCTTTGGGATAGTTGACGGTGGGGAAGCTCAAAACGTCGGTGGGGCTGTCCACGCCGCGTTGCTCGCGGTTGATGCGGCGCATGCGCTCCAGGGTCGTAAGAATCACATGCACGCCCAGCGGCAGGCTCACGCCTTCCGCCGCCTGGCAGCAGTCCGCCGTCAACGCAAGCGGCGCCGCATCCCATAGGGGGCATTCCAGCTCCCATTCCACTTTCATTTGCTTTCGCCTCCGTCGCCGGGCGCGGCCTGGCCTTGGCTCTCGGATGTCTCGTTTTCCTGGGGCGGCTGGGCAGGCTCGCTCTCGCCGGGCGCGCCTTCTTCGGCCTGGGGCTCGATGCGGCGCAGCTCGCGCTCCTCCACGGGGCTTTCCGACGCATGCGGCAGGGCGGCGTTTTGCTGCGCCGCCACGCGCGCGGCGGCGGCGGGGCTGATGCTGGGATACTCGATGCGCTCGTGGAATACGCCGTTGAGCACCGTAGCAAACGCCGAGCAGATGCGCGTCACATCGCGCAGGGTCAGAGGGGCTTCATCCAGCTGGCCGTCGTCCAGTTTGCCGCGCACCAGCCGGGCAATAAAGTCGTTGATGGCCTTGGGCGTGGGGTCGGGCATGCTGCGCACGGCGGCTTCCACCGTGTCGGCCAGCATGATGATGGCGCTTTCCTTGCTTTGCGGGCGCCGGCCGTCGTAGCGGAAATCCGCGATGTCCACAGCCTGGCCGCCGGCCTGCTCCAGCGCCTTGTGGTAAAAGTACATCACCGGCGTGTCCCCGTGGTGCTCCACGATGATGTCCTGAATCTCCTGAGGCAAGCGGTATTGTTGGGCCATGGTCAGGCCGTCGCGCGTATGCGCGGTCACGATGGCCGCGGATACATAAGGGTTGGTGTGTTCGTGCGGGTTTTCGCCGATTTGGTTTTCCTTAAAATACAGCGGCCGTTTGAGCTTGCCGATGTCGTGAAAGTACGCGCCGGCGCGCGCCAGCAAAGGATTGCCGCCCACCGCTTCGGCGGCGGCCTCGGCGAGATTGGCCACGATGATGCTGTGGTGATAGGTGCCCGACGCTTCGATAAGCAGCCGCCGCAGCAGGGGATGATTGGGGTTGCTCAGCTCCAGAAGCTTGGCAGGGGTCGCCAGGTGGAAAGCGGTTTCGACAATGGGGTCAAAGGCGATGCACAGCACCGCGGCCACCAGCGCGCCGCCGGCGCTCCACAGGGAGTTGGCAAAAACCACGGTCAGGGAAGTATTGGTCATAAAGCCGATGGTGAGGATGATAACGATGTTCGTCGCCGCGGTCATCAGGCCGCACAGGAGCACCTGCTGGCGATAGGGACGGCGGCGAATGACGCCTACCGCCAGCACGCCGCTGATGAAGGAGGTCAGCAGGAGGTTGACCACCTCGGCGCCGTAGGAGGTGTTGCCGCCGGCCAGCAGCGCGCTGGCCATGACGCTGAGGCTGAGGCAGCTGGCAATACCGGCTTCGGCGGACAAAAGCCCGGGGAGCATCATGGCGGCCAGGAGGGTCGGGGTGAGGTAGGTGTTGAGCGTCTGGCCGGCGATGCACAGCCCCAGGGTCACGCACAGCACCAGCATCAAAATGGTCAGGCGCTTGGGGCTGCGAAGCGTCACGGGGTCAAACATGCGCAAAAGCAGCAACAGCATGCACATGCTGATGAACACCAGCAGCAGTCCGCCGATATACATCATGATGTCCACGTCGTCGTTGTCCAACAGGCCGAGGCTGCGAAGCATTTCCAGTTGATTGGCCGTGACGCGCTCGCGCGCAAGGACGATGTTCTGCCCCTGTTTGTAGATCACCGGTTCCACGGACTCGCGGGCTTCGTCGCGCAGCTTGCCGGTAGCTTCCTGGTCGATGAGCATGTTGGGCTGGATTACCTTGCGCAGGATGGGAGTTACCACGTTTTGCAGCAGATCCATATCCGTCTTGTAGCCCATGATCTGCTGCAAATACTGTATGGCTTCGTTGACGTAGCCTTCGCGGATGGTGGTGTTGAGGGTGTTTTCCACCGCGGCGGTCAGGTTGGCGCACATATCGGATATCTGTTCATCCGTGGCGTGCAAAAGGGTGCTGAGCTGATAGTTTTGCAGGCTGAGCATGGTCAGCAGGGAACGGGCATAGTCCAGCTCGGCGTCGGCAAAAACGTAGGCGTTTTGGGCGGCCGGGTCGTCGGGCGCGAAGCTTTCCAGGATGTTGCGGCCGTACTGCTGTACGGCGGTAACCTGCGAAAGCACGCTGCTGAGATTTTGCAGAACCTCGTCGGCCACGTCTTCCTTGAAGATGTAAATGGGCTCGACCTGCGCGGCGGCTTCTTCGCGTTGGCGCGCGGTGCTGATTTCATCCACCACGTCCTTGCTGGCGGTGATGGTGTCGGGCGCGATGTCGCCCACCTTGAGATCATAGCGCTGGGGCGTGATGGCGATGACGAACAGTATGCACATCACCACCGTGCCCACGGCCACGGCATAGGCGCAATGCGCCGCGTTGCTGCGCAATGCCCGCGCCAAAGCCTCGGGGTTGAGGCTGCGCTTCTTTCGGGAGCCGCGTTTGCTGGGCATCATGGTTTTTCCCCCTTTTGGCTTTCGTATGCCGCGTATGCCCCAACGATAGCCTGTACCAGATCATGGCGTACCACGTCGCGCTGGTCCAGGCGCACGATGGCGATGTCGGGGAGGCCCCCGAGCACCTCAAGCGCCTGAAGCAAGCCGCTTTGCTTGCCTGGAGGCAGGTCGGTCTGGGTGGCGTCTCCGGTTACAACCACGCGGCTGCCCGCTCCAAAACGGGTCAGGAACATTTTCATCTGTTCGGGCGTGGTGTTTTGCGCTTCATCCAGGATGATGAAACTGTCCGACAGCGTGCGCCCGCGCATGTAGGCCAGCGGCGCGATTTCCAGCGCGCCGCGCTCCTGCAGGCGCTGGTAGCTTTCCGCGCCCATCATGTCGTAGAGGGCGTCATAGAGGGGACGCAGGTAGGGATCCACCTTCTGGCTGAGATCGCCGGGCAGAAAACCCAGCTTTTCGCCCGCCTCAACCGCAGGCCGGGTGAGAACGATGCGCTCGATTTCCTTGTTGCGCAGCGCCACCACCGCCAGGGCCATGGCCAGGTAGGTCTTGCCTGTCCCGGCAGGGCCCACGGCAAAGGTCAGCTCATGGGAGCGGATGGCCTTGACGTAGGCATATTGTCCCAGGGTACGGCATCGCACGGGCCGCCCCCGGTGCGTGATGGCCACCACCTCCAGCGCCAGGTCGTCCAACGCTTCCAGGTTGTCCTCCCGGGCGAGGCTGATGGCGTAGCGCAGGGTGGAACGGTCGATAAAAGCCTTGCGGTCGGCCAGGTCGGTCAGCTTTTCCACCACGCGCGCGGCCAGCAGCGCGCCCTTTTCGTCACCGGTGATGGTCAGTTCCGAGCCGCGCGCGTGCAAGGACACGCCCAGCTCGTTTTCCAGGATGCCCTGGTTGCGCCCGTTGGCGCCGAACAGGGCCAGATATGCGTCCATGCTCGTCAGCGCTACACGCTGCATGGGAATCGCGGTCAAATGTGTGTGCCTCCCGTTTTATGACGGCTCCCCGCCGCCGATATCCATCAGCCACTCCGCCGTGGCGGTCGCAGCCAATGTAGTATCTTCTATCATACAATAATCTACCCATTTGTCAACCAATTCATAGCCGTACAGCGATTCTTTCAGCCGGGAGAGAGCGGCTTGGCCGGCTTGGGCGCGCACCTGGGCCTCGTCCTGGCGGCGGTATTCCAATGCGACCTCGTTCCATTGCAGCGTGCGCTGCCACAGCGGGATAAACGCGCCCGCGATGGGCGTAAGGGTTACGGTGAGGTCGCTGGTCAGAAAAGGAGGCGTGTCCGGCTCCTCGGGCCAGGCCAGCCAGGGACAGACCAGCTGCGTGGCCCGGTGCTCGCGGCCCGTGGGCGTGGCGATGGCTTCGTTCAAAGACATGCGCACCGTGTAGGAGCGCCAGCACCGCGCCATGACCACGCCTCGCGCGTGCACGGCCACGGTTTCGCCGTTGGCGCCCCGTTCCTCGCCGCGGATGAGCACGTCGCCCTGACGCACGACATCGCCGGCTTTGACGGCCGCTGTGCCCGCGTAAACGCGCACCGAATCCACAATGCCGTCGCATTGCGCCACCACATGGCTAGGATCGTTGGAGGGAAGCTGCGGCATGGCGACGCCCAGGGCCACGTCCACCACCAGCGTAACATTGTATACATAGGCTTGAAACCAGGCCACCTCCGGATAGCGCCGCGTCAGGGCGCTTTCCAGGGCGGAGGCGTCCACCTCGGCGCGCCGCAGGCCGGGCGAATAGCCTTCGCTTTGCAGGTATTGCTCGATTTCTGCGCGATAGGGGCCGGCGTTGCGCACCTCGACGCGCCATACAAACTGGGATAAAATGCCTACCAGAATCATGGACAGCAGCACGCCCGCGGCAATGCCGGGCCGCCGCCGAAGCCAGAGCCCTGCCGCCGACAGCCCCAGCGGACGGACGCCGCCGATGCGCCATCCCTTTTCCTGCGCGAGGCTTACTACGCCCTTGAGATCGGCGCTGAAACAGCGGCACGTCATCGCCCGCGTTCCTTGGCGCCGAACCTCCAACAGCGGTATGCCGGCTTTGAGCATCGCGTTCAAAAAGCGCTCCAGGTTCAGGCCCGTCAGCGTGAAGCGGTGCGTAAACAGGGGAATGCGCACGCTCTCAGCCTCCCTTGGGACGGTAGCCGAGCGAATGAATCTTGCCCACCACCACCAAGCCGTCGGGGTCGTAGCGGTTCAGCTGCATTCCTTGTCCCCGAACCACCAGGTAACCGCAGAGGGTTTTGAGCACGATTTCCTCCTCGCCGCATGCAAAGAGACCCTGGTGCTGTTCCACCACGAGCCGTTCGTCGCCCACAAGCACGCAGCGTGGCCAGCCAAAAACAAGTTCCTGCGGAATGTCAGCGCGTTTGAGCCGTTCCAACATGGCTGGCCCTCCTTTCCCTGGCGCTCTGGCCAAGGGTATGCGTAGGGGGACGGGGTTATGAGGCCGGAAATACAAACCAAGTGCAGAGGTTTTATAGAAACGGGAACGATTGGCACCATAAAGCGCATTGCCAAGGGAAAAAACGAAGGTATAATGATGAAGTAGTTGCCCTGAGGGGCAAGAAGCGTGCGGAACGGTTCGTTCCCAGCCCCGGCGGGGCGCGTAGTTTTGTAGGATGGAAGGATGGGAACCATGGTCAAGGTGTGTATTCTGGTCGCCTATATGCTGATGATGGTCGTCGTAATCACCCTGACGGCCCGGAAAAATCTATCGCTCAACGAATTCTTGTTGGGCGGGCGCAATGTGGGTCCGTGGCTGAGCGCGCTGAGCTACGGGGCCAGTTATTTTAGCGCCGTGATCATTGTGGGCTACGCGGGCTCCACCGGCTGGTCGGCGGGATTGTCCGCGGTGTGGTGCGGCATCGGAAACGCGCTGGTGGGCAGCCTTCTGGCCTGGACGCTGCTGGCCAAGCCCACGCGCATCATGGGAGAAAAGCTGCAAGTGGCCACCATTCCCGGCTTTTTCGAAAAGCGTTACGACAGCAAGCTGCTCAAACTGATCGCCAGCGGCATCATCTTCCTGTTCCTTTTGCCGTACTCGGCCAGCGTGTACAAGGGCCTGGGCACCATGTTCCAAATGGCCTTTGGTTTTGATTACACCTGGTGCGTGGTGGGCATTGCGCTGCTGAGCGCCGTGTACCTGTTTGCCGGCGGCTACAAGGCCACGGCCATTACGGATTTCATCCAAGGCATCATCATGCTCGTGGGCATTGGCACGGTGGTGTTCTACATCGTTCGCGCGGCCGGCGGCCTGGGCGAAGGTTTGGCGCAGCTGGGCGAGGTGACGGTGGACGGCCATAGGCTCAACAGCCTTCTGCCGCCCCCGGGCAAGGGCACCTGGCTGCTGAGCAACGTGCTGCTGACCTCCATGGGCGTTTTGGGCATGCCGCAGATGATTCACAAATTCTTCGCCATCAAGGATACCGGCAGCGTCAAACGCGCCACGGTCATCTCGACCTTCTTTGCGCTGGTGGTGGCGGGCGGCGCGTACTTCGCGGGCAGCTTCGGCCCGGTGGTATTGCAGCGCATCACGGCTTCCGACGGCGTGCGCACCCTGGCGGATTTGGTCAACAGCGGCGAGATGGCCACGGATCAAATCATGCCCACCATGCTTACGGACGCGCAGGTGGTTGGCATTCCCGACGCTTTGCAAGGGCTGTTTGTGGTGCTTCTGCTTTCGGCCAGCATTTCCACGCTGACTTCGCTGGTGCTTTCCTCCTCGTCGGTCATTACGCTGGATTTGGTGGGAACGCTGTTTAGGCTTAAGCAGCGCAGCGCCACCTTGGTCATGCGCATGCTGTGCGTGCTGTTTGTGGCGCTGTCCCTGGTCATCAATTTCCTGATGCAGGATACGCCGATTGTCTCGCTGATGTCGCTGTCGTGGGGAACCATCGCAGGCGCGTTCCTGGCGCCGTTCCTTTACGGACTGCTGTGGAAGGGCGTGACCCGTGCGGGCGCGTTTGCCGGCGTAATCGGCGGAGCGCTGATTTCCCTCTTGCCGCCCCTTCTGACGGGCGACATGAGCCTGGCGCCCATGAGCGGCGCGGCGGCCATGGCATGCGGGCTCGTCATCGTGCCGGTGGTGAGCGCGCTGACCAAGCGTACCGCCTACGGGCCGGCGCATATCGCGGCCATCTTTGGCGAGCAGCGCGCATAAAACAAAGGCCAGGACGCCGAAAAGGGGCTGTTTCCGACAGGACGCGGCCCTTTAACGCATAGGATAAAACAGAAGAAAGAGGACGAAACGCCCTGGCCATGCGTTTCATGTTCTGCACGGCGGCGGTGAGGAAGGACGGCTCGTACAGGTTACGGATTCCCAGCATGCGCGCATGGCGCAGGCCATGTAATTCTTTGGCTTCTGCGAAAGATCGTTCAATGGTTTCCTTGCGCCAGGCGTAGATGCGTTTCCCGCTGCTTGTCTTCGTAAACGCGTCCGCCTGCTCCAATGCATCCTGCCATACATGGCGCGTCACCTGCCTTCTGCTGGATTTCGCGGAGAAGCATTTTGCCCGTTTGGGGCAGTCCCTGCATGTTTTGGACTCGCTCCAGTATTCCCGATACCCTTCCCGGTTGGTCGTGCGCCATGTCAGCTCATGCCCTTGCGGACACAGGTAAACGTTTTTGATTGGGTCATAGGTGAAACGGTATTTTCCGAAATAGTCTCCCTTGTGCGTATGTCTTCGGTAGCCCACCACCGGCTGTATCCCCGCTTGCGCAAGCTGGTGGCACACCGGCGCGTTGTGGTAGCCCGCATCCAGCCCCATGTACCTGGGCTGCTTTCCCAGCCGCTTTTCAATATCCTTGAGTATCTCCGCTATAGGCTCTACGTCGTTGACATTGGCCGGGGTAATCCGCACGTTTACCACAATGTTGTGCTTGCTGTCCACAGTTCGGTGCTCGCTGTAATGGAAGCCGTCCGGCTTCCCCTCCTTGTGCAGCTGTCCGCTTTCCGGGTCGCTTTTGCTCTGCTGGACCTCCCGTGTCGGAGGCGGATCATCGTCATCCTTCTTATCGAAGGGCTTCTTGCCCAGCTCCTTGCGGTCCCGCTCGATGGCCTCGTCCAGCTCTTCCAGATACGCTTTGGGCGTCCGCTCCACCACGACCGTCATCTTTTTGTGTTTGTTGGCTTTGGCCTTGACGTGGGT
>DVME01000092.1 GCA_018715175.1 Candidatus Limiplasma stercoravium
CAGACCGATAACGGTTTTGAATTCACCAATCGCTTTTCCAGCAGCCGGCGCGACCTGGAAACCCTCTTTGAAGCAACGGCCAGACAACTGGGAATTCGCCACAAGCTCATCCGTCCCTATACTCCCAGGCACAACGGAAAGGTCGAACGCAGCCATCGTGAGGACCAAAAGCGATTCTATGATACGCACCGTTTCTATTCCCTCGCCGACTTTGGTGGGAAGCTTCCTGCCCACCAAAGTCGGAGCAACTCCCGCCCCATGCGTCCACTTCATTGGGCTGCTCCCAGAGACGTCCTCTCTTCCTTTACTGTCCAATATGTTTGACAAACCTACAGGCTTTTCGGCGGCGTAGGCAGGGTGATGCGGCCGGGTTAGGCAGGCCCGGTGATATTGCGCACCCATCGTCCGCGCCTTAATACGGCCAGCGCCAGGATGACTTTTACGTTCATCAGAAACTGCACGACAAAAACCGCGGCTTCCACACCGAGGTCGCCGGGCCTCGTTAGGGCCAAAAGCACGCTGACGGGGACGGGAACGAGCCACATGTAACCGCTGTCCAGGAGCATCGCGCTTTTGGTGTCGCCTCCGGCGCGCATGCAGTAAAAGCAAAATCCATACACAAAGTTCATCGGCGCAAGCAGCCCCATAATCAAACAAATGCGCGTGGCCATGGCGCGCAGGGCCGGTGTGATGCCAAAGGCGTTGGGCAGGATAAAAGCCAGGAGGCAGCATACCGTCACGCAGCATAGGCTGATACCCAAAACCAGCGTCAGCAGCTTTTTGCAGTTGGCCTTGGCCTGGCGCAGACGGTTCGCGCCCAGCTCCGCGCCAATGAGCACCGAAACCGCCGACGATGTGCCCATGGCCATCACCGAGGCGATTTGGTTGCATTGTTCTCCGATGGTGATGGCGGGCAGGGCCGCTTCGTTGAGGCGCGCATAGCTCCAGAAAAACACGCTCAGGCCGCAGGTCCAGAGAATTTCGTTGGAAATCAGCGGCACGGCCTTGAGCGCAAAGGATCGCGTGACGGAGCGCTCAAGGCGCAAAAACCCTTTCATGTCCAGAGAAAACGGCGTGGTGCGCCGGGCGAGCATCGCCAGATAGAACCCCATCTCGCACAGGCGGGCCGCCAAGGTTCCCAGCGCCGCGCCCCTGACGCCCATGGCAGGGCTGCCGAGCTTGCCGAAGATAAAGGCGTAGTTGAACAGCGCGTTGAGAGCCATGGTCATCAGGCTCACCAGCATGCTGGCGCGGTTTTTGCCCAGGGAACGCAGCGAAAAAATGCACGTGTTGCTTACGGCCGCCGGGATGTAGCTCAGCCAAATGATACTGATGTAGGCCACGCCCAGCTCCACCGTGCGTCCATCGGTCACGAACAGGCGCATGACCTGCGTGGGCAAAAGCGCCAGCGCCGCGCCGAAGATCAGCGAGGTCAGTAGGCCGATGACCATTTGCAGCGAAAACAAGCGTTGACAGGTCTTAAGGTCGCGCGCGCCGTAATACTGGCTAATCAGCAGCCCTGCCGCGCCCGTCATGCCGAAGAATACGCCAAAGAAAATGGAGTAGGGCTTGTTGGCAACCGTTACGGCGCTCATGGCCAGTCCGTCGGGATCCAGGCTGCCCACCATGAGGTTATCCACCATGTTAAACAGGTTGTTGATGAGCTGTTGGATGGTGACGGGAATCATCACGCCCAGCGCGCTTTTGTAAAAATCGCGCGAGCCCAGGTACGGCCGAAGCCTCGAACGCAGGATTTGCATGGGATTGCTCCTTGGTCAAATCAGGGCCAGAGATCCGGCGTGCTCAGGTAGCGCTCGCCTGAGTCGGGGAACAGCGTGACGATGAGCTTGCCGGCGTTTTGCGGCCGGCGGGCCAGCGCGACGGATGCGCACAGCGCCGCGCCGGACGAAATGCCGCACAGAAGCCCTTCCAGCCGGGCCAAATCACGCACCGCGGCATAGGCCTGCTCGGTGGTTACGGCGATCACCTCGTCGTATAGGGATGTATTGAGCACGCCGGGCACAAAGCCGGCGCCGATGCCCTGCAATTTATGCGGCCCGGGCTTTCCGCCGCTGAGCACCGGCGAGTCCGCGGGCTCCACAGCCACCACTCGCACCTGCGGCTTGCGGGCCTTGAGCGCTTCGCCCACGCCGGTGAGGGTGCCGCCCGTGCCAACGCTGGCTACAAAGACATCTACCTGCCCCTGAGTGTCCTCCCAGATTTCCGGCCCCGTGGAAAGGCGGTGTGCCTGGGGATTGGCAGGGTTGTCAAACTGGCGCGGCATAAAGCTGCCGGGAATGGACGCGGCCAGCTCCTCGGCGCGCCGAATGGCGCCGGCCATGCCCTCGCCGCCCGGGGTGAGAACCACCTTGGCGCCATAGGCTTTCAGCAGCCGTTGCCGCTCGGCGCTCATGGTGTCGGGCATGGTCAGAATCACCTGATAGCCTCGAGCGGAAGCCAGGCATGCCAGGCCGATGCCCGTGTTGCCGCTTGTGGGTTCCACGATGGTCGCGCCGGGGCCGATGAGCCCGCGCGCCTGAGCGTCGTCCAAGAGGCTCATCGCCACGCGATCCTTGGCGCTCCCGGCCGGGTTGAACATTTCCAGCTTGGCCGCCAGGCGCGCCTTGAGCGAAAGCGCCTGCCCTAGCCGCTCCAGCGACATCAGGGGCGTGCGCCCAATCAATTCGGAAACGGAATGAACCATAGAAACTCCCTCCTGACTTATGAGGCATTATATCTGTGGTGGATGCGAATGTCAAATGCGCAAACGCTTGGCAAAACCGACTCCAGGATGGTACAATACCGGCATGATCTTTTCAAAGGAGCGCACGCAGGATGATTGATTTTACCTTTCAAAATCCCACCCGCATCCATTTTGGCCGCGGGGCGATGAACCATTTGGAAAGCGAATGCCGCGCGCTGGGCGCGACGCGGGTTCTGCTGGTTTACGGGGGCGGCAGCATTAAGCGAACAGGCGTGTACGATCAGGTCATGGAGCGGCTTTCCGGCGCCCAGGTGTGGGAGCTGGGCGGCGTACAGCCCAATCCACGGCTGTCCCTAGCGCAGCGCGGCGTGGCGCTGTGCCGCGAACACGACGTGGAGCTGGTGCTGGCCGTGGGCGGCGGCAGCGCCATCGACACGGGCAAGGCCATCGCCAACGGCGCGTGTTACGATGGCCCCCTGTGGGATCTGTTTGACGGCGCCGCAACCAACACGCGCACGCTGCCGCTGGGCACGGTGGTCACCCTTCCCGCCGCCGGAAGTGAGATGAGCAACTCCTGCGTCCTCACCCGCGACGAAGACCTGTGCAAGCGCGGCCGGAACACGCCGCTGAATTTTCCGGTTTTTTCGATTCTCAATCCTGAATTCACCTTTACCCTTCCGCCTTTTCAGACGGCCTGCGGGGTGGTGGATATCATGGCGCATATGATGGAACGCTATTTTACCCGCGTTTCCCATGTGGAATTGACCGACCGTCTCATGGAGGCGGCGCTGGTCACGGTCATGCGCAACGCGCCCCTGGTCATGCAAACGCCCGACGATTACGACGCGCGCGCGGAGATCATGTGGGCGGGATGCCTGGCGCATAACACGCTTTACCAAACCGGGCGCGTGGGCGATTGGGCCAGCCATAAGCTGGAGCACGAGCTCAGCGCGCTTTATGACATCGCCCATGGCGCGGGCCTGGCGGTTGTTTTTCCCGCCTGGATGCGCTATGTGCTGCCGCGGGGCGGCGCCCCAAAACTGGCGCAGTTTGCGCGGCGCGTTTTGGGCGTGACGCAGGAAGACGACGAATCGGCCGCTCGGGAGGGCGTCGAGCGTCTGGAGGCGTTTTGGCAATCGCTGGGCCTGGGCACCCGGCTGAAGGATTACGGCATCGACGGCCGCAACGTGGAGCGCATGGCCAAACGCTGCACGGCGATGGTTGGCGGGACGGCGGGCGCCTTTGTGGTACTGGACGAGGCGGCCTGCCGCGAAATCTACCGCCTGGCGCTCTAAGGGCAGCTTAATCCAAGGCGGCTTGCCGCCTGCGTTCGCGGCGCTTAAGGCCGGCTTCATAGTCGGCCTTTTCCTCGTCCGTTTGCGCAATGAGCCGCGGAACGCGGGTGGGGCGACCGTCCAGGCCGATGGCCACCATCGTCAAATAGGCGCGGTTGACATGCATACGCCGGCCGGGGCTGCCCAGGCGCTCCACGTACGTATCCACGCATACTTCCATGCTGGTGTTGCCCACGCAGGTCACCCGCCCTGCGATGGTTACGGTGTCGTTGATGTGCGCCGGCGCCAGGAACTCCAGGTGATCAATGGCCGCGGTACGGGTTTCCGTTTCGCTGTGGCGGCGCGACACCACGCCGGCCACCACGTCGATCCATTGCATCAGCATGCCGCCAAACAGCGTGTAGCCGCCGTTGACGTCCACGGGCATGATGATGTGAACCTGTTCGGCGCGGCTGTGGGCGACGGTCTTGGCCTCGGGAGTGGTCGGGGTCATGGGGAATCGCTCCTTTCGTTGGACGGGTGGGCGGCTTTGGGGGGAACCGCGGCGGGGCGATGCGGCGCGGGCAGGTCAACCAACCGCGCGCGCAGCGAGGCGCTCAGAAGCCGCGGGTCAAAGGCCGTGAGAAACAGCAGCCCGCGCCCCGGCATGCGGTGGATGGCAAACAGGTCGGGGAAGCGCGCGAACAACCGCTCCCAAAGGACGGTCTCCTTCAGGCCGCGCTTGGCTTCCACGTCCAGGTGCGCGATGGCCGCCGCTTCACGGGCTATCAGCGGCAGCCGCTGCGACGGCACGACGATGAAGGACGTGTCCGGCACGCCGTTGACCGTGGCCAGATGAATGCGGTCGTCCATCAGAGCGGAAAAATCGGGGACGGCCTCCGGGCAGATGGGATGCGGCAGCACGTCCAGGGCCAGCCAGGAAACATGGCTGAATTCCACATGCGCGCGCGCGGCCTTCAAAAGCAGCTGCGGCTTGGCATAGCCTAGGTGCTGCCGGGGCTTGAGACCCGCTGGCACGCCTTCGAGAACCGCCGGGTAGCTGCGCGTGTTGGGGTGCATGGAGCGCAGAAGGCGCTCTTGCGTCCCGCCCGTATAAACCAGCAGCGGAAGGCTCTGGATGTCGCGCAAAAAACCGAAGCGCAGGAGATAGCTCATCACGGGCCGCGAGGGATGGGGCATGTCCACAAAGGCGCAGCACATCAGGGGCATGTGGCGCTCGCTGAGGTACATGCGCGCCGCGCGGAAGCGCTCGGTTACGCCCATGCCCGACGGCAGCCGCTGGGCGTAGGTGTTTTCGGCCCCAAAGAGGCCCCAGGTGGTTTTCAGCCCCGCCATGCGCTTGTCATAGCGCAGCCCGGCCAATTGCTCAAAGCGGGCCAGCGTGGACGGGCCGAGGATGTCGGGGCCTGGCTTTTTCAGGCGCTCCAGCACGGGCGCAAGCGGCCAAATCACCGGCCGGGGCAGCGCGTAAACCTCAAACCCAGCCACATATGCGGCGATGGATAGCATGTCCAAATCCAGCTGCGCCTGATGCAAAAAGGCCGTCGTGCCAAAAAACAGCGCCGGGTTGACCGCGAGCGTCCGCACCGGCCCGGCCGCGCATACCAGGGGCAAGCCGCGATCCACCAGCACGCCGGCGTCCTGAAAGTCCTGCACGAACGCGGGCAAATACGCCTCCGCCGGCAAATCGATCGCGCTGGAAGGCGTATCGGGCGGCTGCAAGGCGGAAAAAGCCCGCGTCTCTTCTTTGCGCATGCGCGCCAGGGCGCGCAGCTTGCCAAGCTCCAAGGGACGCCGCCGGAGCGTGGACGCGTCGGCGTCAAAGCCGGGGGTTTCCCGTTGGGGGCCGTGGGCGCATCCGGTCAGCAGGGCGTTGCGCACGCCCGTGGCACGATGCGCGGCATAGAGCTCGGCATCCCAGCGGCGGCAAAACCCTTGCGGCCCCTTGAGGCAAAGAAAATGCGTCTCGTCCTGCAAAAGCGAGGCAACGCCGGCCCAATCGCCGGTATAGTACAGGATGTCGCCGGCGCCGAGCGCATCGCCGGCTTGCGTCAGCGGCGCAAAAGCGTCGCTTAAGGAGGCAGGCACGGCAAAGCGCAGGCCATAGGGCCGCACGGCCGCGCTGACGGCACTGAGGGCCGTGGCGACGGCTTCATCCGCGCTTAGCGGCGGCAGGAGCACCACCAGCATCCGCACGCCCAGCATCCGCCGTCCCCCCTTTTTTCTAAAATGCTTTTTTCATTATAAAGAACCCGGCAGGCGCCGTCAAGCGATGCCAAGGAGCGCGAAAACGGACGTTTGAAACCGTATCCTCCGCCTTTGAGAAATTCATGGATGACAAGCGCGATTCAATGCGTTATAATAATGCCGTTTCAAAACGGGGCGAAGCCCTCAGAACCTAAAGGAGGAACCACCATGAAGAGAAAGTGGTTTTACTTGGCCGTCTGCTTGCTGCTGGCCTTGGCGCTGCCCGTGAACGCGATGGCGGCTATGCGGCACACGCTTTCCATCCAACCGGGCGATCTGATCCTGACTGCCAGCGGTGAAGAGGCGGTAGGCGATCTGTTTGACGCGCTTTCTTTATCATTTCTTCATGACGATGACGCGGTGGGCATGTGCTTGAGCGTAGGCGATGAGGACATCGCGGACTATTCCTTTAAGCTGGACACCGCGGGCCTTTACATGGCCAGCAACCTCTTTGGCGACGACGTGCTGTTTGTCCGCTGGGAGGATCTGAGCGCCATGCTGAGCGAAGCATCTGCGGAAATAAGCGGAATGGGCGCCCAAACCCTGATGCCGCTGCTGAATGTGCTGCAAGCGGTTGCCGCCAACGATTTGGCGGCGAACGGCCTTTTGCAAACCGCCCAGCCGGAGGACATGAAGGCCCTGGCGGAGACGATGTATCCCGACGACAAGAACATGCAGGAGTATCTTGAGGGAATCGTCAACAACATCAGCTTTGAGGAAGGCAGTTTCACAGCGGAGGGGCGCGACGCCGCCACGGGCAAGCTGACCTTTGCGATGGATCAATCCGATATAATGTCCATCATCGAGTCGGATTACATGCGCAGAACCATAGAAATGACGATCCGCACGACAGCCCCTGACCTAAGCGACGAGGAGATTGACCAAACCCTTGACCAAGCCATGCAGTCGCTTCACGATATGTACGAAGGCATGGATTTCACGATGGATTTGACGGCCTATACCCTGGATGAAGGCACGGCGCTGGCCGGTCTTGACATGGAGATGAAGATGGCCTTCACCGTAGAGGACGCCGAGCAAACCATGAGCATGACCGTTGTCTATGACCGGCTCAGCAGCGAGAAAGGCGTTCAGCACACGGCGCGGTTGACGGAGGAAGTCGCGGGCGTAACGGTGGAAGGCTCCTTTGACCTCATGCAGGGAGCGGATGGCGTGAGCGAAGGCATGCTGGCCTTCCTGTCCTCCGGCAGCCAGTATAGCTTTGTGTATAATGCCAAGAACGAGGACGATGTGCGTCATCGCACGCTGGATTTGTACATGCGTGCCGGCGCGGTCAGCATCATTGAGCCGGCCGCGGCCGACCGGCCCCTGCTGAGCTTCGAGGTGAGCAGCGGCGAGGACGACAGCGGGCTTCTGGACGCCGTGGAGGACGCCACCAGCGAGACGGCGGTGGATCTGCTCAAGCTCTCCGAGGAGGAGATGCTGGATTTGGCGCGCAATTTCCAAACCCGCGCGATGCAGGCGGTTTATCAGGCGCTGGCCAACCTGCCGGCCAGCGTGATCGAGCTGATGGGCAACGTTCCCCTGATCTGAGGGACGGGTTCAACCCCTTCGGGGAGGTTTTTTGACAGCCTGAGGCCAGGTTTCCTTTCGGAAACCTGGCCTTTTCGCGCTCCAAAAACCGCGCCGCGCACCTTCGCGGCGCTTTATGAGCTTTGGGTAGACTCTGGCGGGGTCTCCCGCAGAGCGTTGAGCGCGTCGTGAACGCGCGTCATGACGTTGATGGCTTGCACGAGCGCGTCGGAAGGCTCCAAGCCGGCTTGCGCCAGCACCAGTTCCGGCGTTTTGGACAGGCTGAAGCGCAGCCGGGGATCGGTGGACGAAACCGCTTGCAGCAGAAGGCCTGGATCCGGGGTAAAGCGCTCGTCCAAGCGCATGTGCAGCCCATCCTGGCGCAAAAAGAGGTGATGGATGCCCAGCTTTCGCGTGACGCCGCGCAGCTGTGCGATGCGCATGAGGTTTTCCACGCTGTCCGGCACGTCGCCAAAGCGATCCACCAGCTCTTCCTCGATGTCCAGCCGTCCTGCCTCGTCCTGGATCATGGCGATGCGCTTGTAGATTTCCACGCGCAGCTTTTCGTCGGGTACATAGGCTTCGGGCAGGTAGGCGTCCACCTTGAGTTCCACCCGCGTATCCAGCTCCGGGGTCTGCTCCTCGCCGCGCACTTCGCCCACGGCCTGCTCGATGAGCTTGACGTACATGTCGTAGCCCACCGTGCTGAGATGTCCGCTTTGCTGCGGCCCCAGCACGTCGCCCGCGCCGCGGATTTCCAGGTCGCGCAGCGCAATGCGGTAGCCCGCGCCAAACTCGGTAAACTCGCGGATGGCGGTTAGGCGCTGCTGCGCGGTCTCGGAGAGAATCTTGTTTTGCCGCACGGTGAAATAGGCATAAGCCTGGCGATTGCTGCGCCCCACGCGCCCACGGATTTGATAGAGCTGCGAAAGGCCGAAGTGGTCGGCGTCAAAGACGATGAGCGTGTTGGCTTCGGGCACGTCCAAGCCGCTTTCCACAATGGTGGTGCACAACAGCACGTCATACGCCCCGGCATAAAAGTCCAGCATCACGTCCTCCAGCGCGTTTTCACGCATCTGTCCGTGCGCCACGCCGATGCGCGCCTCCGGCGCCAGGGCTTGCAAGCGCTGATGCATCTGCTCGATGCTCCTGACCCGGTTGTACACAAAATAGACCTGGCCGCCGCGCGCCATTTCACGCCGGATGGCCTCGCGCACCACGGCGTCGTCGTATTCGGTAACGTAGGTTTTCACGGGCAGGCGTTCCTCCGGCGGCGTCTCCAGCACGCTCATGTCCCGGATGCCCGTCATGCCCATGTGCAGCGTGCGCGGAATGGGCGTGGCCGATAGGGTTAGCACATCGACGCGGGTTTTCATGTTTTTGATGCTTTCCTTATGGTTGACGCCGAAGCGGTGTTCCTCGTCCACCACCAGCAAGCCCAGGTCATGAAACTTGACGTCTTTGGCCAGCAGCCGGTGGGTGCCCACCACGATGTCCAGCTCGCCTTCGCTCAGGCGGCGCAGGATTTCCTTTTGCTCCTTGGGGGTGCGGAACCGGCTGAGCATATCCAGCTTGACCGGAAAGCCCGCGAATCGCTTTTGGATGGTGGTGTAATGCTGCTGCACCAAAATGGTCGTCGGCGCAAGAATGGCCACCTGTTTGCCCTCCACCACGGCCTTGAACGCGGCGCGCAGCGCTACCTCGGTTTTGCCATACCCTACGTCGCCGCACAAAAGACGATCCATGTTGCGCGGGCTTTCCATGTCCGCCTCGATTTGCGCCACGCATTTTTCCTGGTCTTCGGTCAATTCGTAGGGGAAAAGATCCTCAAATTCCTGTTTCCAAGGATTGTCGTGGCTGAAGGCGTAGCCGGTCGCCGCCGCGCGGCGGGCGTATAGCTGAGCCAGGTCGAAAGCCAGCTTTTTAAGCCCCGCCTTCACCTTGCTCTTTTGGCGCTCCCATTCTGCTCCGCCCAGGCGGTTGAGCCGGGGCGGGGCGTGCTCGGCGCCGATGTATTTGGTTACGCGGTCAAACTGATCGGCCGGCACGTAGAGCTTGTCGCTGCCGGCGTATTGTACGAGCAGGTAGTCACGGCGGACGCCGTCGTTGTCCAGCTGCACGACGCCTTTGTACAGGCCCACGCCGTGCAGGTCGTGTACCACATAATCGCCGACTTTTAGATCGGTGAAGGAGGCGATGCGCTCCCCGGCGGTCTGCTTTTTGCGGGCGCGCTGATAGGCGTTGCCGAACACATCGGCGTCGCTGAGCAGGCATAGCCCGGCGGAGGGATGCAGGAAGCCCCGCGAATAGGTAAAAGGCAGCAGCACCACCTCGCGGGTGATGAGGTTGCCGTCCAGCGACGGGGCGCAGGAGCAGGAAACGCCCTGCTCTTCCAAGGCGTGCTGCAAACGGCGGCCGCGGGCTTCGCCGCCGGTGAGGATGACCACCGACAGGCCCTGGGCCTTCCAGGAGGCGATGTCTTCGGCCAGGGGTTTGAGCTGGCTCTGATAGGGCATGGCCGGGCGCGAGCCAAAGGAAAGCAGCTGCGTGGGCTGAAGGCGTCCCAGGGTGGTTTGCAAATCCGTAAGGATGACCACAGGCCGGCCAGCCCAGTCGCAAAGCAAGTCGTCATAGTCCAGCAGTCCGCCGCGCTGCGCTTCAAAAGCGTCGCCGCGCAAACGCGCGTCCTCAAACGCGCTGTCGAACTCGTCGCGCGCAGCGCGGATGCGGGAGGCAAACTGATCGGGCCGGTCGACCAGGACGATGGGATCGGCCGCATATTCGATGGCCTGCGAGGTCTGGCCGCAGAGAAGTTCAATCCACATGGGCGCGGTGCGGATGGTTTGGCCGGCGCGCACGCGCTCCACGTCGTCCATGCGGCGCTTGGCGGCGGCGTCCGGCGCCGGCGCCGGGGATGGCGGCTGGCTGCCAAGCAGGTCCTCCGTCGCTTCCATGGCGTCCAGCGCGCTGAGAAAATCATCCAATTGCGGCAAGGCGGCGTCGCCTTCGGCGGCGGGCCGTTCGGATGCGGCGGGCTGGCTTTGCAGGGCCGATAGCAAACGATCCGCCGCGGCCGAAGGATCGTCCATTAGGCATTCGGTGGCGGGAGCGATGCGCACGCTCTTGACGCGCGAAACGCTGCGCTGGCTAATGCAGTCAAAACGGCGCAGGCTGTCCACCTCGTCGTCAAAAAACTCAATGCGAACCGCCTCGGACAGGTTGGGCGCGAACACGTCCACGATGGAACCGCGCATGGCGCATTGCCCCTGGCCTTCCACCATGGAAACGCGCTCGTAGCCGTTTTGCAAGAGCGTTTGAATCAGCCGATCCGGAGGATAGCGGTCGCCTTCGGAAAGCGTGATGGCGGCCCCGGCAAAGCGCTTGCGCGGCGCGCAGCGCCACAGCAGGCTTTCCACGCTGGCGCACAGCACCCTGATGCGCCCCGAGACCACCGCGTCCAGCACGTTCAGGCGTTGCCAGGTGCTTTCGCGGCTGGCGGCCGCGCGGCTGAACTGTGCTTCCCGGGCCGGCAGCGCGGCGCAGGGGAGCCCGGTGAGGCGCTCGATGTCTTGCGCTTGGCGCTGCGCGATGAGCGAGGTGGGGGAAACCAGCACCACGGGCCGTCCAGTACGCCGGCTCAGCGCCGCAGCCAAAAACGGGCGCTCGCCCTCGGCGATTTCGTATACGGCGGTGCAGCCGGGCGCGTTGAGCCGTTCAAGCAGGCTTTTCCATTCGCTGAGGCTGTCATAGGCGGTAAAGAGGCCCTCGTTCATTCGCCGGCTTCCTCCGTTGGCTTGCGCTTTTTGGGGGTATTGTACGCGTTCATGGCGCTTTGAATGCCATTGGAAATATATTCTATAACGGCGTCCGCCGCACGCGCAAAGCATTCGTCCGCCTGGCGCTGCTCCTGGGGCGTGCGGTAATGGCTGAGCACCCAGTCCGCCAGGTCGTAGTTGGGATCCTTTGCGCCCACGCCGATGCGCAGGCGGGGAAAATTGCTGTATCCCAGCTCGCCGATGATGCTGCGCATGCCGTTATGCGTGCCGGCGCTGCCGTTTTTGCGCAGGCGAAGGACGCCGGGCGCGAGGTCGATATCGTCATAGACCACCAGCAGGCGTTCTGGCTCGATGCGGTACCAGTTTACCAGGCGGGAAACGGCGAAGCCGCTGAGGTTCATAAAGGTTTGCGGCTTGGCCAGGATGGTTTTTTGGCCGGCGATGAAGCACTCGCCCACAAGCGCGCTTTCTTTTTCGCGGGCAATGCGCGTGCCGGTCTTTTGCGCCAGGGCGTCCAGGGCGTCAAAGCCCGCATTGTGACGTGTGTGTACGTATTGAGAACCGGGGTTTCCCAGACCGACGATCAGGTACATGATGGTCTCCTTTTGGGAATAAAGCGTTGGGCAATCCTGGGGAGAAAACGTTCGTCACGCCTTGGCGCGGCGCTTGTTCCAGCGCGCCGGCAGCGGCACGTCCACCGCCATGGCCGCCAAGAGCAGGTACAGCGGCGCAAAGACAAACAGGTAGCGAGGCCATACTTCAAACAGGAGCAGATAGGCCGTGGCGCCCATCAGCGCAAGGGAAAACACCTGCACCGCGGGATGCCGCCGCCGCGTGAAGTACGCGACGGCGCACAGCATCAGCATGGCCAGCCACAGCCCTTGCGCCACCGTATGACATAGGGGATTGAGGCTGCCCTTTTTGTGGTATAGGCTGCGCAGAAAGGTGCTTAGCGCGTCTGTGCGCTTTGGAATTTCCAAGTCCAAAAAGCTGGAGTTTACGGCAAAGCTGCCGTCGGCATAGGCTTTGTACGCCTTGATGACAAAGAAGCGAAGGTTGCCCATCAGTCCCTTTTCCTCAATGCGCTCCCACGCGACGCGCAGGTTGGCCTGTTTGCGCTGCGCCAACGTCTCAAACGACTGAGAGAAGGCCACGTCGTCAGGGGAATGACCGCCGTAGGTTTCGTCGTTCATGCCCATCATTAGGTAATGCGTCTCGCTCAACTGGCCTTCGGGCACGGCGCTGCCCGTGAGATACGCCGTGGACGCCCGCTGAAACACCTGCCCCGGCACGGCGCCCAGCACAAGCGCGGCAAGGACAGCCAGCGCGCGCTTCCACGCGGCGGCGGAAAAATCCTTTCGCGCCAGAAACCGCCACAGCGCCAGCGCGACCAGGGCGATCCACACGATGAGCACCGTGGGCTTGATGGCCGCGCCCGCAAAGCTCGCCAGCGAGACCAGCAGCCATTTGAGCGCCGGCCGGCGCACGCTGAGCCATGCATACAACGCCAGCACGGGAAACAGCACCGACCACGTATCAGTATAAGGATAGATTAGGTAAGGCGACATTGCGATCCACAGAATGGAAACCACCAGCACAAAGCCCCGCGCACGGCGGCTTTGGGTCAGACGCTGGGCGCAGCGCACCGTAAAATAGGCCGTCAGGTTCAGCAGCACCGCGTCCAGGTAGGGCAGCACCACAAACGGCACCGCCATCCCCAGCTGCACGGCCACCCACAAAGGCAGGGTTTGCAAAATCGTCAGCGGCGCATTGTTGGGGCAGAGGCTGAAATACTCCGCGTTGCTTAACGCCTGGCCGCGTGCCAGTTCCTCGGCCGTGGTGTATACGTCAAAAACGTCCCAGCCCATTTTGTACCATATACTGCGCACCGTAACCAGCTGCACCGCCAGCAGCGCCACAAACAGCGCCCGCATGCGCCATAGCGACCGCCCGCTGCCTTGGAGCCCTTCGCGCCGCGCGCGCCCCCACATCAACAGCGCCATGCCCACCAGCGACGCGGGCCAAAGCGTCAGGTTTTTAAGCAGGCTTCGATTTTCGTAGTATTGAGAAAAAGCCGGCTGCCCCACCACCAGCACAGCCACCAGAAAAACAAACATGACGCCCGCCAACACGCTCAGCGCTGCCGGCAGGGAAAAGCGTTTGCTCCGAGCTTGCATACGCAGTATCCTCCTTTGGGAATGCTTTGGCGATACGACAAAAAGCGGGCATGCATCCCGCCTGTCAAGCTGCTGCCGGCGCGGTCGTAAGCCGAGTTCTGTCGTTGGACGATCATCTATCTGGGACGCGCGTCGCCGCACGCCTCAAGCGGTCTCTTTAGAGGCACGACGGGCCGCCGTATTGCCTCTGTTCGAACCTTGCATCGGGTGGGGTTTACAGCGCGGTTCCGTTTCCGGGCCGCGGGTGAGCTCTTACCTCGCCTTTCCATCCTTACCGTCCGAGGACGGCGGTCTATTTCTGTTGCACTTTCCTTGGAGTCGCCTCCACCGGCCGTTAGCCGGCACCCTGCCCTGTGATGCTCGGACTTTCCTCATGGCGGGCCATGCGATCGCCAGGCCGCCCGGCAGCTCTCACAGGATACCATATTTTTTCCCTGCTGACAAGCCCGCTCAGTCCAATTTTCGGTATCCCAGCTTGACTCCGCAGCTTTCGCGCACCACCAGCGTCGCGTCGTGCATGAGGGTAAAGGGCGGGGTGGGATTTCTTTGGGCGGCCAGCAGCTCGCGGATGGCGCAACGCGCGTGCTCGTCCGTGTGTAGGTTCATGCTGGTCAAGGGCGGATCCACAAAAGAGCAGAAAAACTGATTGTCGCAGCCGATGACCGCCATGTCCTGCGGAAGATGGAGCCCCATTTGACGCAGGGTTTTCATGGCGCCCAGGGCCACCAGGTCGTTAAAGGCGATCAGCGCCGTCGGCCAGAGGTTTTTAGGCATGCCGTGCAGCAGGCGCGATACCGCCCGTTCGCCGCTTGGGGCGTCGTAGCCGCCCTCGTGCATGCATACGGGCTCTAACCCCAGCAGGCGCATTTCGTCCAGAAAGCCCTGCCCGCGCGCGCCGGAATCGAGCACCTTGGACGAGCCGCCGATGAAAGCAATGCGCCGGTGCCCCAGGGTATGCAGGTGGCGCACGGCGCTGCGCATGCAGCCGTTGAGATCGTTGTGCAGGCAAATGCATTGCAAATCCGGGTGCGGCGCGCAAAGGGCCACAATGGGCATATATTGGCCGAGCTTGCGCAGCATGCCGCGCAGGGTATCGGTGCCGTCGTCCCAGATACCGCCCATGAAAAGCGCGCCTTCGAGACGGCGGTAGATCAGCTCTTCCACCACCGAATCGCCAACGGTTTCGCCGTCGGAAATCTGGCGCAGCCATACGGAATAGCCGCTTCTTTGCGCCTCGTCGCTGGCGGATGCGAAAAGCTCGGCAAAATAGGGGTTGTTTACCTTGGGCAAAATGATGCCGATGGTGTGGCTGTGCCCGTTTTCCAAGCCGCGCGCGAAAGCGGAAGGGGTATAGCCATATTGGTCGATAACGCGCTGAACCCTTTCCCGCGTTTGCTGGCGTACGTTTTTGTGCCCGGCCAAAACGCGCGTCACCGTCGCGGTGGAGACCCCGGCTTCGCGAGCAATGTCATAAATGGTAACGGTTTTATCCATAAGGGCTCCTTTCGGGCAGACGATGAAACAGCATCAAGTCAATGCGCAGATATAACCATTATAAATGAATTCTTAGAATAATGCAACTATTCTGTTAGCGATTACATTCCTTTTATAGCAATGAATTCAGAAATAAATTGACAAAATGCGCCGATGCAAGAAAAGTGATCTGGTGTATTGACAAGCGGGAAACGAATGATGTACAATTTGCCAAGATTATGAAAGGAACGGCAATCGTTGTTTTTGAGCCCGTATTGATAGCGATAACATTATGGCTATACAAAGGGGGGATCCGTATGTTTGCACAAGCGCTTGAAGCGCAGGGCTTTTCGCTGCTTGCGCCGCATCTTCGGCAGTCGTTTCCGCCGGGAAGCGAACGCGCGCGATGGGAAGCCCTGCCGCCGCAGCGCGTGCAAGAGCTTGAGGCGTGGGGAAGGGAGGCCTTGGCGGGCTATCCTGCGCTGACGGCC
>DVME01000093.1 GCA_018715175.1 Candidatus Limiplasma stercoravium
CGCCCGGCAGCTGGGGCAAAAGGCCGTGGTGCGCATGCCCCGGGGCAGCGCGCAAAGCCGGTTTGACAACATTGCCCGCGAGGGCGCGCAGGTGAGCGTGGAGGACGCCAACTACGATGAATGCGTCCGCCTGGCCGCCGCGCAAGCCGTGCAGACGCCGCATGGCGTCATTGTGCAGGACACCGCCTGGGAAGGCTACGAGGACATCCCCGCCTGGATCATGCAGGGCTATGGCACCATGGCCGCCGAAGCCGTCGAGCAGCTGGCCGCGCAGGGCATCCGGCCCACGCACGTCCTGGTGCAGGCGGGCGTGGGCAGCCTGGCGGGAGCGGTGACGGGCTATCTGGCGCAGGTCTATGCGTCCGCGCCGCCATTCGTGGCCGTCCTGGAGGCAAGCGCGGCCGACTGCCTGTACCGAAGCGCCGCGGCAAGCGACGGCCGGCTGCGCGCGGTAGGCGGCGATTTGCGCACCATCATGGCGGGCCTGGCCTGCGGGGAGGGCAATCCCCTGGGCTGGGACATCCTGCGCGACCACGCCTCGGCCTTCCTGTCCTGCCCGGACTGGGTCTCGGCGCTGGGCATGCGCATGCTGGCCGCGCCCCTGCCCGGCGACCCGCCGGTTCTCAGCGGCGAAAGCGGCGCGGTGGGCATGGGCGTGCTGGGCGCGCTGGAGGCCTATCCCGCGCTGCGCGAGGCGCTGGGGTTGGACGCGCATGCGCAGGTGCTGCTGTTTTCCACCGAGGGCGACACCGACCCCGACGCCTACCGGCGCATCGTCTGGGGCGGCGAATGCCCCGCAACGACAGACTGAGGAGGAAACGACATGCCGGATTTTGAACGCATCCGCTCGGCGGCCGAGGCCTACGCGCCCGACATGGCCCGGTTTTTGCGCCGGATGATCGCGCTGCCCAGCGAAAGCTGCGGCGAGCGCGAGGTGGCCCACGCCGTGCGCGACGAGATGGAGCGGCTGGGCTTTGACCAGGTGGAGATCGACGGGCTGGGCAACGTCATCGGCTGGATGGGCGAAGGCGAAAAGGTCATCGCCATCGACAGCCACATCGACACCGTGGGCGTGGGCAACCGCGACAACTGGACCCACGACCCTTACCAGGGCTACGAGGACGACGAAATCATCTACGGCCGGGGCGCCTCCGACCAGGAGGGCGGCATGGCCAGCGCGGTCTACGGCGCCCGGATCATGCGCGACCTTCGCCTCATCCCGCCCGGCTACCGCATCATGGTGGTGGGCTCGGTGCAGGAGGAAGACTGCGACGGTATGTGCTGGCAGTACATCCTCAGCCACGGCGCGGCGCGGCCGGCGTTTGTCATTTCCACGGAGCCTACCGACGGCGGCATCTACCGCGGCCATCGCGGGCGCATGGAGATTCGCGTGGACGTGCGCGGCGTCAGCTGCCACGGCTCCGCGCCCGAACGCGGCGACAACGCCATTTACAAAATGGCCGACATCCTCCAGGACATCCGCGCCCTCAACGAAAACGGCTGCGAGGACGGCCTGGCCGTGCGCGGCCTGCAAAAGATGCTCGACCCCCGCTTCAACCCCGAGCACTACGAGGACGCGCGCTTTTTGGGGCGGGGCACCTGCACGGTGAGCGAGATTTTCTTTACCTCGCCCAGCCGCTGCGCCGTGGCCGACGGATGCTCCATTTCCGTGGACCGGCGCATGACTGCCGGGGAAACGTGGGAACGCTGCCTGCAGGAAATCCGCGACCTGCCCAGCGTCAAAAAATACGGCCAGGACGTGCGCGTGTCCATGTACCGTTACGACCGGCCTTCCTGGACGGGCGAGGTGTTTGAGACGGAGTGCTATTTCCCCACGTGGATCAACCGCGAGGACGCGGCGCACGTGCGCGCCCTGGTGGAAGCGCACCAGGCGCTTTACGGCCCCCGGCGCGTGGGCGCGCCCAGCGCCCTGCCGCTGCGCCAGCGTCCCCTGGTGGACAAGTGGACTTTCTCCACCAACTGCGTGGCCATCCAGGGGCGTTACGGCATCCCCTGCGTGGGCTTTGGCCCCGGGGCCGAAAGCCAGGCGCACGCGCCCAACGAGCGCACCTGGAAGCAGGATCTCGTTACCTGCGCGGCGGTGTACGCAGCCGCCGTCGCCCTCTACCGCCCCGACGCCGGCTAAACGTTTCCCACCGCGCCGGCTGCGGATTGCCCGAAAGGAGAGAACAGCATGGATTCGGTTTTGCAAGGCTTCTTGAACCGTTTGGAAACGCTTGACAGCGGACGCATGTACGGCGGCGACTTTTTCCTTACCTGGGAGAAAACCCGCGACGAATTGGACGCCGTGTTTGCCGTGGCCGACGCGCTGCGCCGCCTGCGCGCGCTCAACCGCTCGGCGCGCCTGTTTGACAGCGGCCTGGGCGTGTCGCTGTTTCGGGACAATTCCACGCGCACGCGCTTTTCCTTTGCCTCGGCGTGCAATCTGCTGGGCCTGGCCGCCCAGGATCTGGACGAGGGCAAAAGCCAGATCGCTCACGGGGAGACCGTGCGCGAAACCGCCAACATGATTTCCTTCATGGCCGAGGTCATCGGCATCCGCGACGACATGTACATCGGCCGCGGCAACCGCTACATGCACGACGTGGCCGACGCCGTGGCGCAGGGCTTCCGCGACGGCGTGCTGGAGCAAAAGCCCACCCTGGTCAACCTGCAATGCGACATCGACCACCCCACCCAATGCATGGCCGACCTGCTGCACATCATGCATGAAATGGGCGGCGCGGAAGCGCTGCGCGGCAAGAAAATCGCCATGACGTGGGCCTATTCGCCCAGCTACGGAAAACCCCTGAGCGTGCCGCAGGGCGTCATCGGCCTGATGACGCGCTTTGGCATGGACGTGGTGCTGGCCCATCCCGAGGGCTACGGCGTCATGCCCCAGGTGGAGGCCGTGGCCCGGCAAAACGCGCAGGAAAGCGGCGGGCGTTTCCGCGTGGTTCATTCCATGGCCGAGGCGTTCGAGGGCGCGGACATCGTCTACCCCAAGAGCTGGGCGCCCTTTGAGGCCATGGAAAAGCGCACCGACCTTTACGGCCGGGGCGACCTGGACGGCATCCGCGCGCTGGAAAAGGAGCTGCTTCAACAAAACGCGCAGCACCAGGATTGGTGCTGCACCGAGGCGCTCATGCGCACCACCCACAACGCAAAGGCGCTGTACCTGCATTGCCTGCCCGCGGACATCAGCGGCGTATCCTGCGAAAACGGCGAGGTGGAAGCCTCCGTGTTTGACCGCTACCGCCTGCCGCTATACCGCGAAGCCGGCTACAAGCCCTACATCATCGCCGCCATGATTCTCCTGGCCAAGCGGCCCAACGCCGCCGCCACCCTGCGCGCGCTTTACGACCGGGAAGCCCCGCGCTGCTGGGGGATATAAGCCATGGGCGAGCGCGTTGTGGTCGCCCTGGGCGGCAACGCCCTGGGCGATACCCTGCCCGAGCAAATGCGAGCCGTGCAGCAGACCGCCCGCGCCATCGCCGACTTGATCGAGGACGGGCACGAGGTGGTAATCACCCACGGCAACGGGCCGCAGGTGGGCATGATTCAAAACGCCATGGCCGGTCTGACCCGCCTGGATCCCCAGCGTTACATTCCCTGTCCGCTGAGCGTTTGCGTGGCCATGAGCCAGGGCTACATCGGCTACGATTTGCAAAACGCATTGCGCGAGGAGCTGCTCAACCGCGGCATCCGCCGCGGCGTGGCCACGGTGCTCACCCAGGTGGAGGTCGATCCCGCGGATCCGGCCTTTGACGCGCCTTCCAAGCCCATCGGCGCCTTTATGACCCGCGAGGAGGCCCAGCGCCTTGTGCGCGAGCGCGGCTACCGGGTCATGGAGGACGCGGGGCGCGGCTTTCGGCGGGTGGTGGCCTCGCCACGGCCGCAGGCCATTGTGGAAATTGACACCATCGCCGCCCTGGTGGACAGCGACCACGTGGTCGTCGCCTGCGGGGGCGGCGGGATTCCGGTCTTTCGCACGGGAGCGCATCACCTCAAGGGCGCGGCGGCCGTGATTGACAAGGATTTCGCCGCCTCCTGCCTGGCGCGGCAGTTGGGCGCCGGGTGGCTGATTCTCCTCACGGCGGTGGATCGCGTGGCGCTGCATTTTGGCACGCCGCAGGCGCAATGGCTTTCCACGCTGTCCCCCGGCGAAGCGCAGCGCTACATCGAGGCGGGCGAGTTCGCGCCCGGCTCCATGCTGCCCAAGGTGCAGGCGGCCGTGGAGTTCGTGCGCAGCGGCCCAGGCCGGCGGGCGCTGATCACCCATTTGGAAAAAGCCCGCCAGGGCATCGCCGGGCGGACGGGAACGCTGATCTGTGAAAATGCCTGAAGCCTACTGCCCAAAGCCGCCGTTGACGCCGATGATCTGGCCGGTCACAAAGCCCGCCTGCGGGCCGCACAGCCACACGATCAGCCCCGCCACGTCCTGGGGCGTTCCCAGCCTGCCCAAAGGGGTTTGCTGGCGCAGGGCCTCCAGGTCGGCCTCGTCCAAACCGGCGAGCATATCCGTCTCAATGACGCCCGGGCACACGCAGTTGACGGTGACGCCGCTGGGCCCCACCTCTTTGGCCAGGGCCTTCGTTAGCCCGATAAGCCCCGCCTTGGCCGCGGAGTAAGGCGCTTCGCAGCTGGCGCCCACCTGTCCCCAAATGCTGGAGACATTGACGATGCGGCCCTCGCCGCGGCGGATCATGCCGCCCAGCACCGCGCGGGACAGGTAAAACGCGCCGGACAGATGGGTGTCCAGCATGTCGCGCCAGTCCGCGTCGGTCACGTCGGTGAGGAGTTTTTGCTGCGCCACGCCCGCGTTGTTGACCAAAGCGTCCACATGCCCCAGCGCGCGCGTGGCTTGGGCGCAGGCTTCGGCCACGCTTGCGGGGTCGCGCACGTCGCAGCGCAGGGCCACGGCGCCGGTCGCTTGGCTGAGAGCCAGGGCCGGCGCTTCGCTTTGCCGGTACAAAAAGGCGACGCGCCAACCGGCGGCCGCAAACGCGCGCACGGTCGCCGCGCCGATGCCGCGGCTGCCGCCGCTGAGCAGGACGGTGCGCACGGTGATTTCCCCCTTTTTCAGAACATGCGCTTGCGCCACAGCACCACGAAGGCGCAGGCGCTGGCCAGCATGGAGATGCCCAACACCAGCCAAAACGCCGCCGGCGAATCCTGAAGCGGCACGTTGACGTTCATGCCCCACAACGAAGCGATGATGGAGGGCACGGCCAAGACCACGGTGAGGCTGGTGAGGATTTTCATGACGATGTTGAGGTTGTTGGAGATGATGGAGGCGAAGGCGTCCATGGTGCCGCTCATGATATCGCGGTAGATGGCGCACATTTCCATGGCCTGCTTGTTTTCGACGATGACATCCTCCAGCAGGTCGCTGTCGTCGGGGTATTGGCGCAGCATGTCGGTGCGCAGCATTTTTTCCAGCACCATTTCGTTGCCCTTGAGACTGGTGGAAAAAAACACGAGGCTTTTTTCCAGCTTCATCATCTGCAAAAGCTCCTGGTTGCGCATGCTGCGCTGCAGGCGCTCCTGGACGAGCATGCTGGATTTGTCGATGTGTTTGAGGTAATTCAGAAAGCGGGAAGCGTTGCGGTAAAGCAGCTGAAGGATAAAGCGCGTGCGCTTGTAAGTCCAAAAGCCGCGGATGCGCTCCTCGGTGAAGTCGGTGATGATGGTGCTTTCGCGCGTGGAGACGGTGATGATCACGTCGTCGACCATGATGATGCCCATGGGGATGGTGGTATAGCTGTAGCCGTTGCCTTCGGCCTCCACGTATGGGATGTCCACGATGATGAGCATTTGGTCGCCGTCGCGTTCAATGCGGGCGCTTTCCTCCTCGTCCAGGGCGGCCTGGAGGTAGGTGGGATCCAGCTTGAAACGAGCGTTGAGGCCGTCGATTTCCTCGCGCGTGGGATTTTGCAAATGCACCCAGCAGCCTTTTTCCAAGGTGTTGATCTGGGTGAGGTGGTCGTCCACCGTCAGATAGATGCGTTTCATAAAAAAAACCTGCCCTTCCTTCGCCGTGCGGCGTTTTTATCCGGGCAGGACATGCATCAACGAGGCTTTGCGCTTATGCGCAACGCCCTATGCGCCCCGTCCGGAGCCTGATGGGAATGCAACTGTACGGGTCGGCGTCCATGACCAGGCTCCTCCTTTCCGGTTGGCGCTGAATCCTCGCCTTTTCATGATAGCCGTTTTGCGCAGCGGTGTCAATCGTGCGCGCCGAAATTTTTTTCGGCCGCAAAACGGTTGTAGCGCTCGAGGAAGCGCTGCGTGCCGCGGGTGATCTCCTGGGCGCTGAGGCGGCCGGACAGCTCCAGCACCTTGATGGGGCTTTTGAGAATGTAGGGCAGGAAGGGATCCAGCACCGGCTCGTCCAGCGTGTAGGGCGCGTAATGGTCCAGGCCGTCCTTGGCGTCGTGAATGTGCATACCCACCAGGTTGCGCCGCGCCAGGTCGCTCAGCGGCAGGCTTTGCAGGCCCATTTCCTGCATCATGATGCCATGGCCGGTGTCCAGCCAAAGGCCCACGCAGCTTTGGTCAAACCGGCGGGCGATCACGTCAAACTCCGCATAGATGGGCACCTGGTGGCACATGGCGCGGTTTTCCATGCCCAGCTTCACGGGCAGGGCGTGGACGGTCACGTAGGTCGCCAGTTCGTCCAGGCTGCGCAGGGTTTGGCTGAGGTACGGCTCGCTTTGGCGCAGGCCGCGCATGCGGGCGTTGAGGGCGCGGTAAGCGTCGGTATGGGTTTGGTGCTCGGCGATCATCTTTTTGAGCGGCACGTCGAACGCCTCCGGCGCCAGCGGCACCTCCGTGGGATGAAACACCACCGCGCCGGCCCCCAGGCGGCAGGCCCAGTCGATGGAGCGCTTGCTCAGCTCCACGGCCTGGCGGCGCAAGCCCTCGTCCAAATAACCCAGGAGCATGGAGTCGGTATCAAAACGGTCGTCCATGGTCTTGGGAAAGACGTTGTGGAGGCTCGCCGCTTTGATTTCGCCCGCGTCCACCGCGCGCCGGATGTCCTCCAGCCATTGGGCGCGCACCTGGTAGTTGAACTCAGCCGCCGTAAAGCCCAGCGCCAGGAGCTGATCCACCAGCTCGCGTCCGCTGGACGCCTTGCGAAAGTTCCACATGGTCGACAGCGCCAGGTCTGATTGCGTGATGGGCCGCAAAATCAACCGCCTCCCTGAAAGCGGCGCGAAGCCCGCCTGGGCTTACGCGCCGGTCGTGTTTAGGCTTCCTTTTGGTAGTCAAAGCCGCTCAAGCGCAGCTCCTGGGCACGGTGGCAAGCCACCGTATGCCCGCCGCCCACGTCCGTAAGCGCCGGGGCCTCGGTTTTGCAGCGTTCCTGGCAGTAGCGGCAGCGCTCGTGAAAGTAGCAGCCGCTGGGCGGATTGGCCGGGTTGGGAATCTCGCCTTCCAGGGGGATGCGATCCATGCGCACATCGGGGTCGGCCACGGGCACGGCGGACAGCAGCGCCTCGGTGTAGGGGTGCATGGGATGGGAAAACAGTTCCTCCGTGGGCGCGAACTCCACCATGCGGCCCAGGTACATCACGCCCACCTTGTCGGAGATATGCTCCACCACGCTCAAATCGTGGCTGATAAAGAGGTAGGTGAGGTTCATGTCGCGCTGGAGGGACTTGAGCAGGTTGATGATCTGCGCCTGGATGGACACATCCAGGGCGGACACGGCCTCGTCGCACACGATGAGCTGCGGCTTGAGGATGAGCGCGCGGGCGATGCCGATGCGCTGGCGCTGGCCGCCGGAGAAGGCGTGGGGATAGCGCCTGAGGTAGGTGGTGTTGAGGCCCACCTTTTGGGCGATGTCCATGACCAGCTGTTCGCGCTCGCGCTTGGGCATTTTGGGGTAGTTGGCGCGGATGGGCTCAGAAATGATGTCCACCACCGTCATGCGCGGATCCAGGGAGGAATAGGGATCCTGGAAAATCATCTGGATTTCCTTGCGGATCTGGCGCATGCGTTCCTTGTCGATTTTGAGAAAATCCTCTTCTTGCCCGTCCAGGGCGCGGTAGATCACCTCGCCTTCGCTGGCTTCGATGGCGCGCACGATGCAGCGGCCCAGGGTGGTCTTGCCGCAGCCGCTCTCGCCCACGATGCCGATGGTTTCTCCCCGGCATACGTCAAAGCTCACGTCGGTCAGGGCGCGCACGCACACATCCTTGGAGGTAAAGCGTTTGGTCAGCCCGCGCACTTGCAGGATGCGCTCGTTTTTTTCGCCGCTCATGCCTCAGTCGCCTCCTTCAAAGCGTGGCAGGCCGCCATATGCCCCTCCTCCACCGGGCGTGCGGACGGTTCCGCAACGTCGCACACGCCCGCGACGCGCTGGTCGCAGCGGTCGCAAAAGCCGCAGCCCGGCTTGAGGTTGAGCGCCAGGGGCACCGTGCCCTCGATGGAAAACAGCTTTTCCTGCTTGAGCGTGCCGATTTTGTGCACGCTGTTCATCAGCCCGCGGGTGTAGGGATGGGACGGGTTTTTGTATATCTGGCGCGCGGTGCCGCTTTCCACGATGCGGCCCAGATACATCACCGATACGTTGTCGCACATCTTGGCCACGGTGCCCAAATCGTGCGTGATGAACAGGATGGCCATGTTGAGCTCCTTTTGCAGCTCCTGCATCAGTTCCAGAATCTGCGCCTGGATGGTGACGTCCAGGGCGGTGGTGGGCTCGTCGGCGATGAGCAGGCGCGGCTTGCACACCAGCGCCATGGCGATGAGCGCGCGCTGCAACATGCCGCCGGAAAACTCATGGGGATATTGATCGTAGCGCTTTTCGGCGTTGGCGATGCCGACTTTTTTCATCATCTCCAGGGTAATGCGGCGGCTTTCCTTTTTGTCGCGGGTAATGTGCAATCGGGTGCATTCGTTGATTTGGTTGCCGATGGTGTACATGGGCGAGAACGCCACCATAGGCTCCTGGAAAATCATGCTGATCTGCTTGCCGCGAATGTCGCGGATTTCTCGGCCTTTGGGATCCAGGCGGTTGATGTCCACCACCTGGCCGTCCTTGTTCTCAAAAAGAATTTGGCCCGTGGTATGGCACTTTTTTTCGTTGATGGCCAAGATCGCCTTGCTGGTCAGGCTTTTGCCGCAGCCGCTTTCGCCCACCAGCCCCAGGGTCTGCCCGGGGTAAATCTGAAAGCTGACGCCGCGCACGGGGGTAAGGAGGCCCTCGTCCAATTTAATGTTGACGCAAAGGTCGCGCACGTCCACAATGGGGTTTGGCATAGGCCGGCCTCCTTTACTTGTACGGGTCGGCGGCGTCGCGCAAGCCGTCGCCCAGGAAGTTGAACGCCAGCACCGCGATGACCACAAACACCAGCGGAATCAGGCGCCAGGGATAGTTGGCGATGTTTTGAATCTGCTGGGCGTCCTTGAGCAGCACGCCCCAGCTGGTGGCCGGGGACTGAATGCCCAAGCCCAAAAAGCTCATGGACGTCTCGCCGATGATCATGCCCGGGATGCCCAGGGTGAGGCTGACGATGAGGTAGCTCATAAAGCCCGGCACCAGGTGCTTGAAAATGATCTTCATGTCGCTCACGCCGGCCAAGCGCGCGGCCATGACGTAGTCCTCGTTTTTGAGGCTCATAAACTTGCCGCGCACCACGCGGGCCAGGCCGGTCCAACCGATGAAGGAGAGAATCACGGTGATAAGCAGGTACATCTGCACCGGGGGAATGCCGGCGGGAATGGCCGCGGACAGCGCCATCCACAGCGGCAGGGAGGGCAGGGAGTTGAGCACCTCGATGACGCGCTGAATCACGTTGTCCACCCAGCCGCCGAAGTAGCCGGACACCGAGCCCAGAAGCAGGCCCAGGATAAAGCTCAAAAACGTGCCGGCAAACGGAATGGTCAGGCTGACCTGGCTGCCCAGGATGATGCGGCTAAACAGGTCGCGCCCCATGGAGTCCGTGCCGAAGAGAAACAGCTTGCCGCCTTCCTCCACGCCAAAGAGGTGCAAGTCGCTGTCAATCAGCCCCAGCCACTTGTAGCTCACCCCGTGGGTAAAGAAGCGAATGCGGTAAATTTCGTCCTTGTTTTCGGTAAAGACCTTTTTGTAGGTTTCGGGGTCGCGGGTCATGGACGTGCCGTACACAAACGGCCCGATGAATTCCCCGTCCTCGGTAAACCAATGCACCTGGGTGGGCGGCATGTCCTTGCTGGCGCCGTCGTAGCTGACCAGGTCGGAAGGCGCGAAAAAGTTGCCAAACAGCGCCACAAAGTACAGAAATCCCAGGATCACCAGGCTAAAACGCGCCAATTTGTGCTTGCCCAGCTTGCGCGCCATCAGGCTCCATTGGGACGCCAGGTAGTAGGATTCCTCGCGCTTTTGGGCCTTGCGTTGCTTGCGGGTCATGCGGGGCGCGGCGGTGGTCTGCGCCATGCTCATTCGCTCCTTTCCGAAAAGCGGATCCTGGGGTCAAGCCAGGCCAGCAGGATATCCGACAGCAGCGTGCCCACCACGATCAGCACGCCCATCACCAGCAAAATGGTGCCGGCCAGGTACATGTCCTGGGCTTTGAGGGCTTCGTAGAGGGTGGGGCCGATGATTTCCAGGTTCATGACGATGGCCGAAATGGTCGAGCCCGAAAAAATGCTGGCCAGGGATCCCGACAGGCCGCTGACGGTGGGGTTGATGGCCGCGCGCAGGCAGTATTTCCAAATGATGGTTCGTTCGCTGACGCCCTTGGCGCGGGCGCACAGCACGTATTGGCGGCCCTGCTCGTCCAGCATCTGGGCGCGCATGGAGCGCATGGTGCCGCACAAGCCCGACGTACCGATGACCAGCACCGGGATGAGCAGGCGCTTGAGAAATTCGCCCAGGTTGTTCCAATGGATGCCGGTTTGGAGCATTTCCTTGGTAAACAGGCCAATCCACGCCGTGCCCGTCCAAATGAAGGTCAGGTACATGAGGATGATGGCAAAGAGGAAGTTGGGCACCGCCATGCCCAAAAAGCCAAGGGCCGTAAGCGCGTAGTCTCCCACGGAGTATTGCTTAACCGCGCTGTAAATGCCCAGGGGAATGCTGACCAGGTACTGAAACAGCATGATGATCAGCGAGACGAACAGCGTCATGGGCAGCTTGTCGGCAATGATGGGCCACACGCTTTTGCCCAGGTCGAAGGAGTAGCCGAAGTCGAACTTGGTAAAGATGTTCCACATCCAGCTCAGGTACTGCACGTACCAGGGCTTATCCAAGCCGAACTGCTCTTCCAGCCGGGCAATGACCGACGCGTCCACCATGACGCCTTCGGCCTTGAGGCCGGCGACGTAGCTGGTAAGGTAGTCGCCGGGCGGCAGCTGGATGATGAAGAAAATCAGCAGGCTCATGATGAGCACCGTGGGGATAAACAGCACCAGCCGCCTGAGGATGTAGGAGAGCATGGGGTTCATCCTGCGGCGCGGGGCGCCGCTTCGGACGGTTGCGGACTGTGCCATAGGCCGGACCCTCCCTGTCTGGGCAAATCAAAAAATGGGGCGATGGCATGAACGCCGGAGGGCCGAAGCCCTCCGGCGGCATGATGGGAACCAGGAAGGATTACTCCTCCATCCACCAGGTGTGGGGATGGGACAGTCCCAGCTCGCGGAACTCGTCGGCGTTGATGAGGTACTCGTCGAAGTTGTGCAGGTTGGTCTTCACGGCGTTGAGGCGCGGGGTGCGGCTGGTGAAGCCGATTTCCCAAATGTTCTCCTCGTGTACCTTGAGGATGTCCAGGCTGAGCTGGTCGCGCTCGGCGGGGTCGTTGCTGGCCTTGAGCTGATCCCACAGATCCAGCAGGCGCTGAACCTCCGCGCTGGGCTGGATGCCCTCGGCGCCGTCGGTCATGTAGTACAGGCCAAAGGCGGTGGCCCACGGCGGATAGTCGCGGGTGGGGATGATGTAATCCGGGCGCAGGGCCACGCTCACGGCGTCGAACATCTCCCAGTCGATGGTGATCTCGTGGGTGTTGGCGGAGCGCATTTCCTCCAGGATGGAGCGGTCGTAGATGCGGCTGGTGGTCTTAAGGCCCACGGCTTCAAAGTCGTTGACCAAAAGCTCGGCCAGGGGCGCGGTGATTTCCTCGGCGTACTGGAGGTTGAGCACCACCTGCGTGCCGTCCTCGAAGCAGTAGTAGCCGTCGTCGCCCTTGGTCAGGCCGCAGGCCACCAGGAGTTCCTCGGCGCCTGCCGGGTCGTACTCGATCCACTTATTGGCCCATTCCTCGCTGGCGCCGGGGGTGCCGTCGGCGGGAGAGGACTGGCGCGGCACGGTGAAGCCGTCGTCGACGATGTCGCAAATCTGCTGGCGGTTAACCGCGATGGACAGCGCATGGCGGAAGTCCACGTTCTGGAACAGCGCGCGCAGCTGCTCGTCCTGGATGGCCTGGTTGAGCTGGATGGCATGGCCGGCCCACTTGGTCTCGCCCCACTCGTAGAGGGTGTAGCCGCCGGCTTCCTGGTTCTCCATCAGCTCGACGATGTTGGTCACGTTGACCACGTTGACATCCACGGTGCCGTCCATGGTCCACAGCAGCTTCTGGGTGTCCTCGGAAAAGCGCATGAATTCCAGCGTGTCGGCGTAGGGCAGTTGCTGGCCGTTTTCGTCGGTCTTCCAGAAGTAGGGGTTGCGCTCCCAGATGATGAGCTGATCCTCAAAGTCGTTTTGAATCAGCCAAGGGCGCAGCGTGGGCCGATCCAGCACGAGCCAGTAGTAATAGGTCAAATCCTTGTTGTAGGCGTTCATGTCGGCGTAGCCCATCTCGGTGGCCTTGGCCAGGGCCGCTTCCTCGCCGATGCCGATGGCCAGGTATTCCTGCAACCAATGCTTGGGCGCGAAGAACCACTTGCCGTTGATGGCCAGCTCTTCCAGGAAGGTGGGCTTGGAGTGCTGGAACGTCACGGTAAAGGTGTAGTCGTCGATGATTTCCAGCTTGGCGGGCTCGGCGTCCTTCTCGCCCGTCTCGGGATCCACGGAGTACATGGCGTCCCACACGGCGTTGGTGGTGATGCCGGGCAGCAGCACGTCCTCGTAGAAGTAGCGGCAGTCCTCGGAGGTAAAGGGCACGCCGTCCGACCACTTCATGCCCTCGCGCAGGTAAATGGTGTAGACGGTGGCGTCCTCGTTGACGTCGTAGCCTTTGGCCACGTTGGGTTCCACCGTGCCGGAGCCGTCCTGCTTAAAGCGGAAGAGCGGTTCCTCGGTGATCTTTTCGGAATACCATTTGCTGGCATCCTGGGTGAAGGTCAGCGCGTCGAAGTACTGGCCGATCTCGATGCCGGTTTCCACCATGATGTCCTGCGCCACGGGCAGGCGTTCTTCCACGGCGGGAAGGGTGCCGGCCTGAACCTGCTCGGCCAGCATGGGGGCCTCGGAATAGGCGGCAGTCTCGGCGGCGGCCAGGCCGGTCATGCCGGCCAGCATCACCAGGGCGAGCGCCAGGGCCAGGGCCTTGTTGAACTTGCGCATACGTTTGGTTCCTCCTTTAATTTTATCTTCATCCGCGCTTGGGCGGAAAGATTCACGCCTGAGGGTTCCACAGGCTGCGCACCTGCGGGGCCGAACGAAGAACGAACGTGCGGTCTACCGGGGTATAGTCGGTCAAAAGCACGGTGTGGTGCCGTTCGCTGAGGGGATAGGCGCCGCCCATGCGGTTGAGCACGAAGTGCTCGCCAAAGGCGGGGCCTATCACCACGGCCTCACCCCCGGGGCCGACGGCCTGCAGCATGCCGCTGCGCGCCAGCACGCAGCCGCCGGGCTCGGTTTTTTGCACGAAGCCCTCGCCGCTGAGAATCCCCCCGGGCAGCAGCCCAAGCTCCACCCGCAGCGGCAGGCGATCCACGCCGGCGGTATGCAGCCTCAGCTCCGCGCCGTCCTCTCTCAGCCGCACCTCCAGGGCGATGTCCAGGGGCAGCCCCTCGGTCTTGGGACGGGAAGCGTTGTCCATGCGCCACCAGTCGGAGGTGGGCGGCGGCTCGGGGAAGGGCTGATAGTACCAGCCCGCCGCGTGATCCGTCAGGCGGAAGCCATCGGCCGTGCGCTCCAGGGTTTGGGGAACGAAGTTGCGCCGGTCGCACAAATTGGCGTACACCGCCATGTACAGGCTCATGGCCCCATGCTGGAAGTACAGGCAGTTGGGCCGGTTTTTCATCAGGGTGAGGCTCCACGCCCCGCGGCGCACCCGGGCCACGCAGCTTTCCTCAAACAGCCGGTTGACGTTTTCCATGGGCCGGGCGAAGGGCGCCTGGGCGCCGTAGCCGTCCATGTCCTCCATCAGCAGCACCCACTCGATCCCGGGCGGGTAGACGCCCCGGCGCCGGCAGTCGTTCCACAGCCATTCGGCCATGGCCCCAAAGTCTTGGCGGCCGCGCAGGTAGCCCACCAGCAGGTAGAGCACGTAATAGGTGTCGCCGTAGATCTTCTGGCCCATGTCCTGGCGGGTGGAGTTGTTGGTGAACACGGAGCCGTCGGGATCGAAGTAGCAAAACATCATGTCCAGGTTGCGCTCGGCGGCTTCCAAAAACCGTTCCTCGCCGGTGGCCAGGTACAGGCGGATCATCTGGTCGTCGTTGACCTGGTTGTAGTTGCCGGCGCTGCGCTCGGCGAACTCACCGTCGGCGTTGATGTCCAGGCCCTCGGCCAAAAACGCCCGCGCGCGCGCCTCCCAGCGCGGCGTGGGGAAGAAGCGGTGGCAGGTAAGCAGGCAGGCGGCGATGGCCCAGCGGTGGTTGGGCGTGTGAAAGCCGCCGGCGGCGATGCCGTCGGCCGCGGTGCGGATGAGGCGTTCCAGCCCGGGCATGAGGTCTTGGGCGCCCTCGCAGCGCCGGGCGATTTGCCAGCCCGTGAGCACGGCGTTGAGCATAAAGGCCGTGTCGGGCGCGGATGCGTAGTTGCAGGGCGTAAGGTCGTAGCACCCGCCAGGCCGCTGGAAGCGCTCCAGGTAGCCCAGGGCGGCTTGGCAGGCGTCGCGCACGGCGGCGCTGAGAAAATGGCGGCTTTCGCGGGTCGAAAAAGCGGCCAGAAGATCCGCCAGGCAAAAGCCCACGGCGCGGGTTTCCACGTGCATGGGCTCCATGAAAAACCCGCCGTGACGGGGGTCGGCCCTGTCGGTCACTTGCCAGGCAAGCAGGCGATCCACCTGTGCGTCCAGCGCACCCAGCCATTCCTGCCGGTGTTTCATGGAATCCCTCCGCATACTTCGTGGGTAAATTTTGCGATTCTTGGTTTATCTGTTGGCTATTATACCAAAATCACCCGCCAATTGCAAGAGGCGAATCATAATTTTTGCACAATTTAACCATAACTTTATCATTGCGCCCCGATGAGCTCGGTGAACATCAAAAACGCCAGCCCCTGGCCGTAGGCCGTGGGACGCAGGGGGATACCAAGGTAAAAATCCAAATCCATCCCCATGGGCGTGCCGTAGGATACGTTGGCCACCCAGCCGTCCGGCCCGATCTGCGCCGCGACGCCTTCCGCCGCCCGTAACCCGGCCCGCGCCGCGTCCTCCCCCAGCCAGCCCAGGCGCGCGCCCTTGAGCAGCCCGTAGGCGATGGCCGCGGACGCGGAGGTTTCCACATAGCTGTCGGCATGATCCAAAAGCGTATGCCACAGGCCGGTTTGCGCATCCTGCAGGGGCAGCAGCGCCGCGCATTGCTCCCGCCACGTCTCCATCAAAAGCCGCCTTGCCGCGCCCTGGGGCATCCACTCCAAAAACTCCGGCGCGCCCGCGGTAATCCAGGCGTTGCCCCGCGCCCAAAACGCCCCGCCGAAATGATGCCGCCCCTCAAACGTCCACCCGTGATACCACAGCCCGTTGTGGGGACAATGCAGGTATTTAATATGAAGCGTCAGCTGATACTCCGCCTCGGCCACCCATTCCGGCCGCTGCAGCGCCAGGCCCGCGCGCAGCAAAAACAGCACCGTCATATACAGCGTGTCGTCCCAAAGCTGCTGCGGGTTTTCGTCGTGGGTGGTGATGTGCTGCAAGCCGCCTTCCTGGGTGCGCGGCATGCCGTTGATCACCCAAAGCGCCCAGTCCTCGATCAGCGAGCGGTAGCGCGCGTCGCGGGTGTGCTCGTAAAGCACGGTCAGGCCCAGCATGGGCGCGGTGGTGTTGACGTTGCGCGGGGGCAGGCCGCGGGCGATATGCCCCTCATACCAATCGCGCACCCGGCCCAGCACCGCGCTGTCGCCCGTGGCGCGCCACAGTTTGAGCATGGCGTACACCGCCACGCCCTGGGGCCATTCCCAGGTATCAAGGGTCAGATGATCGTTTTCGCCGCCTCCGGCATGCGTGGCGGTAAGCTTTTCAAGCACCCGGCCAGCAAGCGCCAATGCGTCCTTCACGCCGCTCCCTCCTGTTCGGTTCTCGCTTTGCTGTCAGTATAACAAAGAAATGGTTGCATTTCAAGAGATCGCCGGGTATATTCTTCAAAAAATTATCAACATTTACCCACAACTTGCTTTACTTTTGGCGCAAAATGAGGTAGAATACATACCAAGGAACAACGGGAGCGGATGGTCATTATGAAAGCTGAACGGTTATCTCATATGGAATCCTACGTGCTCGAGCACGAAAGCGTCACCATGGAGGCCCTTTGCGCGCAGTTTGGCGTGTCCATGAACACGGTGCGGCGCGACGTGGCCGAGCTGCTGCGCAAAGGCAGCGTGGAAAAGGTCTACGGCGGCGTGCGCGCCCGCCGCGCCACCGAACACCTGCTGCCCGCCTATGAAGCCCGCCGCGCCGACAACGCCGCGGCCAAGACCGCCATTGGCCTGGAGGCCGCCCGCCTGGTGCGCGACGGGGACATCGTGTTTTTGGACTCGGGCACCACCACCCTCAACGTGGTCGAACACCTGGCCGCCCGGCACGAGCTGACGGTGATTACCAACAACCTGGAGGCCATCGTGCGCCTGCTGCCCTACGACAACATCGACGTTATCGCCCTGCCGGGGCGCGTGCGGCGCAAAACCAATTCCTTCACCGGCATCGAGGCCGCCCGCGCCCTCAAGCAGTACAACGTGCGCCTGGCGCTGATGGCCTCCACCGGCGCCACGCTGCACGGGGTCACCAACTCCTCGCCCCAGGAGTTCGACATCAAGCGCACGGCCCTGCAAATCGCCCAAAGCGCGGCGCTGCTTCTGGCCAGCGCCAAGTTTGGCACCGCGGGGCTGATGACCTACGCGACGTTCGCCGATTTCGACTACGTGGTCACCGACCGTTCTCCGGCCCCGGAATACGAGCGGGCCATCGAGGAAAGCGGCGCGCGGCTGATGACCGCCAGATAAAAAGAGGAGAGTGAACCGATGCCCGTAGCCAACATGCGCGCGCTCCTGGCCCAAGCCCGCGCGCAGGGCCGCGCCGTAGGCGCGTTCAGCGTTTCGAGCCTGGAGATGATCCTGGGCGTGGTGCGCGCGGCGGAAGCGCTGCGCACGCCGGTGATATTGCAGGTGGCGCAGGTGCGGCTCGGCCTTATGCCGCTTCGCGTGCTGGGCCGGGCGATGCTGAGCGCCGCGCAGGACGCCGCCGTGCCCGTGGGCGTCCACCTGGATCACGCCACCAGCCTGGACGTGGTGGCCCAGGCGCTGGACACGGGTTTTACCTCCGTGATGTACGACGGCTCCGCCCTGCCCCTGGCGCAAAACATGCTCAACACCCAGGAGGTCATGCGCCTGGCGCGGCCCTACGGCGCGGCGGTGGAGGCCGAGGTGGGCCGCGTGGGGCGCACCGAGGCCGGCGAGCCTTCGCCCGCCGAATGCGCCGACCCCGGCGACTGCGTCGCCTTCGCCGCCCAGACCGGCGTGGACGCGCTGGCCGTGGCCATCGGCAACGCCCACGGCGTATACGCCGGCGCGCCCCACCTGCGCCTGGACATTCTCGCCCAGGTACACGCCCGCGTGGATACCCCGCTGGTTTTGCACGGGGGCACCGGCATCGGCCCGGAGGCGTTTCGGAGCATGATCGGCCTGGGCATTTGCAAAATCAACATCGCCACCGCGCTGTTTCAGGCCAACGCCTCCGCCGCGCTCGCCAACGCCGGCCGGGGCTACTTTGAAATGGCGCGCGCCTGCCTGGAGGCGTCCCAGCAGGTCGCCCAGGAGCACATCGCCGCGTTTGGCGTCGCGCCCGGCGAAAAAGGAGGTTTCCCGCATGAACGCGCTGTTTCCCGCTGAGGGCCGCGCCCTGGACCTGGTGCCCGTGGGCCGCGTGGCCGTGGATCTCAACCCCACCGACTACAACCGCCCCCTCAGCCAAAGCCAGCATTTTAACAAATACCTGGGCGGCTCGCCGGCCAACATCGCCGTGGGCGCCGCCCGCCTGGGCCTGCGCGTGGGCTTTTTGGGCAAGATTTCCAACGACGCCATGGGCGACTTCGTGGCCGATTTCTTCCGCCGCGAGGGAATCGACCTCAGCCACCTCACCCGCGCCAAAAACGGCGAAAGCCTTGGCCTGACCTTCACCGAAATCCTCTCGCCCACCCAAAGCAGCATCCTGATGTACCGCGAGGGCGTCGCCGACCTCGCGCTTGACCCCGGCGACGTGGACGAAGCCTACGTCGCTTCCACCCGCGCGCTGCTGGTTTCCGGCACGGCGCTGAGCGCCTCGCCCTCGCGCGAAGCCTGCTTCAAGGCCCTGGCCTATGCGCGCCGGCACGAAACGTGCGTGATCTTTGACGCCGACTACCGCGCCTACACCTGGAAAAGCAAGGACGAGGTGGCCGTGTATACGTCCCTGGCGGCCCGGCAAAGCGACATTCTGCTGGGCTCGCGCGAGGAATTTGACCTCATGGAGCGGCTGCTGGGCCTGCCCGGAACCGACGAAGCCTCCGCCGATTACTGGCTGAGCCGGGGCGCGAAGCTCCTGGTCATCAAGCACGGCAAGGAAGGCTCCTACGCCTACGCGCCCGGCGAGCGCTACCGCGTGCGTCCCTTCCCGGTGGAAGCGCTCAAGGGCTTCGGCGGCGGCGACGGCTACGCCTCGGCGTTCCTGGCCGGGCTGATGGGCGGCCTGCCCCTGCCCCAAGCCCTGGAAATGGGCAGCGCCAGCGCCGCCATGCTGGTGGCCAGCCACGCCTGCTCGCGCGACATGCCCACCCGTGCGGCCCTGGACGCCTTCATCGCCGAAAAAAAGGCCGTTCACGGCGGCGTGGTCTCCGCTTTGTAAGCCTCCCGATTCTGGAAAGGAGCGATTCGCATGCAAACCGCCAAACCCTTCATCGCCGGCGCGTTCGTCGACTCCGCGTCCGACGTGTGGCACACCGTGTACGACCCTTCCACCGGCGAGGCCATCGCCCGCGTGCCCGCCTGCACCCGCGCCGAGGTAGAAAGCGCCGTGGCCGCGGCCAAGGCCGCCTATCCCGCCTGGCGCGACACGCCGCCGCGCAAGCGCTGCCAGCTGATGTTTAGGCTGCGCGAGCTGCTTGTGCGCGACATGGACGAGCTGACCCGGCTTTGCGCCACGGAAAACGGCAAGGTGCTTTCCGAAGCCGCCGGCGACGTGGGCAAAGCCCTGGAAATGACGGAGCTGGCCAGCGGCGCCCTGCACCACCTCATGGGCGACAGCCTCATGGACGCCTCCAAGGGCTACGACACCGTCACCTACCGCGAGCCGCTGGGCGTGTTTGCGGGCATCGCGCCGTGGAACTTCCCGGCCATGATTCCCGTGGGCTGGATGGCGCCGCTGTGCATCGTGTGCGGCAACACCTTTGTGCTCAAGCCCGCCATGACCACGCCGCTGACCAGCCTGCGCATCGCCGCGCTGTACAAGGAAGCCGGATTCCCCGACGGCGTGTTCAACGTGGTGCCCTGCGCCAACGAGGAAGCCGAGCTATTGGTCACGCACCCGGACGTGCGCGGCATCACCTTTGTGGGCTCCACGGCCGTGGGGCGGCACGTATACGCCACCGCCGCCGCGCACGGCAAGCGCGTGCAGGCCCTGTGCGAAGCCAAAAACCACGCTCTGGTTTTGGACGACGCGCCCCTGACGCGCACGGCCGCGGGCATTATGAACAGCGCCTTTGGCTGCGCGGGCGAACGCTGCATGGCCTTGCCGGTGGTGGTGGCGCAGGAATCCATCGCCGACCAGCTGGTGGCGGAGCTGGTGCGCCTGTGCCGGGCGCAGAAAATCGGCCCCGCCTACGACCCGCAAAGCAAGCTGGGGCCGGTAGGCTCCAAGGCGCACATGCGCCGCATCCTGGACTGGATCGACAAGGGGATTTCCGAGGGCGCCGTGCCCGTGCTGGACGGCCGCGGCGTCAAGGTGCCCGGCTACGAAAACGGCTATTACATCGGCCACACGATTCTCGACCACGTGACCGAGGCCATGACCGTGGGCCAGCGCGAAATTTTCGGCCCGGTATTGTGCATCAAGCGCGTCAAGGACTTCGAGGAAGGACTCGCCCTGATGAACCGCATCCCCTTTGCCAACGGCTCGGTGATCTTCACCCAAAACGGCTACTATGCCCGCCAGTTCGCCCGCCGCACCGACGGCGGCATGGTGGGCGTCAACGTGGGCATCCCCGTGCCCATCGGCGCGTTTTCCTTTACCGGGCACAAGCAGTCCTTCTTTGGCGACCTGCACTGCCACGGCCGCGACGCCTTCCGCTTCTACACCGAAACCAAAACCGTCACCACCCGCTGGTTTGACGAGGAAGAAATGAAAAAGGAACACGTGGACAGCTGGGACGGCTCGCTGTAACCGCTGTACCCTACGGAAAGGACGGCCCATCATGAAAAAACTGCGCATCGGCATCATCGGCGCCGGACGCATCGGAAACGTCCACGCCCAATCCCTGACCTACTTCATCCCCCAGGCCGAAGTCGCCATGATTACCGACCCCAACGAGCAGGCCGCCCAGCGCGTGGCCCAGGCTTACGGCATTCCCGCCTGGGGGCCGGACTACCGCACCCTTCTGGCGGATCCCTCCATCGAGGCGGTGCTGGTATGCTCGCCCACGCCCACCCATGCGGACATCGCCATGGCCGCCATGCGCGCGGGCAAGCACGTGTTTTGCGAAAAGCCCGTGGATCTGACGCTCGAAAAAATCCGCGCCACCGCCCGCGTTGCCCAGGAAACCGGCCGAAAGATACAGGTGGGCTTCAACCGCCGCTTCGACCACAACCACGGCCGCGTGCGCCAACTGGCGGCCAGCGGCGCGCTGGGGCAAGTGGAAATTGTCAAGATCACTTCGCGCGATCCCCAGCCGCCTTCTCCCGAGTACGCCGCGTCCTCGGGCGGGCTGTACATCGACATGATGATTCACGACTTTGACATGGCCATGTTCCTTGCCGGCAGCGACGTGCGCGAGGTATACGCCACCGGCGTCAGCCTGGTGGATCCGCGCATTGGCGAGGCGGGCGACGTGGACACCGCCATCGTCACCCTGTCGTTTGAAAACGGCGCCCTGGGCGTGATTGACAACAGCCGCCGCGCCGCCTACGGCTACGACCAGCGCGTGGAGGTGTTTGGCAGCCTGGGCATGGCCGCCGGCGAAAACGACGGCGACACCACCGTGCGCCTGTCCACCGAGGCGGGCGTGGTGAGCGACAAGCCGCAGTACTTCTTCCTGGAGCGCTACATGGCCAGCTTTACCGAGGAGCTTCGGCAGTTTGTGGAAGCGGTCGTCAACGACAAGCCCGTGCCCGTGGGCCTTCACGAAGGGTTGATGAGCGTGGCCCTGGCCAAGGCCGCCCGCCTGTCCCTGGACGAGCACCGGCCCGTGCAGGTGCGCGAGATTTTGGAGGCGTAAGCGATGGATGCCATCATCAGAGCCCAGGGCGAGCATCCCTTTGGCGTGACCACGCTGACCCAGATGGGCGGAAAAAACGCCGGCATGCTCATGGATTTTGACGTGCTGCGCCTACGCCGGGGCGAGCGCTACCACGATTCCCGGCCCCTGGAAAAGGCTTACCTGCTGGTTTACGGCGAAGCGGTGTTTTCCTGGGACGGCCGCGAGCATACCCAGCGGCGCGACAACTGTTTTGACGTATCGCCCACGGCCCTGCACGTGTGCCGCCAAACCGCCGTGACCCTGACCTGTCTGAGCGAGGACTGCGAGATCTGCGTGCTGCGCACCGACAACGACCGCGCCTTTGAAAGCCGCCTTTACCTGCCCGGGGACACGCCCGACGAACGCCGCGGCGCCGGCACCATGCGGGAAACCAGCACGCGCATCGTGCGCACGATCTTTGACGGTTCCTCCGCGCCCTACGCCAACCTGGTCTTGGGCGAGGTTATCGGCTTCCCGGGCAAATGGTCCAGCTACCCGCCGCATCACCACCCCCAGCCCGAAATCTACTACTACAAAACCCTGCCCGCCAACGGCTTTGCCTACGCCGAATTGGGCGAGGATGTGCTGAAGGTTCACAACAACGACACCGTGCTCATCGCCCCCGGGCTCACCCATCCCCATTGCACCCCGCCCGGCTACGCGCTGTGGTACCTGTGGGCCATCCGTCACCTGCCCGGCGATCGCTACGGCACCCCTACCTTCGTGCCGCAACATCTGTGGGTGCAGCGCGAGGACGCCGTTTACTGGGGCGACTGAAGGGAGGCAACCGCATGGCGAGCACCGTTCGCCTGACCATGGCGCAGGCGCTGGTTCGGTTTTTGGATAACCAATACGTTGAAATGGACGGCGTGGAAAGCCGTTTTGTCAACAACCTCTTTGGCGTGTTCGGCCACGGCTGCGTGGTGGGCGTGGGCCAGGCCCTCAGCCAGGGCGGGCACAGCATTCGCTTTTTGCAGGGCAAAAACGAGCAGAACATGGCCCTGGCCGCCGTCGCCTTCGCCAAGCAGAAAAACCGCCGCGAAATCATCCCCTGCGTCAGCTCCATCGGCCCCGGGGCCATGAACATGGTCACCGCCGCCGGCTGCGCCACGGCCAACCGCATTCCCCTGCTGCTCCTGCCCGGCGATACCTTCGCCTGCCGCCAGCCCGACCCCGTGCTGCAACAGGCGGAGTTCTTCGACGGCTTCGGCCGCACCGTGACCGACGCCTTCCGCGGCGTGTGCCATTACTTCGACCGCCTGGAGCGCCCCGAGCAGCTCTTGAGCGCGGCCATCCACGCCATGCGCGTGCTCACCGATCCCGCCGATACCGGCGCGGTGTGCCTGGCGCTGCCCCAGGATGTGGAGGGCGAAGCCTACGACTACCCCGAAGCCTTCTTCCGCCGCCGCGTGTGGCACCTGGACCGCCGGCCCATGACCCAAGGCCAGCTGGAGCGCGCCGCGGCCCTTTTGCGCAGCGCGCGCAGGCCCCTGGCCATATTGGGCGGCGGCGTTCGTTACAGCGAGGCGGGCGAAGCCTTCGCGCGCCTGTGCGAGCAATGCGGCATCCCGTTTTGCGAAACGCAGGCCGGCAAGGGCACGCTGAGCTGGGAACACCCGCTTAACCTCGGCGGCGTGGGCGTCACCGGCGGACGGGCCGCCAACGCCCTGGCGCCCCAGGCCGACGTGGTGCTGGCCGTGGGCACCCGCCTGACGGATTTCACCACCTGTTCCAAATGGCTCTTTGCCCCGGACGCGCGGTTTCTCTCCCTCAACATCTGCCCCTTTGACGCGGTGAAGTACGACGGCGAGCCCATCGTCTGTGACGCCCGCGCCGGCCTGGAAGCCCTGGCCGCGGCGCTTAGAGACTACCGCGCCGGCTGGGACGAGCGCGTGGCCCAGGCCCGGCGCAGCTGGCTGGCCGAGGCCGACGCCTACTACGCCCAAACCGCGCCCCAGGGCCTCAGCCAAACCCGCGCCCTGGGCGAAATCAACCGTTTCCTGCAAAAGGACGACATCGCCGTGGGCTCCGCGGGCAGCCTGCCCGGAGACATGCAGCGCCTGTGGCGCGCCGGCGAAAGCGGCACCTATCACATGGAATACGGCTTTTCCAACATGGGCTACGAAATCAACGGCGCCCTGGGCGTCAAGCTGGCCTGCCCCGAGCGCGAGGTATACGCCTTCTTTGGCGACGGCACCTACCTCATGGCTCACTCCGAGCTGCTCACCTGCGTGCAGGAAGGGCTGCGCGTTCACTTCTGCCTGTTTGACAACAGCGGCTGGGGCTGCATCGAAAATTTGCAAAACAACCAGGGCAACGACACCTTCGGCACGGTGTTCCGCCGCCGCGATCCCGTTTCGGGCGCGCTGGAGGGCGAGGTGTTGGCCGTGGACTACGCGCAAAACGCCGCGGCCTATGGCCTGAAAACCTACACCATCCACACCGTGGAGCAATTGCGGCAGGCGCTGGCCGACGCGCTGACGCAGCCGCTGCCGGTGCTGTACGACATCAAGGTGCTGCCAGGCTCCATGACCCCCGGCTTTGACAGCTGGTGGCGCGTGGGCGTGGCCGAGGTTTCCACACAGCCGCGCGTGCAGGCCGCCTGGAAGGACATGGACGCCCACGTAAGGCATACCCGAAAATTTTGACAAAAGGAGCTGAGCGCAATGCTGGACAAAAGCAAGGTTCGCCTGGCCATCGCGCCCATTGGCTGGACCAACGACGACCTGCCCGACCTGGGCGGGGAAAACACCTTTGAGCAATGCGTGAGCGAAATGGCCCTGGCGGGCTTTACGGGCAGCGAAATCGGCAACAAGTACCCCCAGGACGTCTCCGTGCTGCGCCACAAGCTGGAGGTGCGGGGTTTGCAAATTTGCAACGCCTGGTTTTCCACGCTCTTTACCTCCCAGCCCTACGAGGTGACGGTGCGAAACTTCATCGCCCACCGCGACCGCCTGCGCGCCCTGGGCGCCCGGGTGATCGGCGCCAGCGAGCAGGGCAATTCCATCCAGGGAAAGGACGTAAACATCTTCGGCCCGGACAAGCCCGTCTACACGCCGCAGCAATGGGAGCTCATCGCCCGCGGCTACAACGAGCTGGGCCGCCTGGCCCGCGAGGTGGGCATGACGCTGTGCTGCCACCATCACATGGGCACCGGCGTGCAGACCGAGGACGAGATCGACCGCTTCCTGGCCCTGACCGACCCGGAGCTGGTGTTTCTCCTGTTTGACTCCGGGCATTTGACCTTTGCCGGCGTGGATCCCGTGCCTGTATTGCAAAAATACATCGGCCGCACGCGCCACGTACACCTCAAGGACGTGCGCCTCCCGGTGCGCGACCAGGCGCGGCGCGAGGGCTGGAGCTTCCTGACCGCGGTGCGCAACGGCGTGTTCACCGTGCCCGGCGACGGCGACGTGGATTTCGCGCCCCTGTTTGACATCCTGGAAAAGAGCGGGTACGAGGGCTGGGTGGTCGTCGAGGCCGAGCAGGATCCCGCCAAGGCCAATCCTTTCGAGTACGCGCTCAAGGCACGGCGCTACATCGCCGAAAAAACCGGCCTGTAAGCGGCCGCATTTGGAAAGGAGCGGTGTTTGCATGGAAGATCGCACGGCGGCATTGCGCTATCTGCCCATCCTCCACTTCGACCGGGCGGAAACCATTCCGCTTCGGGCCGTGGGCTACGCGGTGCTGAGGCGCAGCGGCGCCAGCCCTTCCTTCCGGCGCTATCTTGCCGTCCCGGAAGGGCTGGTGGTGGAGTATCAATACTATTGGGATTACGACATCCAGCACATGTACGACCTGGAGCACATCTGGGTATACGTGAACGCGCAGGGACAGGTATACCACGCCGAGGGCAGTTTTCACGGCCGGTACATGAACCTTTTGGTTCCGGGCATCGCGGGAGCCCTGCCGCCCGAGAACGGGCATGTGCATGCCTTCTGCCAGCCGGGAAAACACGCCTTTTTGCCCGCGGGCGCGCTGTTTGGGCTTTTGCCCGACTGGAAGGAATGCTGCAACGACCTGTCCGGCGGCGATGTGCTGGTAGGCGGGCCGTTCCTGGGGCGGTACTTTCCCACGCCCGGCGAAAACGCGCGCAGCCGGCGCTACATCCGCCGCCATCTGGCCTTTGCGCCCACGCTGGACTTTGCGCCCCTGCCCACGCCCGAGGAAGCGGTGATGCCCTGGGAAGCGCTGTACGCGGCCATTCCCGGCTGGATTGCGCAGGAATGCGCGCGGCTGAAGGAGGACGAGCCATGATTGACCTGGGGCGCCAGCTTGAAAACCGCCTGCGCGCCTGGCGCGAGGAACTGCCCAACCACCTGTACCATCCGGTGGCGGATCTCGCGTTTGAAGGCTTTGTGACGCGCCAACGCCTGCCGCTGCGCGAGGCGGCCAGGCGTCCCCGCGCGCCCTTTGCCCCCGGCGACACCTGGGGCGGGAAATGGGAATACGGTTGGTTTTTTACCACGCTGCCGGCCTTTTCGGGCCGGCTGGCGCTGTTTTCGGGCGTGGGCGGCGAGCAGCTGGTCTACCTCAACGGCCAGCCCGTGGGTGCGGTGGACCGGGAGCATCCCTACGTGACGGTGGACGCCTCCGGCGGCGAAATCGCCGTGGAAAGCTACGCCGGCCACGGGCCAAGGCTGGAGAACATTGGGCCCTGTCCGCCGGATCGTCCGGCCCTGCCGCCCACGCCCGCGGCCCAATGCACCGTGCGCGCCTCGCGCCTCTGCGCCGTGGATGAAACGGCTTACCAGCTTTGGGTGGACGTGGAAGTGCTGTGGGATCTGCTGCGCGTGCTGCCCGACAACAGCCTACGCGCGCAGCGCGTGGCCGACGCGCTGGACGCCTTTACGCGCGTTGTGGATTTGGAAGCGCCGCGGCCCGACTTTGCCGCCGGGCGGGAGGCGCTGCGCGGCGCGCTTTCATGCGTCAACGGCTCCAGCGCGCCCCTGATGCACCTGATCGGGCAAAGCCACATCGACCTGATGTGGCTGTGGCCCGCGGAGGAAACCCGCCGCAAAATCGCGCGCACGCTCTCTACGCAGCTGTCGCTCATGGAGGCGTATCCCGAATACCGCTTTCTCCTGTGCGAGCCGGCGCTGCTGGAGTGGCTCCAGGAGGATCATCCCCAGACGTACGCGCGGGTGCTGGACGCCGTAAGCCAGGGCCGCATGCTGCCCGACGGCGCGTTCTACGTGGAGTGCGACTGCAACCTCCCCTCCGGCGAAAGCCTTATCCGCCAGCTCACGCTCGGGCGCGAGTGGTTCCGCCGCGAATGCGGCGTGGACAGCATGGTGGCGTGGCAGCCGGACACGTTTGGGTTTTCGGCGGCGTTGCCGCAGATTTTGCGCGGGTGCGGGGTGCGCTATTTCGCCACGCAAAAACTCCTGCGCCAGGATCCCGAATGCCAGCCCTTCCCCTACCAGAACTTCCTATGGGAAGGCTTGGACGGCTCCACGGTGCTTTCGCACATGTTCTTTCGCAGCAATTGCTATCCCTGCCCTTCGGAGCTGCACCGGCGCTGGGAGCGCGACCGGGTGCAGAAGCGGGACATCAGCGGCATGCTGTTTCCCTTCGGCCACGGCGACGGCGGCGGCGGGGCCACGCGCGACATGCTGGAAGCCGTGCGGCGGCTGGAAGACCTGGAAGGCGTCCCGCGCACGCGCTACGCCAGCCTTCGGTCGTTTTTTGAAGGCTTGGGCGAAGTAAACAACCGCTGGGTGGGCGAGCTGTACCTGGCCTGGCACCGGGGCTGCTACACGGCCCAGCGCAAAACCAAGGCCCTGGCGCGGCGGCTGGAGCAGGCGCTGGGGGAAGCCGAGGCGCTGCTGGCGCTGACGGACGGCGGCGCGGCGGACGTGCGCCCGGCGTGGAAAACCCTGCTTTTGCATCAGTTTCACGACGTGATGGGCGGGGTGGGCATCGCGCGGGTGCATCAGGAGGCGGAGGCCGCGCTTTCACAGGCGGCCGCCGGCCTGCAGCCCCTGCTGCAACGCCTGCGCGCGCGCTTTTACGGCATCCGGCCCGCGCAGGACGCCTGGACGCTGGTCAATCCCTTGCCGGTCGAGCGGCGCGAATGGGTCGCCCTGCCCGACGGCCGGGAGGTTTTTGCGCGCCTGGGGCCGCTGGAAGCCCTCAACGCCCCGCAAGAGCCGGGGCCGGAGGGCGTGTGCGCCCGGGAGGACGCGGACGGGTTTGCGTTGGACAACGGCCTGCTGCGCCTGCGCGTGGATCGTGAGGGACGCATCGTATCGCTGGCGCGGGAGGGCATGGAATGGGTGGCTCAAGGCGGGGCCCTCAACGACTGGCGGCTGTACCAGGACGTCAACCCCTCCTACGACGCCTGGGAGCTCAGCCGCACCTATGAGCGCTGCGAACTGCCCAGCGCCTTTGCCGCCCGCGCAAGCCTGGCGCGCGCGGACGGCCATGCGGCCGAAATCGTCGTGGAGCGCACGTTTGGCCAAAGCGTCGCCACCCAGCGTATCCTCCTGCGCGCCGGCAGCCCGCGCGTGGATTTCATCACGCGGGTGGACTGGCGCGAACGTCACCGGCTGCTCAAGGTGTGGTTTTGCACCAACCTTCAATCCGACGAGCTGCTCAGCGAAACGCAATTCGGCTATGTCGGCCGGCCGGCCCACGCCTCGCATCCCTTCGCGGCGGATCGCTACGAGGTCTGCCAGCACCGTTTCAGCGCCTTATGCGAGGAAGGGCGCGGATTGGCCCTGCTCAACGACGGCTGCTACGGCATCGGCCCCGGGCGCGGCGCGATGTCGCTGACGCTGCTGCGCGCGCCGCTGGTGCCCGACGACACCTGCGACCGCGGCGTGCACGACATCGCCTACGCGCTCTATCCCTTCGCCGTACCCTTCGCGCAGGCGCGGGTCGCCGAGGCAGCGGCCTGCCTTAACCAGCCCGTCGCCGTGCTGCCGGGCCGGTGCAGCGGCGCCGAAACGCCCCGCGTAACCGGGCGGGGCGCAATACTGGAAACCCTCAAGCCCGCCGACGACGGCGACGGGATGATTCTTCGCCTGTACGAAAGCTTGCGCCTGACCGAAACCGCCACGCTCCGCCTGCCCTGGCCGGCAGAGGTCACGCCGGTCAGCCTGGACGAGCGCGAGACGCTGGGCGAGCCTTCCCTGGGGCGCGAGCACACGGTGGCGCTGGGGCCGTTCAAAATCGTTACCCTGCGAGTCAAGCGGATTAGCGAAGCGGCGCGATGAGCGCCGCTTCATTATCTTTACGGGACGCGCTGCCACAGCACCTGATAGGTCTGCCCGTCGCGGCCCGCAACCGGACGGTAGGACGCGCCGGGCGGCGCATCGCCCAAAACCGCGTAGGCCACTCGCTTGACCCGCGCGTCCTCCTGCCAGTAGCCCACGTACAGCCCTTCCTTGGCGCGAACGAAGCGCCAGCCCGGAAGGTCGAAGGGCGCGCAGGGCATGCCCTTGGCAAACAGCGGCGCCAGCGTTGAAAAGGCAGGCGGCCAAGCCAAGCCGGGCAAGCGTTCCGCCGGTTCCGGGGACGCAGCGAGGGGCAGCGCAAAGGCGCAGGTCGGTTCGGCCTGGGGTTCAGGCTCGGCCTGCGGTTCAGGCTCGGCCTGGGGTTCAGGCTCGGCTTGCGGTTCAGGCTCGGCCTGGGGTTCGGGTTCGGCCTGGGGCTGGGGCGGCGGTGCGGGTTCCAAGCGGCGGCACAGCGCCAGCACCGCGCCGCGCATGGACTCCACGTCCTGGGCGCCGCCGCACAGCCCCAAAAGCAGCGGCGCCGGCCGGGTTGCACCGTCCAGCACCGCAATGGCGCGCACGCGCGACAACGGCCAGGCAAGCCGCGCCGACACCGTGCATTCCCCCCGGGCGTTTACCTCCGCGGCGCCCAGCTCCCGCGCCGCGCCCGCACCGTCCAGCGCATAGGCGCGGCCTTGGGCCGCGCGCAGCCCCCGCGCCTGAACCAACGCCTCCACGCCGTCCTGCGCAGCCTCCAGCCGCGCATGTCCGCTCGCGTGCGCAGTCATGGGTTTGAGCATCACCAGCCGGCGGCGTATGGCTTCCATGGGCGGGCCTCCTTCTCCGTTTGGGGAGAGGATATGCGCCCAAGCGCCGCCGCATTACCCTTGCAGGCCGCCCTCTTTGTTCTCCATCTGTCCTACGCCCAGGGAAAGCTGCAGCGTGACGCTCTGCTCCAAACGCCAGCACGTCAGCGTGTAGGCGTCCAGCGTCTGGGTATAGGTGTCGCTTAGCGCCAGGCCGTCATTGACGCTTTCCACCAGCGCGTACCGCGACGCAGGCTCCGCCTGGGCGCTCATGGCCATCAGCAGAGCGTAGCTGTGGTAGCCCGCTTCCTCGAAAAGCTCGTATTGGCTATCGCCATAGGCCATGTCCAGCGGCGCCGTCAGCGTGATTTGGCATTGCTCCACGTTCGTGGCGGCCCCATCCAGGCGCACGCTCGCGCTGAGCATCTCGTTGCCGGCTTGGTAAACCAGGCGGCCCTGCTCGTCCCACTCCTGGGTAAAGGTCAGCGGCAGCAAGTAGCCGCCCACATTTTGATTGATAAAGCTCAGGTTTTCGGCATAGCGCTGGCTGAACTGCTCGTAGGTGGAGACGGTTTCCTGCGCCTGCGCCGCCAGCGGCAGGCCCATGACGGCCCACAGCGCCGCCAGGCATATCAGACGTTTCATGGCGTTCCCTCCTTGACCAAACCGGCGATCCGTCTTTGAGCATACCACATCCGGCGGTATTTTTTCAAGTTATGGTTTGGTTTTACAGCTGTTACGCCCGGATTTCTTGACAGTTTATCCCGAAGTTTGTTACAATAAAATGAAGTGATTTTACATTTAAGGGAGGGAAGGGCAGCATGGCTTATCAGCCGCCCACCATAGAAGACGCGCGCACGACCATTGATCTGAAAGACTTGTTTGCCTATTTGCTGGTTCGATGGAAATCTTTGGCCGCCATGGTATTGGCGGCGGTTTTGGCCTTGGTGGGCCTCACCTTTTTGCAGGCCGAGCCCACCGCGCCGCTGGACGCCGCAAGCGAAGCCGTCCGCGCCGCGGGCGTCACCCTGGACGACCTCAGCGCCATGGAAACCGCCGCCGCAGCCACCGAGGAATACCGGCGGCAATTGGCGTACCAGAACGACTCCCTGCTTATGCGGCTGGATCCGGACGCGCTTTACGAGGGCGAACTGCACTACTACCTGGTCGCCGGGGGCGACGTGCGCATGCTGGGCACGTTTCTTTCGGGAATCGTGGACGACGCCGCGCTGTTGGACGAATTGGGAGCGGTCTTAGGCGGGCTGGAGCCGCGCTATGTGCGCGAGCTGCTATCCGCGGGCCTGTCGGTGGACGAAGCCGACGCCTATGGCATCCTTGCGGAGGAATACCGGCGCGGGGCCATGCTTCAATTTCAGGTTTTGGCGCCCGAGGAAGCCTCGTGCGCTTCGCTGCTGGACGTGATTCAAGCCTATGTCAAGCGGCTGCAAGCGGAAAACGCCGCGCTGTTTGAAGGTTCGCAACTCAATCTGTACAAGCGCGCCGAGATCCTCACCAACGACCCCGGGGTGAGAACCTCCCAACAGAATGCGCAGACGGCCCTCAACGAGAATTTGTCGAGCGCTTCCTCGGTCATCAACGGATTTTCAGAGAAAAAACTGGATTTCTACAATGAGGTATTCCTGGCCGGGCTTTTGCCCGACGGCGATCTGCTGTCATGGTACCATGGCATTCCCGAGTCCCCGGAAAGCCTTCCCAAGCGCGTGATTCTGGGCGTATTGCTAGGCGGCGTCCTGTGGCTGGGGCTGTGGTTCCTGCGGTTTTACACGGATCCGCGGCTGCGCAGCCTGGAAGTCATCACCCATGGCTACCGCCTGACGCTGGTGGCGCGGCTGACGGAGGAGCGGCGCAAGCCGCACGGTTTGAACGCGCTGGCGCGGCGCCTCGTTACTTCCGGCCTGCCCCCGGCTTGCGACATCTCCTATGCGGGCGCGCTGCTGGCGCTTTTGAACCGCCCGTCCGTGGCCGTGTGCGCCGACTGGCAGGACGGCAAGCTGGCGGCGTTGGCCGAGGCGCTGGCTGCGGCCTGCCCCGGCGCTTTTGCCGCGGACCTGATGCAAAACAGCGAAGAAGCGCTGCGGCAGGTCAAGGCCGCCGGAAACGTCGTGTTTATGGTGCATGAGGGCGCAACCACGCACGCGCAGCTGCGGCGCGAGCTGGAGCTGTGCGGTTTTCAGGAAATCGAAGCGCTGGGTTTTGTCAGCGTCGAAGACGGCAAGCGCTGAGCGCGCGGCGTTCCTTCCTGCAAAAGAGCCCGCCTGACGGCGGGCTCTCAGACTGTCAAAAAACCTTCTGGGAGGTTCGGAGGGCCGCAGCCCTCCGAGCTGCCTTCCGAACCCAGCGACATGCGCGGTGGGT
>DVME01000008.1 GCA_018715175.1 Candidatus Limiplasma stercoravium
TGGGCTGGGAGAAGGCGACGGGCTGGGGCTGGGAGACGGGCTGGGCGAGGGCGACGGGGTGACCGGCGGCTCGGAGACCAACGAGGGCCCGGCGCCCAGCTCAACCTCCACGCTGAATCCCGAGGGCGTGAAGTTCAGCTCGTCCTCGGTCTGGTACTGAGCGTGATAGGCGCCGACGTAGGACTCCGTCACATCCGCCGACAGCGTCCACACGCGGGTGTCGCCGCTTTCGGCCACGCTGCCTGTCTGCGAAGAGACGCCATAGAACAGCTCTGCCACGGTCGCGCTGGTGCCGTCCACCACGCGCACGCCCGATACCTGATTGGACGTCGTGACGGTAAAGGTGATCCCGGCGGGCAGCTCGGACACAGAGGTATCGCACGCAAAGGCTGTCACCGGGGGCAGGTCGGGGACGGGCTGGGCCACGTTGATGGTGGTCAGCGCGCGCACGCCTTCGCTGCGGGTGCCGTCGCGCAGGGTGGCGTAGGCGGTAAATCCGCCCTGATAGCCTTCCTCCAGCACATAGCTGGGCGTCCACAGCAGGGCGTTGCTGTTGGAAATCACGTCCTGCGCATCCTGCGCGTAGGCGGCCTCGTAAACGGTACGGCCCTCGTCGTCGACGATGCTCAGGCCGGTAATGGTCTTGGAGGTCTGCACGGTAAAGATGACATGCGCCGGAGCGACGGATTCCGTCGCCGTCGCGCTAAAGCTGGTAATGGGATCCTCCTGGGGCACGATGAGGAGTTTAACGCTCTCAAACGCCGACACCACCGCGCTTTTGACCGGCGCGATGGCGGCGGGCAGCGCGCCGTCCATGCTTTCCCAGCCGGGCAGACACACCGCCGCCAACAGCACGCCCAGCGCCAGAACCACCGCCGCCACGATCTTGAGCGCCGCGCGGCCGCGAGGCGGGCGTCCGTCGTCCATGGGTTCCTCGCCGTACGCCTCGTTGGGCATATCGGGCCGCGGCGCGTGTACGGGCGAGCGCGGCGTCTCTCTCAGCTCTTCATAAACGCTCGGTTCGGGGCGCGGGATGGCCTGACGGCGCGGGCCGCCCTCGACGGGCTGTTGCAGGGGCGTGGGCGTCTGACGCGGCTGCGCCCCCGGCCGGCGCTGCACGCCGCCTTCGGGCATGGCCGTGCGCGCGCCCGTATACCGGCCGCCCGGCACCGCGGGACGGCGCACGGGCGCTTCGCTGTCGCCTGCCTGGAAGGGATCAAAATCCGGCGCGGCGGCGCGTGTACGCGGCGGTGCGGCCGGGGCTTGCGCCGCCTGGGGCGGCGTCTGCGGCTGCTCGGCGCGCTCGGCGGCGCGGCTGCGGCGGCGCGGGGATTGCGCAGGCGGCTGCTCGGGCGCCTCCGCTTTGGGCGCCGGCTCCGCAGGAGCTTTGGGCGCCGGTTTGACCGGGGACACGGTGGTGTGCCGGTTCACCATCTGTGCGGACACGGGCCGGCCCACACGGGTGGGCGCTTCGTCGCCAAAGGCGCGGAAGTCCTCGCCTTCCTCGGAAAACAGCGGCACGCCGCCCTGCTGCGTCTCGGCGCCCAAAGGCGCGGGTTCCTGCGTCAGAAAGCTGCCGGTCGGAGCGGGCGCGGAGGTGGGGCGCTTGGAACGCGCGCTGCCGTCCTTGGCGCGGCTGTGGCGCACGGGGGCGCCTGGCTCCTGATTGCTGCGGTTGAAATCGCTCAAAGTCTCGCACTCCTTATCCTTGGTTGCGTCGCGTATACGGTTCCTTCCACCTTGCCAAAGCGCCCCATCGGGCGCGGATCAAACTCGTCTGTGCATACGCCAATGCTTATTATACCAATAATCGCGCCAGTCTACAACCCCTTGTTTTCCCGCGCCGCTTCTCATAAAGACGTTGGACGGCGCGCCTGGGACTGCATGGGCGCAAAGTAAAGAATGTAAAAACCTGTCGAACCCCTCCTGCGGAATTCTTCGCCGCGCTCAGGCGGGAAGGGTTTTTATGCCGCGGCGGAGAATGATACCTTGTTTGATGGAGCATACGCGGGCCCGTCCCGCGCAAGGAGGTTCTCATGCAAAACACCGTGCTGGTCTTTAGCACCTCGCCCGCATTGAGCGGGCTGGTTGCGCGCACGCTGCGCTGCCGTCAGATTCATTGCACGCCGGTGGATCCGGAGACCGGCGTGGAAACCGCGCTGGCCATGGGCCCCGCCGGTGTGGTGACGGCGGGCGATGCGGACGGCTCGCAAGCGCTTTGCGCCTTGGCGCAGGGCTTTGCGCAGGCCGGCGTTCCAACGCTGGCGCTGGGCGGCGTGGCGGCGGCGCTGTGCGCGTGCCTGGGCGGAGAAGTGGGAAGCAGCGTTTCGCAGCGCGGCGCGGTCACGCTCAGCCTCGGCGATCACGCGCTTTTTACGGGCATTTCCGGCGGCGAGCGCGTGCTGCGGGATGTGCGCCAGCTGCGTTTGCCCGAGACGCTTTTGCCCCTGGCCACGGCCACGGAGCAGGTCATCGGCTTTGCGCATGCGGCGTGGCCGCTGTACGCCCTGCAATATCCCATGGAGCGCAACGACCCGGACGCCGCGCAAATGCTGGAAAACTTCGCCCTCAACCTCTGCGGCGTCAGCGCTTCCTGGACGGAGGAGGCCATCATCCGCCGGGCCGTGGACGCCATCTGCCAGGCCGCGCCCGCGGGCCGCGTGCTGTGCGCGGTGTCGGGCGGGGTGGATAGCTGCGTATGCGCCCGGCTTGCCAGCCTCGCCGTGGGCGAGCGGCTGATCTGCCTGTTTGTGGATACGGGCCTGATGCGCCGGGACGAACCGCAAAAGGTGCTGGATACCCTGATGCGGGATTTGGGCCTGGTGGTGGCGCACGTGGACGCGCATGAGGCGTTTTTGCACGCCTTAAACGGCGTAACAAACGAAAACGACAAGGAGCGCATCGCCTCCCAGCTGATGACGCAGATGCTGGTCAAGCAGCTGGATTATGACCCGGAGATTTCCTGCGTGGTCATGGGCACGAATTTCAACGACGCGCTGTTTGGCTTTTCGCCCAGCGCTCAGATTGTGCTGGCCAGGAGCGGGGGCACTCTCAGCGTGTGCGAGCCGGCGCGCGACCTGTTCAAGGACGAAATCCGCCGCCTGGCCACGGCGCTGGACTTGCCGGCGTCCATTACGGGCCGCCGGCCGTTTCCCTCCAGCGGACTGGCGCTGCGTATCATCGGGCCGGTAACGCAGGAGCGGCTGGATTTGCTGCGCACGGCGGACGCCTGTTTTTCCGAGGAAGTGCGCCAGGGCGGGCATGAAAAGCGGCTGTGGCAGTACTACGCCACCCTCACGTCCAATCCCGAGCAGCCGGGGACGTACGTGGCGGTGCTGCGCGCGTTGCAGCCCGCGCAGGGCAACGCCTACGCCGCGCGGCTTCCCTTTGACGTGCTGGAGCGCGCGTCGGAGCGCATTCGCAAGGAAGCGCCGGGCATTACGCGCGTTTTGTACGACCTCACCCCCAGCGCCCGCTACGGCGAATTGGAGTAACGCCATGCTGATTTGCGACACGCATGCCGATACGCTGTGGGCCATGCAGTCGCCCCGGCGCGACCCAAACGCGCCCCTGGACGTCACCTATGAGCACCTGCGACGAAGCGCGGACGTGCGGGTGCAGACGCTGGCGCTTTTTGTGCCCACCGGCGGCATGGAGCAGCGCCCCAACGTGGTTGAGCGCGAGCTTCAAATGCTTGCGCGCCTGAAAGCGCAGGGCTTCCGGCAGATCACGCGCCTGGAGGAAGCGGCGGCGGACGCGCCCAACGTGCTGTTAAGCGTGGAAGGCGGGGAGGCCTTCGGGGGCGACCCGGCCGAGGTGGATCGCCTGGCGGGGCTGGGCGTGCGCATGGCGGCGCTTGTGTGGAACAACGAAAACGGCCTGGCCGTGCCCGCGGTACGCTCGGATGACGGCGGGCTGACGGCGCTGGGCCGCCAGATGGTCGCGCGCATGCGCCGGGCGCGCATGGCGCTGGACGTGTCGCACCTTAACCGCGCGGGCTTTTGGGAGGTTTTGGACGGTCAGGCGCCGCCCCTGGCGTCCCACAGCTGCGCCTACGCCCTGTGTCCCCATCCGCGCAACCTGGACGACGGCCAGCTTCGCGCCCTTTTTGACGCGGGGGGCTTCGTGGGGGTCAACTTCTATCCCGCCTTTCTCAGCCCTGACGCCCGCGCCGACCTGGACACGGTGGCTCGGCACATCGCGCATATGTGCGAATTGGGCGGCGAGGGACATGTGGGCCTGGGCAGCGACTTTGACGGCATCGACGCCCATCCCCTGGGGCTGAATAACGCCGGGGACGTGCCGGCGCTGCTGGCGCACCTGGAAAAGCGCGGCTTTGGACGCCGCCTCGTCCAAGATGTGGCCGGGCGCAACTTTGAGCGCTATTTGCAAAGGCTGGACGCTTGCCAAGGGCCCAAGGCCGGAGTATAATCGGTTTGCCCCGTAGTCCGGGGCGCAAGCAAGGAGGGAAGCGCGCTTGGGCATCATCAACCGGCTTCAGGCCATGGGCGAATGGCTCCGGGCCGATCCGTTGGGTTTTGTGGTGTATCTGCTCTATTTCGCGGTTTGCGTGCTGCTGACGCTGATTTTGCACGAAGTCGCGCACGGCTATGTGGCCCTGCGCTGCGGCGACCCCACGGCCAAGATGCTGGGCCGCCTGTCGCTGGATCCCCGCCGCCATCTCGACCCGCTTGGCACGCTGTGCCTGGTGTTTTTGGGCTTTGGCTGGGCCCGCCCCGTGCCCGTGAATCCTCGCAATTTTCGCCGCCTGCGCCGCGACGATGTACTGGTGAGCGTCGCGGGCGTCACGGTCAACCTGACGTTGTTTTTGCTCAGCCTGGGCCTGGCGGTGTTTTTCAATTTCCTGCTTTGGAAGCCCGACGTCATCCGCTTTTACGGCGCCCGGGAGCTCATCGCCTCCGACGGGGTGGGCTACGCGGTGCTTACCAGCGGCGCCGGCGCCCAGTATACCGACCTCATGCGCTATCCCTGGGTGCAGTACATCCAGCGCTTTTTGCTGATGTTTGCCACCATGAACCTCTCCGTGGGCCTGTTTAACCTCATTCCCATCCCGCCGCTGGACGGGTTTCACATCTTGAACGACCTGATCCTGCGCGGACGGCTGACGCTTAACGGCCAGGCCTTTCGCGTGGCGCAGGCGGCGCTCATGATTTTGTGTTTCAGCGGCGCGCTCACCGGCGTGCTCAGCGCCGCTATCGACGGCGCGGAAAACGCCGTGCTTTCCGCGCTTTTGTGGATGGCAGGGCAGAGCTGATGGCCGTTACCATTCATCTGCGGCAGTTCGACGGGCCGCTGGATTTGCTCTTGCACCTGGTGGGCAAGGCGCGCATCGACCTCAAGGACATCTTCGTCAGCGAAATCACCGAGCAGTACGTCCAGGCCGTGCAAAGCGCGCCCGATTTCGATATGGACGAGGCCAGCGAATTCATCGCCATGGCCGCGCTTTTGGTGGAAATCAAAAGCCGCCGCCTCCTGCCCAAGCCGCCGCCCGAAAGCGGCGAGGACCCCGAGCAAGCGCTCATCCGCCGCCTGGAGGAATACCAGCGCTTCAAGGAAAGCGCCAAAAGCATGGCCGGCTTTGAAAAGGCGGCTTTGCAGGTTTTTGGCAAGCTGCCCGAGGAATATCCCCTGCCGCCGCCTTCCCTGGAATTGGACGGGCTGACGCTGGAGGCGCTGTGGGAGGCGCTTGTGCGCGTGGCCAACCGCAAGCCCGCCCAGCCGCAGGAGACGGAGCTGCGCCTGAGCGATATCCGCCGCGACAGCCATACCGTGGAGGGCTGCATGCGCGACATCCAGCGCCGGCTCAAAACGGGCGGGGCCCGCTTTTGCGAGCTGTTCAGCTCCGCGCCGAACCGCGAGGAAGTCGTAACGCTGTTTCTGGCCCTTTTGGAGCTTCTCAAGCTGGGACGGGCGCATGTGCGTCAAGCCGCCGTTTTTGACGATATCTGGCTGATGCCGGGAAGCCGGAAGGAGGAAGCCGACCATGGAGCGTGAAAAGGCTGCGGCCATCGTGGAGGCCATCCTGTTTGTCGCCGGGGAGCCGGTGGCCCTGGGCGACCTGGCCCGCGCCTTGGAGCTTGGCGAGCTGGAAACCATGGCCGCCGTGGAAGCCCTGGAACGCGACCTGGAGGGCCGCGGCATTGCGCTCAAGCGCTACGGCGACCATGTGCGCCTGGAAACCCGCGCCGTTTACGCGCCTTATGTGGAGCGGCTGCTTCAGCCCGTGCAGCGCCAAAGCCTTTCGCAGGCGGCGCTGGAAACCCTGGCCGTGATCGCCTACCGCCAGCCCGCCACCCGCGGCGAAGTCGAGCAGGTGCGCGGCGTCAAGTGCGATTATTCCATCCAATCCCTGCTCAGCAAGGGGCTCATCCGCGAGGTGGGACGCAAGGAAGCGCTGGGAAGGCCCATCCTGTATGGCACCACCGACCGGTTTTTGGAGCATTTCGGCCTGTCCGACCTGCGCGACCTCCCGCCCTTGCCCGAAGCCGCCCCCCGCGCCGAACCGCCTCTTACGCCCTGAAACGCCTTTGACAACAATCGCTGAGGATGAGCTTGCCATGCGCATCACCCACCTTCGCGCGGATCATGTGGAAAACCCTTTGGGATACCGGCTGGAGCGGCCGGTGCTGACCTGGACGGCCGAGGGAACCGGCCGCTGCCGCGCCGCTCGCGTGCAATGGTTCGTAGACGGGGATGTTTCGTCTCCCGTCTACGACAGCGGCGAACGCGCCGACCTGAACGGCCTGGGCTTTGCGCCGCCGGTGACGCTCGCGCCGCGCACGCGCTACCATTGGCGGGTGCAGGTGATGGCCGACAGCGGCGAAAGCGCCTGGAGCGAGCTGGCCTGGTTGGAAACCGGCAAGCGCGGCGAGCCCTGGGCGGCGCGCTGGATTGCCGCGCCCTTTGACAAGGACGTGCATCCCCTTTTCTCGCGCGGCTTTTCCTTGCGGGAAAAGCCGGTTCGGGCGCGGGTGTACGCCGTGGGCCTGGGGCTGTACGAGCTGTCGGTCAACGGCCGGCCCGCCTCCGACGAGGTGCTGGCGCCGTTTTACAACGACTACGGCCTGTGGCTGCAAACCCAGACCTACGACGTGACCGCGCTGCTGGGCCCGGGCGAGAACCGGCTGGAGGCGCTGCTGGGCAACGGCTGGTACAAGGGGCGCTTCACCTATGTGGAAGGGGCCAAAGCGCTTTACGGCGACCGCATGCAGCTGCTTTTGGAATTGCGGGTGGAATACGCCGACGGCACGGAGTGGGTGCTGGGCACGGACGAAAGCTGGCGCTGCCGTCCCTCGCCGGTGCTGGAAAGCGGCATTTACGACGGCGAGACCTACGACGCCCGCCTGCAAGCCCCGGGCGCGGAGGCGGCGGCCGTGCTGGTGGATGCGCCGGCGGGCGAGACGCAGGACAGGCTTTCGCCGCCGTTGCGCGTGTGCCGCCGCCTGCCGGTTGCCCAGCTGATCGTGACGCCCAAGGGCGAGCGCGTATTGGATTTTGGCCAGGTGATGACCGGTTGGGTGGAAGCGCGCGTGGCGCTGCCCCGGGACGGCGAGCTGCGCCTGGCTTACGGCGAGCTGCTGCAAAACGGCTGCTTTTACCAGGACAATTTGCGTTCGGCCAAGCAAGCCTACCGCTACGTTTCCGACGGAACGCCGGCGGTGGCGCGGCCGCACTTCACCTTTTACGGCTTTCGCTACGTAAAGGTGGAAGGGCCGGCGCAGGTATCCCCGCAGGATTTTGCCGCCTGCGTGGTGCATTCGGACTTGGAATGCACCGGCCGGCTGGAGACGTCCAACCCCAAGGTCAACCGCCTGATTCAAAACGCCTTTTGGGGGCAGCTGGGCAATTTTGTGGACGTGCCCACCGACTGCCCGCAGCGCGACGAGCGCCTGGGCTGGACCGGCGACGCGCACGTGTTTGCGCCCACGGCGAGCTTTCACCTTTATACGCCGGCGTTTTTGGACAAGTACCTGTACGACATGCTTTTGGAGCAGCGCGCCCTGGACGGCGCGGTGCCGCACGTGGTGCCCGACGCGCTGGATCAGGCGGCGCGTCAGCGCGGCCAGACGCCCGACGCCTTTGGCTCCTGCGTCTGGGGCGACGCGGCCACGGGCATTCCCTGGACGCTGTACCAGTTCTTCGGCGACCGCGACATGCTGCGCCGCCACTATGAAAACATGCGCCTGTGGACGGACTGGATTCGCCGCCAGGACGAGACGCATTGCGGCGGGCGTCGGCTGTGGATGTGCGGCTTTCACTTTGCCGACTGGCTGGCGCTGGACAACCCCGACCGCGAATCGCCCTTTGGCGGTACGGACGCCTACTTTGTGGCGTCGGCGTATTATTACCGTTCGGCGCTTCTTACGTCGCAGGCGGCGCGGGCGCTGGGCCTGGAGGCGGAGGCCGGGCGCTACCAGGCGCTGGCCGACGAGATTCGGGAGGCGTTTGGCCAGGAGTTTTTCACCCCCACAGGCCGCCTTGCGCAGTCCACGCAGACGGCGTTGGTGCTGGCCCTGGCCCTGGATTTGGCGCCCGAAAATGCGCGCCAACGCCTGCGCGAGGATCTGCGCCGGCGCCTGCAAGAGCGGCGGTGGCATTTGGACACGGGCTTTGTGGGCACCTATCACCTCATGCGCACGCTCACGCAAAACGGCATGGCGGACGTGGCCTACACGCTGCTGTTCAACGAGGATTATCCCAGCTGGCTTTACGAGGTCAACATGGGCGCCACCACCGTATGGGAGCGCTGGAACAGCGTTTTGCCCAACGGCCTGGTCAGCGACACGGGCATGAACAGCATGAACCACTACGCCTACGGCTCGGTGGTGGAATGGATGTACCGCGACATGTGCGGGCTCAACGCGGCGCAGCCCGGCTTTCGGCGCGCCCGCATTGCGCCGCACACGGACGCGCGGCTGGATTGGGCACGGTGCGAATATCAATCCGCCTCGGGCCTGTACGCCTGCGGCTGGCGGCGCACGCCGCAAGGCGTGACGTACGATATCCGCGTGCCCTTTGACTGCGAAGCGGACTTTATCCCCCCCGAACCTCCGGCGCGCCTTGTGCTCAACGGCAAGCCGGCGGCGCTTGCGCAGGGGCGCCTCACGCTGGGGCCGGGCGATTATTGCGTGGAATGTTTGGCCGATCAACCGAAAGGAGGAACGCCATGAACCCCTTTGAGCAAAACGGACAACAATTGGTATGGCGCAACCGCGGCGAAACGCTCACCCTGACTCCCTGGGGGCAGGACAGCCTGCGCGTGTGCGCGGCCCTGATGCGCGAGCCCGAGGATACGCGGTGGGCGCTGATGGATCCCCAGCCCGCCGGCGACGTGGAAATCGTCCTGGGCCAGGAGCGCGCCAGCATTCGCTGCGGACGGCTGACGGCTGTGGTGGAGCTGGACGGATGGCAAAAGCACGCGCGGCTTCGCTTTTTGAACCAGCGCGGCGAAACGCTGCTTAGCGAAACCGCCGTGGCCAATGCCCTGGCCCTGTCCAGCCGCCGCTACGAGCCGCACCTGGGCGGGGATTACGCCATTGTGCAGACCTTTGAAGGACAGCCCGGCGAGCGCATCTGGGGCATGGGCCAGTATCAGGAGGAGCGCGTGGATTGGAAGGGCTGCACCCTGGAACTGGCGCACCGCAACTCGCAGGCCAGCGTGCCCTTTGCGGTTTCCAGCCTCGGCTATGGCTTTTTGTGGCACAACCCGGCCATCGGCGAGGTGACTTTTGGCGAAAACCGCACCACCTGGCGGGCGGATTCGTCCCGGCAGTTGGATTACTGGATCACCTGCGGCGACACGCCCCGGGAAATCAGCCTGCACTACGCCGCCGCCACGGGCTTTGCGCCCCTGATGCCCGAGTACGGCCTGGGTTTTTGGCAATGCAAGCTGCGCTATTGGAACCAGGAGCAGCTTTTGTCCGTGGCGCGCGAGTACAAGCGCCGGGGTTTGCCCATCGACGTGATCGTGTGCGACTTCTTTCATTGGCCGCGCATGGGCGACTATCGCTTTGACCCGGAGTTCTTCCCCGATCCTCAGGGCATGGCGCGAGAGCTCAGGGAGATGGGCATCGAGCTGATGGTCAGCGTGTGGCCCCAGGTGGCGCTCACCAGCGAAAACTACCCCGAGATGCTCCAACAGGGGCTGCTGGTTCGCGCCGAGTACGGCGAGCAAATCGGCATGCGCTTCGTGGAGGACAGCATGTTCTTCGACGCCACCAACCCGCGCGCACGGCGCTATGTGTGGGACAAGTGCAAGCAAAATTACTTTGACAAGGGCGTGCGGCTGTTTTGGCTGGACGAGGCCGAGCCGGAGTACGGCACCTACGACTTCAAAGCCTACCGCTACTTCCTGGGCAGCAACCAGCAGGTGGGCAACGTTTACCCCCAGCGCTATGCGCGCGGCTTTTACGAGGGCCTTAGCGCCAGCGGCGTGGAACGGCCGCTGTGCCTTTTGCGCTGCGCGTGGGCGGGCAGCCAGCGCTATGGGGCGCTGGTGTGGTCGGGCGATGTGATGTCCACTTGGGAGGATTTTCGCAAGCAGGTCTGCGCTGGGCTGAGCATGGGCTTTGCGGGCATCCCGTGGTGGACAACGGACATTGGCGGCTTTCACGGCGGCAACCCGGACGACCCGGACTTCCGCGAGCTTTTGGTGCGCTGGTTCCAATGGGCGTGCTACTGCCCCGTGATGCGCCTGCATGGAGACCGCCGGCCGGCGCAGCCCGTGCTCCGCGCGGACGGCACCCCCTGCCTGAATTCCGGCGCCGATAACGAGGTGTGGAGCTTCGGCGAGGAGGCGTATCCCATTTTGGTCAAGTACATGCGCCGCCGCGAGGCGCTGCGCCCCTATGTGCGCGGCCTCATGCTCCAGGCCCACGAGACGGGCGCGCCGCTCCTAAGGGCGATGTTTTACGCTTTCCCTGGCGAGGCGGCCCTGGACGGGCTGAAGGATCAATACATGTTCGGCGAGGAGTACCTGGTGGCGCCCGTGCTCACGCCCGGCGCGCGCAGCCGCGACGTGGTGCTGCCGGGCGGGTGGCGCTGGGAAAACGTGGATACCGGCGAGATCCTGGAGGGCGGGCAGACCGTGCGCGTTCCCGCGCCTTTGGACGTCATCCCGGTGCTGCGCAGGCGCTGAGCCTTGCCCATACGAAAGGAGGATTCCCATGGCGACCATTACCCTCAACCCCGCGCGAAGCAAGGGCACCATTGACAAAAACATCTACGGGCACTTCTCCGAGCACCTGGGACGGTGCGTGTACCAGGGCCTGTTCGTGGGCAAGGACAGCCCCATTCCCAACTGCAACGGCATGCGCGCCGACGTGGTCGAGGCGCTCAAACGCATTCAAGTGCCCGTCTTGCGCTGGCCCGGCGGCTGCTTTGCCGACGAATACCATTGGGAGGACGGCATCGGCCCCCTGGAAGGCCGCAAGCGCATGGTCAACACCAACTGGGGCGACGTGGTGGAGGACAATTCGTTTGGCACGCACGAGTTTTTGGAGTTGTGCCGGCAACTGGGCTGCGAGCCCTACATCAACGCCAACGTCGGCAGCGGCACCGTGCGCGAAATGGCCGAATGGGTGGAATACCTCAACAGCGACGGCGATTCGTCCGTGGTGCGCCGCCGCCGCGCCAACGGCCGCCAGGATTCCTGGGGCGTGAAATACTGGGGCGTAGGCAACGAAAGCTGGGGCTGCGGCGGCAACATGCGCCCCGAGTACTACGCCGACGAGTTCCGCCGGTACGCGACGTTCTGCCGCAAGTACGGCGAAAACCGCCTGTTCAAAATCGCCTGCGGCCCCAACGCGGACGACTATTCCTGGACAGCCACGCTCATGGAGCGCGCGGGGCGGTTTATGGACGCGCTGACGCTGCACTACTACACGCTGTGCGGCGACGACTGGGAGCACAAGGGCAGCGCCACGCGCTTCACCCCGGAGGAATTTTACAAGACGCTCGTGCGCGCCCTGCGCATGGAAGAATTGGTGTCCCGCCACGGCGCGATCATGGACCGCTATGACCCGCAGCGGCGCGTAGGGCTGATTGTGGATGAATGGGGCGCCTGGTACGACGTGGAACCCGGCACCAACCCCGGCTTCCTCTATCAGCAAAACACCATGCGCGACGCGCTGATCGCCGCGCTGACGCTGAACATCTTCAACCGCCATTGTGACCGCGTGGTCATGGCCAACCTCGCCCAGACCGTCAACGTGCTCCAGGCCGTGATTCTCACCGAGGGCGAGCGCATGACGCTCACGCCCACCTACCACGTGTTCGACCTCTACCGCGAGCACCAGGGCGCGCGCGAGGTGGACTGCTTTGTGGAATGCGACTCAACCGGCCTGGGCGACTGGCGGCTGGACCAGCTGTCCGCCTCCGCCTCGCAAAGCGCCGACGGGCTGATTACCGTGACCGTGGCCAACCTCAGCGCTTCGGCCTGTGCGGATGTCGCCTTGCGCGGCGTCCAGGCCGAGGAGGTTGCGGGCCGCGTGCTGAGCGCCCCCATGGACGCCTTTAACGACTTTGACCAGCAGCGGGTCGCCCCGGCGCTTCTGGACGCCCGGGTGGAAAACGGCTGCGTCGACCTTCAGCTGCCGCCCTGCAGCGTGGCGGCTTTGCGCATCCGGCCTGGCCGGGCGTAAAAGCTCCCTATGGGCTGAGAAAACCCCCGCGAGGCATGGCCTCGCGGGGGTTTTGGTATGCCCGACTGGGCTCGAACCAGCGGCCTTCAGAGTCGGAGTCTGACGCTCTATCCAACTGAGCTACGGGCACTCAACAGCATGTATTGTACCCGCGTTGGCCCGGTTTGTCAAGCGCGATGCAAACTTCCCGCCCGGCGATGGCCGCAAGCGTTTCAGACGCTGAGCACGAAGGACAGGCGCAGCGCCTGGTCAGAGGGAATGTGATACTCGGGGTGTACCGGCGCGCCCCAGCTGTCCTCGCCGCCCACGCCCTTGCGTTTGAGAGCCACATCTAAATAAGTGTAGCACGGGTCTCCCAGCTCGTCCAGGTGACGCGCGGCCATCAGCTCCTGGGCGCTGTGGGGCAGCACGCTGATCTCCAGCGGGCTGTCCACCATGTCCACGCGCACGCCGCAGCCGGATGCGTCCGTGACGGTCAGGTAGCGCACGCCGCCGCGGTTGCCGCATTCCTGGGGCTGGAGATAGGGGGTCAGGTTGGCGTCCACGTCGTAGGCAAACAGGCCCAGCTGAGCGCCGCTGAGACGGTCGGAATAGTTTTCGTCCGGGCCCAGGCCGTAATAGCGCACGTTTCGCAGCTCGCGGGGCAGGCGCAGGCTCAGGCCAAAGGCCTCCATGTCCGGCAGGCCCTCGGCGCCGGCCCATTCCATGTCCACGCGCACGCGGCCCTTGCCCAGCACGGTGTAGGTCACGTCGATGCTTTCCGCGCGCTCCAAGGGAAGCGCATAGCGGAAACGCGCGACCAGCAGGCCGTTTTCCTCCTGCGCGCTGAGAAGCGTGGGGCGCGAGAACAGGCTGGCGGTGTGCCAGAAGCATTCGGCGCGGAAGTCCTGGTTGCCCATGTCGTTGTTGGTAGGCGCCCGGTAAAGGCTCAGCGCGGGCGGGGTGCACAGCAGCTCGCGCCCCGTCTTGTCGCGCAGCGAGCTCATCCCGCCTTCATCGCGGCTGAACAGCGCCTCAAACGTGGCGCTGCGCGCGCCGGTGCTCACGCGGCCCGTGCTGATAACGTAGTCCCGCTCGGGGAGCCAGGTTTTGGCCGCCCCGCGGCGGACGACGCATTCGCCGTGCATCAGCTCGTAGCCCGCTTCGGCCCAGGCGGTGGGCTGGCGCAGGCAGAGCCCGCAATGCAGCACATACTCGCCGTCTGCCTCCAGGGGCGCAAGCGGCAGCGCATAGCGCCGCTTGGCGCCGGGCGCCACGTCCAAATCCTCCAGCCGGCCGCGCTGCACGGTCTGGCCGTCAAGCCGCAGCTCAAAGCGCAGCTCGTAGCGCGACGCATTGGTAAACAGGTGCCGGTTTTCCAGCGTCACGCCGCTGTCGTCGGGCGTGATGCGCACGGGCTGATACAGGTACTTGACTTCCTGCATGCGCGGCGTGGGCGTGCGGTCGGCAAACACCAGGCCGTTGCCGCAGAAGTCGCGGTCTGTGGGCCGGTCGCCAAAATCGCCGCCGTAGGCCAGGCGCGGCTTGCCGTTAGGCGCGGTGGTCAAAAGCGCCTGATCCACATAGTCCCAGATGAAGCCGCCCTGGTAACGCTCGTAGCGCTCCAAAAGCTCGGTATACTTGTGCAGCCCGCCCACGCTGTTGCCCATGGCGTGCGCGTATTCGCAGAGGATGAAGGGCTTTTGATACCGCTCTAGCATGTCGGGAACCTTGGCCGCCTTGGTGTACATCTGGCTTTCCATGTCGCTGGTCTGCTCGTAGCGGCGGTCGTTGGCCACGCCCTCGTAGTGAACCAGGCGGGTCTTGTCGCGCTGGCGGAAGAACTGGCTCATTTCGTAGAGGTTGCGCCCGCCAAAGCTCTCGTTGCCGCAGCTCCAGATGAGCACGCTGGGATGGTTTTTGTCGCGCTCCAGCATGCTGCGCGCGCGGTCGAGCACAGGCGGCAGCCATTCCTCATAGTCGCCGGGCAGCGCGGTGGCGCGGTTGTCGTAGGCCCAGGTGCCATGGGTTTCCAGGTTGGTCTCGTCAATGAGGTAAACGCCGTACTCGTCGCACAGCTTGTACCACAGGGTTTGGTTGGGGTAGTGGCTGGTGCGCACGGCGTTGATGTTGTGGCGCTTCATGGTGCGCAAGTCCTCGAGCATGTGCTCCGGGGCGATGCTGCGGCCGGCTTCCATGCAAAACTCGTGGCGGTCTGCGCCGTTGAACTCGATGCGCTTGCCGTTGAGACACATCAGCCCGTCCTTCATTTCAAAGCGGCGGAAGCCCACGCGGGTCTGGGCCACTTCCAGGGGTGCGCCCGCGTTGTTCACCAGCGTGAGGCGCAGGGTGTAAAGGGCGGGGGTTTCGGCGCTCCATTGGCTGGGACGCTCCACATGGGCGCTGACCGTCATGGACGCTTCGGCGGGCGACAGCTGATGCACCACGGTTTCGCCCTGCGCGTCCAGCAGTTCCGTCATCAGCGTTACCGGGGTTTGCGGCAGGTCCAGGGCCACGTCGACCTCCAGCTCGCCGTTTACGTAGGCGTCGTCCAGGCCGGCCCGGGCGAACACGTCGTGAACGTGCGCCACCGGCCAGGCGCACAGCTCCACGTCGCGGAAGATGCCGCTGAAGCGCCAAAAATCCTGATCCTCCAGGTAGGAAGCCGTTGAAAAGCGATACACCTCCACCGCCAGGCGGTTGACGCCCGGCACGAGCGCCTCGGTGATGTCAAAATGCGCCGGGGTGAAGCTGTCCTCCGAATATCCGATGAAGCGGCCGTTGACCCAGCAATAGAAGGCGGTTTCCACGCCGTGGAAGGTCAGCACCACGCGCATGCCGCTCCAGGCCTGGGGCACCTCGAAGGCGCGCGCGTAGCTGCCCACGGGATTGAAGGCCGTAGGAATCTGCGGGGCTTCGATGCCCTCGTGACCGTCCCAGGGGTAGGCGGTGTTGGTGTACTGGGGCTTGCCGTAGGTCATCTGGATGTGGCCCGGCACGCGGATGTCGTCCCAGGCGGAGCAGTCGTAATCCGAAGCGAAGAAGCCCTGCGGCCGTTCCTCCACGCGCTTGGCGTAGTGAAACTTCCACATTCCGTTCAGGCTGCGCTTAAGGGATGTGGATTCGGCGGAGGCTTCCGCGGCGTTGAGGTACGTGTCGTGGTCGGAGAAGGCGGCCAGACGGCCCACGGCGAACACGCGCGGGTCGGAAAGGTAGGCGAGATCGTACTGCGGCTGACTCACGGGGGTACCCTCCTTTTGTGAAACATGCGGCGGCCGGGGAAAGCCCTGCGCGTTTGCGCTCCCCGGCCGTCGATTGGGAAACGTATCCATGCCAGATGAGTATAGCATGAATTGTCTGGTTTTTCTACTCTTTTGCGCGGCGGCGGCGGATGTTTTTCACGCCTACGCCCTGCGAGCGCAGCCACGCCACGGTATCGCGCACGGTCAGGCGCAGATCCCGCGGCCGAAAGTGCAGCTCCATGGTGGCCTTGTCGTGGGAAAACCGGTCGTTGTCGCCCAGCGCGTGCAGCGAATAGGCCGTGTATAGGGGCCTGCGCCCACGGAGCTTCGCGCCAAAGGCCAAAAGCGGCGCGGCGGCCCGCGCCATCCACAGCGGCAGCACCGGCAACCTGCGCCCGCCCGCGTTGGTGCGCACCATGCCCAGCATATCCTTGATTTCGTAATGCCGGTTGGACAGGATGTAGCACTCCCCGCGCCGGCCCCGCTGCGCCGCGTCCAGGCAGCCCTG
>DVME01000094.1 GCA_018715175.1 Candidatus Limiplasma stercoravium
CTTGTCATGGAGAAGGCCGTTCAAAAGGGCATGATCCTCCTGCTCAATCCCTCGCCCGTTACTCCGGCGCTTTTTTCCTATCCGTTGTCATGCGTTGACTGGTTTTTGCTGAATGAAACCGAGGGCCATGCGCTGACTGGAGAAACCGAACCCCAGCGTATCCTGGCCGGCATGAAACGGCAGTACCCAAAGGCGGGCGTGGTTCTTACCCTGGGAAGCGACGGCGCGTATTGCGCGCAGGACGGCCAGGTGGTTTATCAGCCGGCCTTTTCGGTGGAGGTTGTGGATACGACGGCGGCGGGCGATACCTTTGCAGGTTATTTTGCCGCGGGGCTGGCGCAGGGAGAATCGTTGGCCGTGTCAATGAAACGGGCAGCAAAGGCGGCGGCGCTCGCCGTCAGCCGTCCTGGAGCCGCCTTGAGCATTCCGAAACGGGAGGAGGTTTCCTCCTTGTAGAGCCAACAGGCCGCAACCCGGTGTTTGGAGAGGGAGCACCGAAAACCCTATTGACAAGAACACATGTTCGCATTATACTGGGAACACATCGGCTTGTCCGCCGGGTGGCAATAGGGGGAGGGATGAGGGTTGAAGGTCGCGGACGTACTGGAGGAAATGCGCTCTCTGCTGCATACGCGCGGCGATCTGCTGCGGCGCATTGAGCGCGCCAAGGCCGAGGCCACGGCGTGCGGCGCGTTGCTGACGGAAGCGCCGCGCGGGACGGGCACGCAAAGCCGGGTGGAGCGAGCGGGGCTGGAACTGGCCGACCTCACCAGGGAGCTGGCGCAGGTGGAGGAGGAGCTCACCGTGTACCGGCGCAAGGTCGCGCCGCTGATTGAGCGTATGCCCGTGGGCACGGCGCGGGTGCTGATGCGGCTGCGCTACGTGGATTGGAACAGCGTGGCCGAGGTTGCCGACCGCGCGGGGTATAGCCGGCAAAACGCATACCGGGCGCTGCGCTCGGCGGAAAACGGCGTCGCCTCGGGCGATGCGACAACCTGAGACATAAGCGAATAAGCGGCTCAGGACGTCAAGGCGGCTGCGCCGCAAGCCCGAAGAAATCAGCCTTTCAGGAATGCCAGAAATAAGAAAGAATGTCAAAATTTAAGACATGGCGAGACTTGCCAAACGGCCCGGCGGCGTGATATGGTAAGCTCACCAAAAACGCGGAACGGCCTGCAAGCGCAGGGCGTTCCTTTTTTCTGCCGCTGCAAAGGAGGGGGAGGGCATGGACATTCAGACCAGGTTGGATCGTGTGCGCAGCATGCGCTGCGGCGTGCGTCTGCACCGCATGCGGGCGCAGGATCAGCTTTCGCTGGCGTCGCAGGGCATGAGCCGACGCGAGGCGACCAACTGGGGCGGCACGGGGCGCTGCCCTCTGACGGAACACGCGCTGGCCTATGGGCGCGAGCGCGACCTGGGCGACGCGCTCAGCCGGCGCGCGGACAGCCTTTGGGGAGAGCTGGCGCCAGCGCTGCGGCGTATGGGGGATCTGAACGCCCGGCGCGCGGTGACGCTGTACTACGGCTGCGCCATGAATTGGGAGCAGGTGGGCGACGCGATGGACAAATCGGCGCAAGAGGTGCGCGACCTTTCGCGGCGCGCCATCCGTCTGCTGCGGGAGGTGAGCGAATGACGCAAAAGCAGGAACGGTTTTGCCAAGAATTTCTCGTCGACGGGGACGCGGCGGCGTCGGCGCTGCGGGCGGGGTATTCGGGAAGCCGGGCACCGGCGCGGTTGATGGAGGACGCCCGGGTGCGCAAGCGCATCCAGGAACTTCGGCAAACCTCGTCCGTCGCGCAGCCGCAAGAGGTTCTGCGAGCGCTGACGGCGGTGCTGCGCGGCGAGACCGCGCAGGAGCGGGTGGCGCGCCAGGGATCGGAGGTCGTTGTGGTGGGGCCCACAGTCGCCGAGCGCCTGCGGGCAGCGGAGCTGCTGGGGCGGCATTACGGGCTGATGCGCGAGCGTGTGGAAATGAGCGTGGAGCCCATGCGCATCGTCGACGACATCGCCGCGCCGCCTGCGGAGGCCCGCGATGGCTGACGTGCGGCTGTCCCAGCTCATCGCGCCGCCGTTTTTTGAACTGCACGAGGACGTCAGGCGCATGCGGCACAGCGAGTATTGGCTCAAGGGCGGGCGCGGCAGCTGCAAAAGCACTTTTGTCAGCGTGGAAATCGCCCTGGGCCTTCTGTCCGATCCGGACGCCAACGCCGTGATCTACCGCAAGGTGGCCGACACCCTGCGCGACAGCGTCTATGCCCAAATGCTGTGGACGCTGGATCGCCTGGACGCCGCGGACGCCTGGCAACGCAGGCTGTGCCCCATGGAAATCGTGCGGCGCGACACCGGGCAGCGCATTTTGTTTCGCGGCGCGGACGATCCGCAAAAATCCAAGGGCCTTAAACTGCAAAAGGGCGCCTTTCGCTACCTGTGGTTTGAAGAGCTCTCCGAGTTTGACGGCATGGACGCCATTCGCACCATCAAGGCCAGCGTCATCCGCGGCAAGGGCGGCGCGCCCGGCGGCGCCGCGACCTTCTACACCTACAACCCGCCCATGAGCGCGCGTAGCTGGGTCAATCAGGAAGCGCTCCTGACGCCCCAAGGCCGCCTGGTGCATCACAGCGACTACCGAAACGTGCCGCGCGACTGGCTGGGCGACGCCTTCATCGCCGAGGCCGAGGCGCTGCGGGACATGAACGAGCGCGCCTGGCGCCATATGTACCTGGGCGAAGTCACCGGCACGGGCGGCGAGGTGTTTGGCAATTTGCACCTGCGCCCCGTTCGGCCCGAGGAATGGCAGGGCCTGCCCACCTACGCGGGGCTGGACTTCGGCTTTGCCGCCGACCCGGACGCTTTCGTGCGCTGCGCCTACGACCGCAAGCGGCGGCGGCTGTACCTGGTGGACGAATTTGCGGCCACCGGCCTTCTGCCCGACGCCCTGGCCGGCGCGGTGCGGCGGCTGGCCCACAGCGACGTCGTGACCTGCGACAGCGCCGAGCCGCGCTCCATCGCCCTGCTCAGGCAAAAGGGCCTGCGCGTCACGGCCGCCCGAAAAGGCCCCGACAGCGTGGAGCACGGCATGAAATGGCTGCAAACGCGATCGGCCATCATCATCGATACCGTCCGCTGCCCCTTGGCGGCGCGGGAATTCAGCCGCTACGAATACGACCGCGACCGAAGCGGCGGCGTGCTGCCGCGCTATCCAGATCACGACAACCACGCCATCGACGCCGTCCGTTACGCCATGGAAAGCGTCAGCAGCTTGCAAACCGGCATCGTGCCTCGCTAACCCCATCACACAAACAGGAAGGATGCGCATATCCATGATGACCATTGACCGGGACATCCTGTTGCCCGACGGCGCGCCCGACGGCGATTTGCTGCGCGTGCTGCTGTCGCGTCACGAGCACGACCGCGCCCGCCTCTCGCAGCTGGGCGACATGTACGGCCGCGACCACGCCGTCGCCGCGCGCCAGCGGCTCAAGGGCCTGCCCAACAACCGCCTGATCCATGACCTGCCGGGCTACATTACCACCATGGCCGCAGGATACCTGGTGGGCCGGCCTGTGACCTATACGCCTGCGCACGGGCAGGAAGCAGCCTTCGCGCCGGTGCGCGAGGCGTTCGCCGCCGCCAATGTCGACAGCGTCGACGCGGAACTGGCGGTGGATGCGTCGGTGTACGGCAAGGGCGTGGAGGTGTGCTACGCCAACGCGCAGGCCCAGCCGCGCGTGGCGCAGCTGGACGCGCGCAACGCCTTTGTGGTCTACGACGACACCGTGGAACACCAGCCCCTTTTGGGAATCGCCACGCGCGAGCTCCTGGACCGCCAGCTCAACCGGCGCGGCGAAGCCGTGGACGTCTACACCCCCGCGGAAATCCTCCACTACGAGCGCGTGGGCCGCGAGACGCCCAGGCTCCTCAGCCGCGAGACGCATTGGTTTTGCGGCGTGCCCCTGGTGGAGTACTGGAACAACGCGCGCTGCCAGGGCGATTTCGAGCCCGTGCTGTCCCTCATCGACGCCTACGACGCCCTTCAGTCCGACCGCGTCAACGACAAGCAGCAGTTCACCGACGCGGTGTTCGTGCTCAAGGGCATCGGGGCGCTGGGCGTGGAGGACACCGAGGAGGACGCCGGCGGCGAGACCGTGCAAAGCGCGCAAAAGGCGCGCACGGATCCCAGCGTCCGCCTGCGCCAGACCCGAACGCTCTTTCTGCCCGGCGACGGCGCGGACGCGCAGTTCGTCGTCAAGCCCGACGCCCAAAGCGGCAACGAGCTGCTCCGCCAAAGCCTCAAAAGCGACATCCACAAGCTCTGCCTCGTGCCGGATCTCACCGACGAGCACTTTGCCGGCAACATCAGCGGCGTGGCCATGCGCTACAAGCTCATGGGCCTGGAACAGCTCACCCGCATCAAGGAACGCTGGTTCCGCGAAGGGCTCAGAAGCCGCCTGCGCCTGTTTGCGTCCTTCCTGGCGCGCAAGGGCGCGGCGGCGCTGGACGCTGAAAAGGTGCAAATCGGCTTTGTGCGCAGCCTTCCGGTCAACGATTTGGAAGTCGCCCAAACGCTCAACGCCTACGACGGCCTTGTGCCCCGGGAGCTGCTGTTGGCGCAGGTGCCCTTTGTGGAGGACGTCCGGGAAGCGCGGCGCATGATGGACGCTCAGGCAAAGCGCGCCGACGGCGCTTTTGCATAAATCACACCAACGCGCCGCACGCAGCAAGGGCGGCGCGGGCAAGGAGGACAGCATGGCAACCACGGACAACGTTCCTTCCGTTGCGGCCCAGGCGCCGCCCCAGGAGCCCACAGAGGCGCAAAGCCTGCTCAGCCAGGTGCGCAGGCGCGAGGACGCGCTGGAAAAGCGCGAGCGGGAGCTGAACCGGCGCGAGCTTCGCGCGCGGGCGCTGCAAGCGCTCAGCGACCGCGGACTGCCCGGCAGCCTGGCCGACGCGCTCAGCTATGAGGACGCGCCGGCGATGGAAGCGTCGCTGGAACGCATGGAAAGCGCGTTTCGCACGGCGGTGCAGCAGGGCGTGGAGCAGCGCATGGCCGGCCGCGCGCCGCGCAGCGGCGAAGGCGGCGGCGCCTGGCTTGCGCAGGCTCGCCGCGCGGCGGGCCTTAACGCTTGAACCCCAACGACTCACAGACGAGGAGGTAACACAACATGGCCAACAGCGTGACCCTTTTCAAGCAGTACGTGCCCATCCTGGACGAAGTATACCGCGAAGCCAGCCGCTCGGCCCTTCTGGACGGCAACCCGGATCTGGTTCGCGCGGGCGCCAACGCCAACGAGCTGGTGATTCCCAAGATTTCCATGGACGGCCTGGCCGATTACAGCCGCGCCAGCGGATACGTGGACGGCAACGTTACCCTGACCAACGAGACCGTGGTGTGCAACTTTGACCGCGGCCGCATGTTCACCGTGGACAACATGGACAATCTGGAAACCGCGGGCATTGCCTTTGGCCGTCTGGCGGGCGAGTTCATCCGCACCAAGGTGGTGCCGGAGCTGGACGCCTTCCGCTTTGCCGCCTATTGCTCCGCCCCGGGCATCGGCCGGGTGAGCGCCGGGGCCACCCTGTCCGACGGCGAAAGCGTCATGGCCGCCCTGCGCACGGCCATCAACGCCATGGACGACGACGAAGCACCCATGGAAGGCCGCTATCTGTTCATCACGCCCACGCTCCTGGGCCTGGTGCAGGATTTGGATACCACCTGCAGCCGCGAGGCCCTCGGCCGCTTCGAGCAGATCGTTCAGGTGCCGCAGACCCGTTTTTACACCGCCATCGACCAAAAGAGCGGCCGCATGGAAAGCGGCGACGTGGACGAGACCGCCGGCGGCTACGCCAAGGCTGCCGACGGCAAGGAAATCAACTTCCTCATCATCCATAAGGATGCGCCCATCCAGTTTACCAAGCACCTCGCGCCCAAGGTCATCAGCCCCGAACTCAACCAGAGCGCCGACGCCTGGAAGTTCGGCTACCGCATGGTCGGCGTGGCGGACGTGTACGAAAACCGGGTGGCCGGCATCTACCTGCATCATAAGGCGTAACCGCCGGAGGACAACGAGCATGGGAAGGATCATCGGGTTGACCCTGCCGGGCCCGTCCCAAGCGGACGCGGCCCGCAAACCCAAAGGAGGCGTCAAGCGTGCTGGAAAGGCTCAAACGCCGGCTCGAACTGACGGACAGCAGCCGCGACGCTCTGCTTGAGGATCTGCTGGAGGACGCGCTAAGCGCGGCGCTGGCCTATACCGGCCGCAGCGAGCTGCCGGCGGCCCTGGAGGGCGCGGTGTGCGAGCTGGCCGCCGCCAGCTTTCATCTGCTGGGCTTGGAGGGCGTCAGCGCGCACGCCGAGGGCAGCGTCAGCGAAAGCGTCGACGGCCTGCCGCCGCGCGTTCGCGCCGTATTGGACATGTACCGCGTGGGCCGGGTAATGTGAAAGGAGGGTTGCGGCGTGGCGTTCAAACGCAGCGCGCAGCGCCAGGTCGTGGTAAAACGGGGTCGCAGGGGCGGCGGAGGGTACGCCTTCGCCGCTGAGGGAGCGGATGTATCCGCCGACGTGCAGCCCATGAGCGGGGAGATGGCGCAGCGTATGTACGGGCTGGAGCCTGAACAAATGCGCCGCCTGCTGGCAGCCGCGGGCGCGGACATCCGTCCGGGCGACGGCGTGTGCGTGGGCGTGGAGGCCGGCGCCGCGCCCGACTATCGCGTGACCTATGTCGCCAAGTGGATGCGGCATACGGAGGCGCACCTGCGGTGGATTCCGCCGGCGCAAAGGGGGGCGGACGCATGAGGATGGCGCTGAAAGCGCGCTTGGAGGGGCAAGCCTGGCCCCAAAGCCTGGAAACCGCCTGCGCGTCGGGCCTGGCGCGGGGGCTGGCCTTCATGGGCGAGGCGGCCGCGGCGCTTTGTCCGGTGGATACGGGAAAACTCAGGAACAGCCTGTCCTGGACGGTGGAGCGTGAGCCCTCGGGCGCGCGCGGATGGCTGACGGCAGGCGCGGCGCACGCCGCCGCGGTGGAACTGGGCACCGGGCGCATGCAGGCCCGGCCGTACCTCTATCCCGCCTACCTGTCGGAGCGCGAAGCGCTCGTGGAATCCCTGGCGCGCGCTCTCAGAGAGGAGCTGGGCGCATGAGGGCATGGGACGAAACGCCGCGAATCACCGCGGCGCTGGAGCAAATCGAAGGGCTGAGGGTGGCGACGGCCTGGCCCAAGGAATGCCCGGAGGAGCCGGTCGCCCTGGTCACGCTGGCGGGCGAACGCGCGGCGGCGCGGCGGGACGACCGGGAATATCTGACCGAACTGGAGTACTACGTGCGCGTGTTCACGGCCTCGTCTGGGGACATGCGCAGGCTGTGCGCCGCCGTGGACGAGGCCCTGGAGGGCCTGGGCTACGCGCGCACCCTGCGCTGGGAGGAAGACGGCGAAGGCTGGCGTCAAACGGCGGCGCGCTACAAAATCTATGGATGAACGGGAGGAAAACCCATGGCGAGCAAAAGAGCCGCAATCGGCTTTCGGGGGCTGGCGCTGGCCCCGGTGACATCCAATACCCTGACCAGCTACGTGGCCGGCGAGGGCCAAGCCCTGCCCTACGCGGGCAGCATGAGCCGCACGGTCAAGGAAAACACCACCGACCTGTACTATGACGACGATCTCTACGCCCAGGTTCGCAGCATCGCGGGCGAGGATGTGGAAATCCGCATGGCCGAGGTGTCTCTGGAAACGATGGCCAGCCTGGGGCTGGGCGAGTTTGACGAGGAAACCAACACCCTGGAGGCGGATTTTGCCGTCAGCGGCCGCGAATACGCGCTGCGCTGCGCGGTGGACACGGTGGACGGCCTGCCCTTCTACTTCAACTACCGGGTGTTCCAGCTCACGGGCATCCGGTTTGACAACTTCGCCACCAAGGGCGACAGCGCCACGGTGTGCGAGGTCATCATCACCGGCGTGTTCAAGCGTCCGGTTCTTCCGGGGCTCAAGCCCTGGGCGGTGATGCAGCTAAGCGAGGATCGGGGCAACCAGGCGGCGTGCACGGCGTTTTTGACCGCGGCGGAAACCAAGCCCGAGGGCGGCGCCTAAGCAAAACGGGGGCGGACGGCCGCGTCCGCCCCTTACAACCAAGCAAAGGAGCCTAAGGCATGACAAAGCGCAATCCCAGCGTGGAACTTTCCCTTCCCCGCAGCCGCACGGTGCGCGGCTATGTCATCCGCCGCATGCCCATCGGTCAATTTCTGCAAGCGGCGCAGCTATTGCAGGAAGCGCCGGAGGACTTGCTCGACCGCCTGTTTCCCGGCCAGGGAGACGCCTTGGGCCGGCTGCGCGCGCTTACCCCCAGCGGCTGGCAGGCGCTGGCGCTGCGCGCGGCCGCGGTGGTGCCGGATTACGCGGTGCGCCTGTTCGCCCAGCTCAGCGGCTTGGACGAGCGCCGCCTGCGCGACGACCCTGCCGTGGGGCTGGACGGCCTGGCGGAGATGGCGCTGGCGTGGATGGAGGTCAACGGCGTCGAAAATTTTATCAACGCGGCAGGCGCGCTGCGGGTCAAGGTGCGCAGCCTCATCGCTGGCTCCAAAGCCTGATTGCCAGCGCGCTATGCGTGGGCATCGGCAAAAGGGAGCTGATGGAGGATTACTATCCGGACGAAATCGGGGAGATCATCGCGGCTTGGAACGAGCTGCATGAGCCGGGCGGCCGCGAGGCGCGGCAGGCCGGGCGCGATCCCCTGGCGTTCTTCGGCGGCGACGGCGAATGGGCGTCCGGCCGGTAAAAGGGGGAGAAAAACATGGCCGAGCTTGCCAACCTGGTCATTACCGTAAGCGCGGCGGCGGAGCAGGCCGAGGAAGCGCTGGAGCGCCTCAAGGCCCTGACCGGCGAAGTGGCCGAGGCCTGCGAGCGCCAGCTGCGGCTGGAGGTGGACGCCTCGGGCGCGGCGCAGGCGCAAAGCCTTGCGCGCGGCCTGGCGGAAGGGCTGGACACGGTGGCGGACGCGCTGGCGCTCCTTCGGCGGCAAACGGCGCTCAACGCGCTCAAAAGCCTTGCCGCGCAGCTCAAGACCTGCGGGCGCGACACGGACGAATACGCCGGCCTGCTCAAGCGCGTCCGCCAGGAGATGGACAAGGCGGGGCTTTGCGCAACGCAGGCGCAGGACGACCTTTCCGGCTTGGACGCCGCCGCAAGCCAAGCCGCGTCCGGGCTGGAAGGCGCGGCAGGGCAGATGAACGGCGCCTTGTCCAGCGTGGTGGCCTGGGCGATGCAGGCGCAGCAAAACCTGCAAATCAGCGGCACCGCGAACGTGGATGTCAGCCCGGCCCTGTCTGCCCTGGGCGCGCTGGTGGGCGCGGCCATGGCCGCGCTGGGATGGCTGGCGGCTTTGGGCGTGGAAACGTCCGGCCAAAGCGCCACCCGGTCTTATCGAAGCGCGGGCGGCGGCAGCGCCCGGCGCGAGGCCGAGGACGCCGCGCGCGCGGCGGAGCAGGCGCGTAAGGACGCCCTGGAGTGGGACTACCAGCTCATCGAACACAAGCGCCACATGAACGAAATCACCCTAGAGGAAGAGCTGGCGCTTTTGGAGGCTATCCGGCGGAACCACCGGCTGACCGCCGAGGAGATCATGGACTGGGAAGAGCGCGTCTACGACGTGCGCCAGGACATTCGCCGCCGCGACGAGCAAAACCTGGACACCCTCTCCGACGGGGTGCTTACCGCGCTGGAGAACCGCTACCAGGCGCAATTGGATCAGGAGCTGGACAGGCTGGATCAAAGCCGGGCGGCCTGGGAAACCTGGCGGGACGAAACCGTCGCGGCCATCGAAGCGCAAATCGCAGCCCTGGAAAAGCTCTCCGACGCCGAGGACCGCGAGGCTCAGGACGCCGAGGAACTGCGAAAAATCGCCAAGCTCGAGCAGGAAATCGCCTTCGAGCAAGACGCCTATAACCGCATGCAGCTTCAGCAACAGCTGGCGCAGGCCGTGGCCGAGCGGGAACAGCGCCTGCGCCGCCAGGCGCTGGAGGACGAAAAGGAAGCCCTGCGCGAGCAGATTACCCAGGCCCAGGACAAGGCGCAAGCGGGCCTGGACGCCCTGGACGAGGAACAGACGCGCATCGAGCAGGCGTATGAGGAACGCCTGCAGGCGGCCGCGCTTGAGGCCGAGGCCGAGCGCGTGATCATGACGCAGTCGCAGGAGGAAATCCTGCAACTGCTCACGGAGTACGCGCCCGCGTATAACGCCACGGGGCAAACGCTGGGCGAAAAGCTGGCCGAGGGCTTCCAAAACGCGGTGGGCAGCATCGAGGCCTGGTTTTCCACCTTCAACGAGCGCTTGCAGGCCGCGCAGGAAAGCCTGGCGCAATCGGCGCTGGACGCGGCGGACGCCTTTTCCCAAAGCCCAAGCGCGTCAAGCACGGTCATTCACCAGACGGTCAACTTCAATCAGCCGGTGGAGACGCCTTCGCAGGCGGCCCGGCGCGTGGCGCAAGCCAATGAAGCCCTGGCGGACGAGTTGGCCGGGGCCATGTAGCTTGAGGAAGGGAGGAAGCGCACGCCGCAAGCGACGTGCGCGAGGCGCGTGCAGCGAGTGACCTACATCAACCTGCTCAACGAAAGCGCGTCGTTCGGGGGCGAGGCGCCCTACGTGCTGTGCAAGGCCGAGGGCTTGGGCCCGGCGGAACTGAACTACGAGGAGGTGCGCGGGGCCTTCCAGCAGGGCACGACGCTCACGGGCTACCGGCGCCAAAGGCGCGAGGTGGAATTGAGCATTCACCTGGACGGCGGCACGCGCGCCCGCCTCTACGCCCTGCGCCAGTCCCTCAGCGGCATCCTCAGCCCGGAGAGGGCGCTCAGGGGCCGCGAGCGAGCGCGCTTGATTTACGAAAACGATCATGGCCGCTGGTGGACGTGGGCGGCGCCGGCGGGCGAGGTGCATTGGGGCGCGCGCGTGGGCGAATACCTCAGCGGCGCCAAGGTGCGTTTCTTGTGCGAAAGCCCGTACTGGTACGATATGTCGCCCGCCATCCTGCGCTTTCAGTACGGAAGCTCGGCGCTTCAATTGCCCTTTACCCTGCCGCTGCGCCTGGGGTATCGCAGCTTCCAAGGGCGCGCGTTCGTGGGCGGGCAGATGGATACGCCGGTGGAGGTCTGGGTGCGCGGCACGGGCGAGACGCCCAGCCTGGTCAACCGCTCCACCGGCGCGGCGCTTCGGCTGACCTCAGCGTTGCCCGCAGGCAGCACGCTGTACATCAACACCGACCCCTCTCGCCTCCAGGCCGATATCACCGGCGCGGACGGCAGCGTGCGCAACGCCTTTGGCCTGGTGGATGTCACGCATCCCATCAGCCATTTTCAGCTGCGCTGCGGAATCAACGAGCTGGAATACGAGCCCGGCGGCGACAGCGCGCTCACGGAAATCGAACTGCGCTGGTACGACCGCTTCGAGGGGGTGTAGCATGGAAAGCGTTATCCTCATGGACATGAGCTTTCGCCAGCTGGGGGAGCTGGCCCTGTACGAAAGCCTGGTGATGAAACGCAGCTTTTACGGCGTGGGCGCCTGCACGCTCACCCTGGGCGCGGGCGACGAGGGCGCGGAATTGGCGCGGCCGGGCGCGCTGATGTTACTGGCCAGCCAGCCGCAAAACGTCATGATTTTGGAAGACGTCACGCGCAGCGCGCAGCGCGTCACCGCCACGGGCGTGCAGCTCAAGGGCCTGGCCAAACGCCGCATCTGCGTGCCGCCGCTCAGCCTGCCGGCGGCGCTGTGGGAATACCGCGAGGGCGCGTGGACGGAAATCACGGACGAGGCGGAGGTTCGCGCGGCGCTGGAAGGCGAGGTGTATCAGGGCTTCCAGCGTCCCGCGTCGCCTCAGGAGGGCATGCGCTGGCTGGACATGAGCGAGCTGGGCGCCGTGTACGATTGGGGAACGACGTTGGGCGCGGGCGCGGTGGTCAGCGACCTGGGTACGGCGCAGCTGCGCTCCAAGTACCAAAACTTCGGTTGGGATCGGTTTGTGGGAAGCGCGGAGGATGCTTACCTGCATTACGCGCAAAACAACCTCATCGCCCCCGAGGACGAAAACCGGGCGATTCCGGGGCTGACGGCCGGGGAAAGCCTTCACCGCGGGGCGGAGTTACCCTGGCAGGCGCGCTTTGACCGCCTGTCGGATCTGTTTGAACGCATCGGGGAGGCCACGGGCCTGGGGTGGGACATCGTGCCGGACTTTGCCGCGCGGCGCTTTGCCTTTGTCGTAACGCAGGGGCGCGACCTGGGCGGCGGCCTGCAATCGGTGCTCGTCAGCGAGGAAATGGGAAACGCCGCGGGGATTACCCGAAAGCGCAAGACCTCCGGCAGCTCGACCACGGTGTACGCCGGCGGCGCGGGGGAGGATGAAAACCGCCTGATCCTCAGCGTCGGCAACGAGGCGGCTGGGGTGGAGCGAAGGGAGCTGTGGGCGGAAGCCGGCAGCGTGGAGGATGTGGAAATGCTTCGGCTTTTCGGCCAGGGCAAGATGGCTGCGACGACGGATACGCTGGAGGCGGACATGCTGGACAGCGGCGCGTGCCGCTACGGGGAGGACTACGCCCTGGGGGACGTGGTGCTGGTGGCGGGCGCGGGAGCGTGGATGAGCGCGCGAATCGTGGAGGTCACGGAAACCTACGAAGCCGGCAGCCGAAGCGTCAGCTGCGCCTTTGGCGACGCGCCGGTAACCGCCGGCGGCGTCCTGGCCCGGATTCATCGCGCCGGCGTGCGCTAAAGAGAGGAGGGAGCGCTCCGCCCGGGGCGGGGCGCAAAGGCATATGGCTTTGGAATTCAGCGGTTTTTTTGACTCCACCGGCGGGGTGGAACGAAGCTATGGACAATCGGACTTGGCGTCGGCCTTCCGCGCCCTGGGCGGAACGGGCGCGGCCAGCCTGGAGGACGGGCTGCGGGTCACGGCGGAGGGCAGCACCATGCGCACGCTGGTGCAGCCGGGTTTGGCCATGGTGCAGGGATACGTGTACGAGCTCAGCGACGACGGCGGCGCGGTGCAGGCGTTTGAGCATCCCGCCAGCGCTTCCAGCGACCGCATCGACCGCGTGGCGCTGCGCCTGGATCTCAACCAGAGCCGCGTTTCGCTGACGCTTCTGACCGGCGCGCCGGGGGCCCATCCCACGCCGCCGGCCTTGACGCGCACGGCCACCGCCTACGAAATCAGCTTGGCGCAGGTGCGCGTGCGCGCGGGCGCAAGCGCCATCGCCGCCCAGGATGTCACGGACGAACGCGCGGACGAAACCGTCTGCGGGGCGCTGTGCCCCGAGGCGCTCCGGCTTGGCGGCCTGTACGAACGCCTGGACATTCCCCTGTGCAGCCAGGACGCAAACGGGCTGATGGCCGCGGCGGATAAGACATACCTGGACGCGCTTAGCCAGGCGCTCAGCGTGAGCCAAAACGCGGTGGACTTGGGCGGAAAATACCTGGATAACGCCCTGTTCCGTTAGGGGAGGCGCCCATGGCAAAGATCGTACAGCACTATAACGCAACCGTGCAGGGCAGCGGCAATATCTACATCTACCAGCGGCCGGACAATACCTCCACGCCCCAGCGCGTCTACGCGGGCAACACCGTGTCGCTCAGGGCCAACTATGCCTCCACCGGCCAAAACGGGTATTATCAGCTGGTCAACGGCTGGTGGATCGCCTACTGGAACGTCACCAACATCACCCCCGTGTATCAAACCGTCACGGATACCTGCACGCCGCCCGCGTCGGTGACGCTGGACGCGCAGAGCAAAACGCTGACCGTGTCGGGCGGCGCGGGCGGGGATATGAATAACTTCGTGGGTTACGGCGTGTCCTGGCGGGATCGCCCGGCCTCCGGGGGCGAATGGGGCGCGTGGACGGAGGATACGGTCATCACCGGCCAGACGCTGGCGGTGGAGGCCCTTCCCGGAGAGGAACGCGCGTTTCGCGCCCGCACGCGAGGCAGCGCGGGGGAAGCGTATTTCAGCGATTATGTCCAATGCGATGCGACGCTGCTGGGCAATACCCAGCCGCCGGCGCCGCAGATTCTTCTCCCGCAAGCCGGGGCGGTTTCGGGAAGCGCCACGCCGGTGGCGGTGGTGCGGGTCGCCGCCGAGCCGGACGGGGACGCGCAGGTTTTGCAGCGCCAGGTGGACGGCGGCGCGTGGACCGACGCCGCACAGGTCGGCGCCTCGGGCGGCACGGTGTATGACCGGCTGCCTTCCCTGGCGGTCGGCTCGCATACGCTGGCGTACCGCCTGTGGGACGGGTTTGCCTACGGGCCGCAGGCGTCCGTAAGCCTCACGGTGCAGCCCTTCGCCTGGAGCCGCGCCATCGAGCCGGGCACGGTCATCGCCAACGCGACGGTGAGCCACCGGGCGGATCTTCACGAGCTGGCGGCGGCGGTCAACCGGCAGCGGGCGTTCTATGGGCTGGAGGCCGTCGCCCTGCCGGGAACCGTCGGCGCGTTTGCGGATTGGAAGGCGCAAATCCAGGCGCTGCAAGCCGGCGTCGCAGCGGCGCAAACCGCCGCCGGGCAAAACCCCGGCGCCTGGGACGCGCTGACGGGCTATCCAACGGCGGCGGCCGTCAACAGCATCCGCCAGCGCGTGGCCGCCTTGTAGGGCGCGGCGAAAGGAGACGGACGAACATGGACGGATGGCTTTACCGCATGGGCGAAAACGGTCTGGAAAAATTCTCGCCGCATACCCACGCCCAGCATGTGGAGGGCGCGCTTTGCGGCGCGGTGGCGCGCGGCGTCACGCTGCCCGCGGACGCCTGGACGGAGGACGAACCCTGTACGCAAACGGCGCAGGCGCAGGGGGTAAAGGCGGATAGCTTTCTCATCGCGGCGCCGTCGCCGCAAAGCTTCCTGTCCTGGAGCGCGTGCCAGGTGCGCGTGTGCTCGCAGGCGGCGGGAACGCTCACCTTCGCGGCGCAAAAAAAGCCCGGGGAGGCGTTGACCGTTCAGCTCTTGATTGTGGATGCGTAAGGGGGCGGCGTCATGAACGACGCGATGCGACAGGCCGGCGAACGCGCCGTGGCGCTGGTGGGGCAAGGGTACATCTACGGCGCGAAAGGGCAGATTTGCTCGCCGGCCTTTCGCGCGGGGCAGGCCGCGCAGTACCCCGAGCAGGCGGAGACGATCCTGGGTCTGGGGGCCAAGTGGGACGGCAAGCCCGTATGGGACTGCGCGCAGCTCACCCGGGAGGCGGCGCGGGCGGCCGGGGTTTCGCTGGTCAGCGGCGCCACCAGCCAATGGAACCGCACGTCCTGGGCGCGCAAGGGAACGCTGTCAACCCTGCCGCCGGGGGAAACCTGCTTTGTGTACCGCCGCCAAAAGGGGAGCGAAACGGTCATGGCGCATACGGGCGTGGCCCTGGGCGACGGCACCTGCGTACACGCCAAGGGCACGGCCGACGGGGTGATTCGCCAGGCGGTGGACGAAGCCGCCTGGACGCATTGGGCCAGCCCATGGGCGGCCAACGGCGAGGAGGGAAAGGGCATGAGCGCAAACGCGAGGGTTACGGCGCAAAGCGGAAGCACGGTCAACGTGCGCCAGGAGCCGGGCGGGGCGTTGAAGGATCGCCTGGCGTTGGGGACGGTGGCGGAAATTCTGCGGGAAGCGTCCGGCTGGAGTTACATTCGCTACGAAGGCGGCGAAGGATGGATGGACAGCGCCTTTTTGGAACGCCTGGCAGCGCCGGAGGACAGCGTCTGCCTGACGCTGGAGCGGGCAGAGGCGCTGCGGCTTTTTGAAAAGCTGCGCGAAGCGACGCAGGACGAATAGCGAGGGGGGGAGCAGGCATGGAAACGAGCTGGGACAAGGTCATTCGTTGGCTGGCGGCCGTGGGCGGAGGCATCGCGGGCGCGCTGGGCGGCTGGGATCAACTGCTCATCGTGTTGGTGGCGATGATGGGCGTGGACTATCTCAGCGGCGTAATGGTGGCGCTCATGGGCAAAAGCCCCAAGACCGATTATGGCGGCCTGTCCAGCAAGGTGGGCGCGCAGGGCCTGCTGAAAAAGGGCCTGATGCTGCTGGTGGTGCTGGTGTCGGCACTTTTGGATCGCGCCATGGGCGCGCAGGCCGCCGTATGCCGTGACGCGGTGTGCTGGTTTTACATCGCCAACGAGGGCTTGAGCCTGTTGGAAAACCTGGCGCAGGCGGGCGCGCCGTTTCCTGAGCGCATCCGCGAGCTGTTGGGGCAAAAGCGGGACGAGGCGGACGGCGCTGAACCGTCCGAAAACGAGGGACGCGGGGAGGTTTGACTCCCCGCGTCCTTTTTTGTTTGTCCGGGCGTCCTATTTCGCCCGCGGCTGAAACACCAGCGCCACCAGCGCGCCAAAGAGAATGGCCGCCGCGATGCCCCCGGCGGTGGCCGATAGGCCGCCGGTAAAGGCCCCCAGAATGCCGATTTCCTCCACGGCGCGCATCACGCCCTGGCTCAGCGCGTGCCCAAAACCCGTCAGGGGCACCGTGGCGCCCGCGCCCGCGAATTCGACCAACGGCCCGTAAATGCCCAGGGCGCTGAGCGTGACGCCCGTAAGGATGAACAGCACCAGGATCCGCGCGGGCGTCAGGCGCGTGCGCAGCACCAGCAGTTCTCCCACGGCGCATAAAAGCCCGCCCACGGCAAACGCCTTCACATACATCCAAAACATGGGTTTCCTCCTTGCCTTAGGCTGAGCGGCCCGGGCTTTCCAACACCACCGCGTGCGCGATGCCCGGGATGCTCTCGCCCTGCTGGGAGCTGGTCGGGCTCATCAGCGCCCCGGTCGCCATGAAGATCATGCGGCCGATGTCCCCGCTGGCCAGGCGCGGCAAAAGCGCGGCGCTAAGCGTGACCGCGCTGCATCCGCAGCCGCTGCCGCCGGCATGCACGTCCTGCGCCTCGCGGTCGTAGATGACCAGGCCGCAGTCCACATAGCGCTTCTCATCCAGCGCCATGCGCTGCTCGCGCATGAGCTGGCAGAGCAAGTCGTGCCCCACTTGCCCAAGGTCGCCGGTGACGATGAGGTCGTAGTCGTCGGGCGTGGTATGCGTATCCGTCAAGAGCGAAAGCAGCGTGTCGGCGGCGGCGGGGGCCATGGCCGCGCCCATGTTGTTGGCGTCGGTCACGCCCAGATCCACCACCCGGCCCATGCACACGCGCGAGATCCTCGCCAAAGGCGTATCCCGCTCGTCCAGGCTTACCAGCGCCGCGCCCGCGCCGGTCACGGTCCATTGCGCCGTGGGGGAACGCTGGGAAGCAAACTCCAGGGGAAAACGGTACTGGCGTTCCGCCGTGCAAAAATGACTGCTGGCCGCGCAAACCACGCGCAAAGCGTGCTCGCCGTCCAATAGCATACCGCTGAGCGCCAGGCTTTCGGCCATGGTGGAGCAGGCGCCGTATAGCCCGATGAAAGGAATGCCCAGCTCCCGGGCCGAAAACGCCGAGGTGATGATTTGGTTGAGCAAGTCTCCCCCCAAAAGAAACTGTATGTCGCCGGTTTGTAGGCCGGCTTTCTTGATGGCGCGGTGAACGGCCTCCAGAAAGAGGCGCTTTTCCGCCAGTTCAAAGCTGGCCTGCCCGCACCGTTCGTCCGAAAACACCTGATCCAGCAGGCCGCCCAGGGGCCCTTCGCCCTCCATTTTGCCGCCTACGGCCGCGCAGCCGCAGATGGCCGGGCGCAGCGGCAGATCCACCGTTTGCGCGCCCACGCGCTTGAGCGCCATGGCCTCTCCCTCCCTCAGCCGATGATGAAGGCGTAGATTACGCCCACGAGCACCGAAGCGCCCACCCCGTAGACCAGCACCGGCCCCGCGATGGTAAACAGCCTGGCGCCCAGGCCCAGCACCAGCCCTTCGCGCCGGAATTCCAGCGCCGGGGCGACCATGGCGTTGGCAAAGCCCGTGATGGGCACAAAGGTGCCGGCGCCCGCCAGCTTGCCCAGGCGGTCGAACACGCCCACGCCCGTGAGCAGCGCGGTCAGGAACACCAGCACGATGCTGGCAAAGGTGGATGCGTCCCGCGCCGTCAGCAGCAAAAGCCGGGTGCCCACGTCGGAGAGGGCTTGGCCCAGGACGCAGATGGTTCCCCCTACCCAAAAGGCGTTCCACAATCCCTTGGCTATGGGCGAAGGCGGCGAAAGACGCTGCGTCAGCCACGAGTAATGCTGCGGGTCGGTGTGAACGCGGCGCTTATCCATGGCGCGCCTCCTCGACCGCGCGGGGACGCATGTGGTGTCCCTGCGAGGGCGGCTTGAGAAAAATTTCGCGCTCCGCAGGCCGCGGGCCGGCATTGAGGGGCGTGGGCGCAAATTGCGAGCGTTGTTTGTGCATGCTGCCACTTCCTTTTCGCCTACAGCTTTCCGCGCCGGGGCGCAAAATATGCGCGCCGCGCGCGGTATTGATTATTCGCCATCGGATGACGTATAATACCAATGGCCGCGCGTGAAAAACGCCGGCCGCAAGCCAAAGGAAGCGGGTGAAAGCATGGCGGTTCCCCATATCCGGGATTACCGGGGAAAGCGGATTCACATGATCGGCATCGGCGGTTCGAGCATGAGCGGCCTGGCGCAGATGCTGTTGGAAAAGGGGTACCGGCTCAGCGGCTCGGACAACCTGGAAACCTATACCACGCGCCACCTCAGGGACGATTTGCACATTCCCGTCGCCATCGGCCATTGCGCGCAGAACGTACACGGCGCCGACCTGGTGGTCTATACCGTCGCCATTTTGCCGGACAATCCCGAGCGCGTGGAGGCGCGGCGCCTGGGCCTGCCCAGCCTGGAGCGCGCGACGCTGCTGGGCCAGCTGATGGAAGGCTTCCCCACGGCCGTGGGCGTATGCGGCGCGCACGGCAAAACCACCACCACCGCCATGCTATCCCAGACGCTTATGCAATGCGGCTTGGATCCGAGCATCCACATCGGAGGAACGCTGGACTTTATCGGCGGCAGCACCCGCATCGGCAAAAGCGGGGTGTTCGTGGCGGAGGCGTGCGAGTTCAACGCCAGCTTTTTGCACTTGAGACCCACGGTGGCGGTGGTGCTTAACATCGACGCCGATCATTTGGATTTTTACCGCGATATCGACCACATCCAGGAGACGTTCGCGCAGTTTTTGGCGCTGCTGCCGCCTCACGGCGTGGCCATCGGCAACGGCGACGACGCGCGCGTAGCGGCGCTCCTGAACGGCCTGTCGGTGCGCGCGGTGACCTTTGGCTTGTCGGAGGCGTGCGATTATATGCCCGGGCGCCTGCGCTTTGACGACCTGGGCCACGGCTCGTTCGACCTTCTCCACCGCGGGGAAACGCTGGGCAGCGTGCAGCTGAAGGTGCCGGGGCGGTTTCAGGTTCATAACGCGCTGGCGGCGCTGGCCTGCGCGCACGTTTTGGGCGCGGACATGGGCGAAGCCTGCCAAGCCGTCAGCGATTTTCTGGGGGCGCATCGCCGCTTTGAGCTGACCGGCGTGGTGGAGGGCGTAAAGCTGTACCACGATTACGGCCACAACCCGGCCGAGATGCGCAACATCCTGGCCGTGGCCAAGTTGCAGCCGCATAACCGCCTGTGGGCCGTTATGCAGCCGCATACCTACAGCCGCGTCAAGCGCCTGTTTGACGATTATCTCACCTGCACGCGCGACGCGGACATCACCCTGGTGACCGATATTTTCGCCGCGCGCGAAAAGGATCCCGGCGATATCCACGCCTCGGAGGTGGTCGACGGCATGCGGCAACACGGCGTCAACGCCGTGCTCACCCCCACCTTTGACGATACGGAGGCGTATTTGCGCGCGCATTGGCAGCCGGGCGATCTGGTGCTGACCCTGGGCTGCGGCAACATCAACCAGCTTAACGACCAGATCCTCGCCCACGGGCCGCAGGACGGTTCGTACAACGGCCAATCGTGAACCTAGGGACGCAATACGCGGCGGGGCGCTTGCCGTCACGGGACGATGAGGCATTGCCCCGCCCGCTCATCCGTGCTATACTGTACGCGATTACAGCGCATACAGGAGGTTTTTCGATGCGTCAGGACATGATCCTCATCCTGGATATGGGCAGCGAGCAAAACGCGCAGCTCGCCCGCGACATTCGCGCCCTGGGCGTGTACAGCGAAATTCATCCCCATGACATCGACGCCGCGACGCTTTCCGCGCTGCCCAACGTGCGGGGCGTCATTCTCAACGGCGGCAAAAACCGCGTGGTGAACGGACGCGCTGTGGACGCGGCGCAACACGTGTACCGCTGCGGGCTGCCCGTTTTGGCGGTGGATCACCCCGCGCAGGGCTGCCAAACCCTGGAGGCTTGGCCCCAGGACGAGGCCCAGCGCCTCGACGCCCTGCGCGATTTCGTGTTTGGCCGCTGCCAGGCCCAGGCCAATTGGAGCGCCGAGCATTTCCTGGAGGACCAGGTGGAGCTGGTGCGCCGGCAGGTGGGCGACGGACGGGTGCTCCTGGCCCTGAGCGGCGGCGTGGACAGCTCCGTGGTGGCGGCGCTTTTGATTCGCGCCATCGGCGACCGGCTGACCTGCGTTCACGTCAACCATGGCCTTTTGCGCCTGGGCGAGAGCGAACAGGTGGTGCGCGTCTTTGGCGAGGCCCTTGGCGCCAACCTCATTTACGTGGACGCCGTGGATCGCTTTCTTGGCCGCTTGGAATGCGTGGCCGATCCCGAGCGCAAGCGCCGCATCATCGGCGAGGAGTTCATTCGCGTCTTCGAGGAAGAAGCCCGCAAGCTCAAGGGCATCCGTTTTCTGGCTCAGGGAACCATCTACCCCGATATCCTGGAAAGCGGCACCCGCACCGCGGGCAGCATCAAGGCCCACCACAACGTGGGCGGCCTGCCCGACGACCTGACCTTTGAGCTGGTGGAGCCGATCAAAATGCTGTTTAAGGACGAGGTGCGCGCCGTGGGCGCCGCCTTGGGCCTGCCCCAAAACATGGTGTACCGCCAGCCCTTCCCCGGCCCCGGCCTAGGCGTGCGCTGCCTGGGCGCCATCACCCGCGACCGCTTGGAGGCGGTGAGGCTTAGCGACGCCATCCTGCGCGAAGAGTTTGAGCGCGCCGGTCTCGCGGGCAAAGTGTGGCAGTATTTTACCATCGTGCCGGACTTGCGCTCCACCGGCGTGGTGGATAACCGCCGCAGCTTCGATTGGCCGGTCATCGTGCGCGCCGTGAACACCGTGGACGCCATGACCGCCACCGTCGAACCCCTGCCCTGGCCCCTGATGAACCGCCTGGCCCAGCGCATTCCCCAGGAGGTTCCCGGCGTCAACCGCGTGCTGTATGATTTGACGCCCAAGCCCACGGGGACGATTGAGTGGGAATAACCCTGAAAGCTCAGCAAATCAAGGCATTGCAAGGATTTTGAGTCCTCATTTCCTTGCCTGCTACTGATTTGATACTGAAAGCGTTATTCTGACAATTTGGAGAGACATGAATATGCCCTCCGAAACGGCAAGTTTCGGAGGGCTTTTTATGTCTCTATTTGCTTTTGCGCCATGCTTTCTTGGGTTCAAACTTCCCGCAGTCGTCCGCCGTCTGCGGCCAGTTCAGCTTCCACTCCTGGTATTCTTCCCGGGTGATTTCACCGCTGCGCATCTGCTGCTTTCTGAGCATCCACTCGGTCATGAAATCATTGAGCAGGTTGTAGTCAAAGCAAATGGCAATGCGCTTATGCGGCACGGAAGCATCCGTGTTGTCGGTTGTCTCAACCAGATGCATCCACGGATAGCGGTCATCCAGCTCAAACAGCGCATGCAGAATGCCGCTGGCGTCGTCCATCGTCGCATCCGCAAGGGATTCATAGCTGACATCCAGTGCGCTGGCAATCTTCCTGAGCAGCTCTTCTTTGGGCTTGCGGGAGTTGTTTTCGTACTGGGCAATGCGTACGTCGGCGCTGTTCTCATCGAATCCAACAGCCATCCCCAGCTCTTTCATCGTCATCTTGCGGAAATTCCGTATCCGCTTGATCCGGTCGCCTACTGCCATATCCGTGCTCCCCCGTGTTTCATCACTTCAAAAACAGTATAGCACACACCCCTGCGGGCATCAAGAATTTCTAAATAAAAAAAGTTAGAAAAAATTTTCAAAAAACTTGCTAAACGTATTTATTTAGTGCTATAATACAGATGATGACTAAGCAAAAATATATAGTCATCTAAAAGGAGGCTCTATGAAAAACACGATTCTGATGAATGCACAGGAAGTGGCAGAGGAACTGGGCGTGTCTAAGGCGTCTGCCTACAAGATGATCCATGTCTGGAATGAAAAGCTTCAGAAGATGGGGTACACCACGGTTTCGGGACGCGTCAGTCGAAAGTATTTCCTGGAACAGTTTTACGGTCTGACTGAAAAGGAGGTGATCTGATTGCCCGCTTACAAGGATGAAGCCCACGGAACGTTTTACGCCTCGTTCTACTACACGGATTTTACCGGCACAAAGCGCAAGAAGATGAAGCGCGGCTTCAAGCTCAAACGCGACGCGCTGGAATGGGAGCGGCAGTTTCTCCTTCAGAAGAACGCTGATCCCGACATGCGGTTTGGGGATTTCGTAAGCATCTACCGCAGCGAAAAGCGCGAGCGCATCCGCGAACACACCTGGGAATCCAAGGACAACATCATCGACACCAAGATTCTCCCGTACTTCAAGGACCGAACGCTCAGCGAGATCGAGCCGCGCGATGTGATCGCCTGGCAAAACACGCTCATGGGCATTCGGCAAAAGAACGGAAAACCCTATTCGCCGACGTATCTCAAGTCCATTCACAGCCAGCTCAGCGCCATATTCAACTACGCGGTCAAGTACTACCGCCTCAAGCAGAATCCCGCTGAAATTGCCGGAAACATGGGCAAGGAAACGCACAAGGAAATGCTGTTCTGGACCAAGGCGGAGTACCTGCAATTTGCACAGGCCATGATGGATAAGCCCATGTCCTACTACGCCTTTGAGATGCTTTACTGGTGCGGCATCCGCATGGGAGAGCTGCTGGCGCTGACCCCGGCTGATTTCGACTTCGAGCGCTTCACGCTGACGATCAACAAATCCTATCAACGGCTTAAAGGTCAGGATGTCATCACCGCGCCGAAGACGAGCAAGAGCAATCGGGTCATCAGGATTCCCAGGTTTCTCGCCGAGGAGATGCAGGACTATCTGAAATCGCTGTATGGGCTGCGTTCAACGGATCGCATCTTCCCCATCACCAAGAACTATCTGCATCACGAGATGGACCGGGGCGCAAAACAGGCAGGCGTCAAACGCATTCGGATTCACGATTTGAGGCACTCCCACGTTTCGCTTCTCATCGAAATGGGATTCTCCGCCGTGGCGATTGCCGAACGCGTAGGCCACGAGAGCATCGACATCACCTACCGGTATGCCCACCTGTTTCCCGATAAACAGACGGAAATGGCTAACCGCCTGGACGATGAATGGACAAAGAAAGGAGAGCGCGCATGTCCCGCAAAGTAATGGATGCCCAAGGACGTTGGCGTAGCAAGACAGTATCCCTGCGCATGTCGCCAGCGGAAAATGCGTTGCTGAGCTACTATGCCAAGCTATCCGGCATGACCAAGCAGGACTACATGATAGCTCGGCTTTTGCAAAAGGAGATCGTGGTTCAGGGAAATCCGCGGGTCTACAAGGCGCTGCGTCATCAGCTTGAAGCTCTTTTGCCGGAACTGCGGCGGATCAAATCTGCTGGTCAAGTCGAACCGGAATGGATGGACAGGCTTGAATTTACACTCAAGATCATGGAGGGATTGCATGAACAATACGATGCCTGAAAACAAAAAAGCGACCGCTCCGATTCCAGCTGTTGCAGCAGCCGGGGAACAGTCGATTATCAATGAAACCACTAACATTATACCAGAAGAAACCGGAGAGCGCAATCTTAGAAAAGGAAGTCTCGATACCCTCTCGATGAGCGCCCTATATGACACCGCCTATCCGCCCAGGTCGGTGATCATCGAAAACCTGCTCTATGCGGGAACGTATCTGTTTGCTGGCGCGCCCAAGATCGGAAAATCATTCTTCATGGCGCAGCTCAGCTATCACATTGCCACAGGAACGCCGCTTTGGTCATACGCCGTCCATCCGGGCGAGGTCTTGTACCTCGCTCTGGAGGACGACTACGCGAGGATTCAGAAGCGTCTGTTCAAGATGTTTGGCATGGAGGGCACCGATGCGCTGCACTTCGCCACGCAATCCCGGACGCTTGGCGGCGGATTGAGCGATCAGCTTGACCTGTTCAGGCAGGAACACCCGAACACCAAGCTCATCATCGTGGATACGCTGCAAAAGATTCGGGAACTCGGCGGAGACAAGTACAACTACGCCAGCGACTATGAAATCGTCGCCAAACTCAAGGCGTTCAGCGACAAGCACAACGTGTGCCTGCTGGTGGTTCATCACACGCGCAAGATGGAATCCGAGGACAGCTTCGACATGATTTCGGGGACAAACGGCTTGCTCGGTGCGGCGGATGGCGCATTCATCCTGCAAAAGAAAAAGCGGACAGACCGCAGCGCCAAGCTCAGCGTTGTGGGCCGTGACCAGCAGGATCAGGAGCTGACACTTGAATTTGATCAAGCGCACTGCCTCTGGAAGCTGGTCAAGTCTGAGACAGAAGTCTTTAAGACGCCCCCAGATCCCGTGCTCGAATCCGTGGCAAAACTCGTTACGCCCCTCGCTCCCGTATGGAGTGGACGGCCCTCAGAACTGACGGCGCATCTGCCAGATGTTCCCCTTCTGCCCCATGTGCTCACCCGATATCTGAACATCAACGCCGAGCGGATGTTCAATGAACACGGAATCGTCTTTGAGAGCAAGCGCACACACGACGGAAGACTCGTCACTCTGACACTCAAGCATTCACCCGCGTGACGCTATGTGTCGCTCGTGACGCTATTTTCTATATTGGCTCAATATCCCAAATAGCGACACGAGCGTCACGAGCGACACGGAAAGGAGTTTTATGAAGTCTGTTCAAATCCCGGAAGACCTGTTTTGCGATCTGTTTCTGTATCATGTGATCGGCATCGACGAACCCGGCGCTCGCATCAAAGCTGCGCTTGAGCAGAAAATGGAAGCGCTGAAAAGGCATGATCTCTACACGAAGTACAGGACTTCCGAAAACGAAGCCCACCGCGAGGAAGCGCGTCAGCAGTATCTGGACAGTGCCGGAATCCTGAAAAACTTCCGCTGGTAGACGCATCGCATTCTCCGCTCAGACAGGAGCGTGACACGCTCCTGTTCCAGCCTCGAAGGTGAAGGTCCTGACCGCAAACCTCAAACCTGAATTTTCAGATGCACACAGCACACAAAAATCAAACACAACGACGCAAGGAGATGGAAACGATGTTCAAGCTAAACTACAACCGCCACGGTGAATTTCTGATTCCTGACATCGGACTGAGCGTAGAAGACAGGATGCCGCTCGGCAAGTACGGCACCATGCGCTGCCAATACCTCAAAGCGCACCGGCCCGGATTGTTTGCACGTCTGCTGCTCAGCGGACAACTGATGCATCAACTGCACGAAGTCGACCGCGCCGCGTTACGGAGAATGGACATCCTGCTGCCTCAAATGATGACGGAAGCGGGACTCACGGAGGAACTGAAAAACGCAGATCCTCTCCAGTGGGCGTGCACGATGAATGTCATTACGGCGCAGATCGATGAGATTCTCCTCGCGGAACTGGTTTACAGCTGAGCGGTTCTTCTTTGATGAGGCCAACTCGCGAAGCACTTTATTCCTGAATTCTCCCCGCAGCACAGATAACTAACCCACACAGAAACATAAACGCCCTATGGCGATCCATGCGATACTGCACAGTCGCCATAGGGCATTTTTGTCTGTCAGGCGTTGGGTGAAACAGCGAAGGAAGCAAATAAGCTTCACAACCGCAGAGCTTGCTCTGCATTATAGGGGATTGGGGGC
>DVME01000009.1 GCA_018715175.1 Candidatus Limiplasma stercoravium
CACTACACTTTGCTTCGCAAAGTCGTGTGCCAAATGGGGGCGTTGCCCCCTTTGGAAACCCCCACAAGAAAAGGCGGTACGCTACCCCTCCACGGGGCGCATACCGCATTTTCTTGTTATCCAGCCCTCCGGCTGTATCGGTTGAGCAAAAGTCAGCGTGGGATTGATGTGGTATCTTTATCTAAGTGAACCCCCGGTTTCCCACTTGGAGATGGTTTGACGGCTGACGTTCAGCTTTTCGGCCGCCGCCTCCTGCGAAAGCCCGGCTTTTTTGCGCGCGTGAAACAAATGATCCCCTAGGCTCATGGCACATCCCCCCTTAGCGTGTGATTCTGCCAAATAGGATAAACGCAAAATCGGTTTTCGTCCATGCCCTGAGCCGTGCGTTTTCGCCCGTTTTTTATGCAGGCGTCCAACCGCGTCAGGCATCGTAGCGCCGTATGCAAAGGGTGGCGACGGCGGAAGGGCCCGGCGCTCCGGTCTGGAGGTTTTGAGGCGACGGAATGAGCAGCATGAACCCGTCCTCGCCATAGCGCTTGCCGTGTTCGCGCGCATAGTCTTCCTCTACGCAGGCGCGCTGCACCTGGCCCACAACCATGGCGGTCAAGCCCGCGCCGCTGAGATCCCGCGCATCCTTTAGCGTGCATTCCAGCGTCAAAAAGGCGTCCTGAATGAGCGGCGCATGGATGGTTTGGGCCTGGCAGCATTCAAAGCCGCCCACGGCAAATTCGTCCGCGTCGTCTTGATTGTCTTGGATGGTCTTGACAAGGCGGTCATAATCACGGAGCGGCAAAAAGTTGACGCCAAAGCAGCCTTCGCGCAGGATGTTGGCGTAGGTGTGCGTATGCTGATACAAGCCGCCCATCACCACGAAAAAGGCGTTTCGATCGCCGTGAAAGCAGCTCCAGGCATGAAAGCAGACATTAGGCTTGCCGTTTGGTTTCCAGGTGGTCACGGCAAAGAGGACGGAGGGAATGGCCGCCGTGGTCTCAAAATGCGAAAACAGCTCGAATTCCTCGGGATAAGCCGGTTGAAAGTAGGAAGGAAACGCTTTGTCGACGATTATTTTCATGCGGCATTCCTCCTTTGGCGGCAGGCGCGCGTGCATCGAACCGTCAGCGCATGGTAAAGGCACCCGGCAACCACGCTGCCAAGAGTCCACAGCGCCCAATGCCAGGGATTTTGCGCCAGTTTGAAACGTTTGACCGCCAGTTCCATCCACACATTGAACAGGAAGATTTCCAACGACGCGCGGCCCAAAAAAGCCAACGCCCTTGAAAGCGGGCCCTGACCGCGCCCCTTGTCAAACGCGATTCCCAGCAATAAGCACATCGCCGGAGCGATGAGCGCGAAGGGATGCCAGTACAGCGCATGGCTTGCCAGCAGGGAAGGAAAAAACGAAAACGCAGCCCACAGCGCGCCTGCGCCCACGGCCAACGCCGCCAACGAAAGGCCCGTCACCGCCGCGCCGGACATGCGCCGCCCCACGCGCTCGTCGCCCAGGGTCATACCCAGCACGAACACCGGCAGGCGCGAAATCGCCATATACCGTTCGTCGCCCACCCAGCACAGCCCCAGCGTAAAGGCCAGCGCCGCCATCGTCAAGCCTGCCGCGGCCGGCTTGCGCGCCGCATGAAGCGCCGCATGCACAAAGGGCGCCAAAAGCACCGTCATCGCCAGCAGGCTGACATACCAGCTGATCATTTGCGGCACGCCGCCCAGGTAGCCCAGCATCAGCATGTTGCCCGCCGCCGTCTGCACCGCCGCCAGCGGCCCCATGCCCAGGGCGGGAATCATTACCGCCAGCCAAAGCGCGCAAAACGGCAGGTACGCCGGCAACAGCCGCGCCGCCCGCCTGCGCATGTAGCCGCCCAGCGACGGCGAGCGTTCCAGCGACGCATACAGCCCCATGCCCGACAAAAACACCAGCATGTCCACGCCGCCGTAGCCGACTTGCTGCACCCAGCGTCCGACGCCGGAAAAACCAAGCTGCGCGTGAAACAGCGCCACCCAGAGGATGGCCAAGCCTTTGAGAACATCCCTTCCGGCAAAAACCGCGGCACGCCGCCTTTTCATGCGGCTCCCCCCTTCCTTCCTTCATTAAAGCACACGCGCTCGCAAAATGCAATTTTTTTCACAAACCAGGGCTTTCCTCTTGCAAAAGGCCGTCTGATTTTGGTAGAATATCCAATGGGACAAAACTATTCAAGGGAGGTACCACGTCCATGGTGAAAGTAGCTATCAACGGGTTTGGCCGCATCGGTCGGTTGGCTTTCCGTCAAATGTTTGGCGCCGAAGGGTACGAAGTCGTTGCCATCAACGACCTGACCAGCCCCAAAATGCTGGCTCATCTGCTGAAGTACGATACCGCTCAGGGCGCGTACGAGCTGCGCGACACGGTGAGCAGCAAAGAACCCGTGTTTGAGGAAGACGGCAAGACCGTGAAGGTGCCCGGCTCCATCACCGTCAATGGCAAGGAAATCACCATCTATGCCTGCCCCAAGGCTCAGGATCTTCCCTGGGGCGAACTGGGCGTCGACGTCGTGCTGGAATGCACCGGCTTCTACACCAGCAAGGCCAAGTCGCAGGCGCACATCAACGCCGGCGCCAAGAAGGTCGTTATTTCCGCTCCCGCTGGCAATGATCTGCCCACCATCGTCTACTCCGTCAACGAAGGCAGCCTGACCAAGGACGACACCATCATTTCCGCCGCGTCCTGCACCACCAACTGCCTGGCCCCCATGACCAAGGCGCTCAACGATGTCTACCCCATCCAGAGCGGCATCATGACCACCGTGCATGCCTACACCGGCGATCAGATGGTGCTGGACGGCCCGCACCGCAAGGGCGACCTGCGCCGTGCTCGCGCCGCCGCGCAAAACATTGTGCCCAACTCCACCGGCGCTGCCAAGGCCATCGGCCTGGTGATCCCCGAGCTCAACGGCAAGCTGATCGGCTCTGCCCAGCGCGTGCCTGTGTGCACCGGCTCCACCACCATTTTGGTGGCTGTGGTTAAGGGCAAGGACGTGACCAAGGATTCCATCAACGCCGCCATGAAAGCCAAGGCCAGCGAATCCTTCGGCTACAACACGGACGAAATCGTTTCCTCCGATGTCATCGGCATGCGCTATGGCTCGCTGTTTGACGCCACTCAGACCATGGTGGCCAAGATCGACGACGACACCTATCAGGTGCAGGTCGTTTCCTGGTACGACAACGAGAACAGCTACACCAGCCAGATGGTTCGCACCATCAAGTATTTTGCTGAGATGTAATCTTCCGGCATAGCTGTGACGGTACACTAACACAAGCGCACTTTTCTCTGAAAAGAGGAGGGTGCGCTTTTTTATTTGTAAGACATGGATTTTGTCGGCATCATAAAAAGCGGCTGGAGTACATATAGGATATGGGGACGCGCGCAGGTTCGGGAGAATTTAT
>DVME01000095.1 GCA_018715175.1 Candidatus Limiplasma stercoravium
CCACATTTCCATACGCCTCGGGCAGATAGGCTGCAATCGTCTCCTGGTCAAAACCGGCGTATCCCGTGGCAAGAATAATCTTTTTGGCATACACTGTGTAGTAGGTTTCATGATCCTGAACCTTGACACCAATGCAGGCGCCCTCGTCCATCACCAAATCAGTAGCCCGCGTCTCATAACGAATCTCTACGCCCGCCTGGTTCACAATATCCGTCAAAGTTTCGGCAAAAAATGCGCCTCCACCATAGACGTCATAGCCGTTGTCGCCGGAGCGTTCCCCGGTTTCCGGGTCAGCAATGACCGAGCTGGATGTATATGCCGTAGGCCCCTCTTTGGAAATACGGCTGGATTCGCCCACATAGGCGTCCGATCCGGTGAGATAGAAGCCGCGCGCCATCAGCCCATTCAGGGTGTCATCCGTGAGCTCGGCAATGCGAAGCATCAATTCCCCGTCCAGCACTTCAGCATACTGCGGATACAGTTCCAGCAGCGAGGAAACAAGCGTGTCGGCCTCAATGCTGTTGCCTGTGTATTCATTGAGCGATGTTCCGAAATAGCTGGCGATGTAACCGCCGCAAATGGCCATGTTTCCGCCGGCGTAACCGTTGGCTTCCACGATCATGACATCCAGTCCGCTATCAACATCAGACAGCGCAGCATCCGTCTTGGCTGCCAACGCTGCCGTCAGGCCAGAAGTGCCGCCGCCAACCACTAGAACATCCACATTTACATCCTGTCCCTGTCTGACCGTTTCCTGGGCAGACCAATCAGACAGATTCGCTCCGGCCTGCATAAGGCAATCGCTTACCGCATTGCGTATCGCAGCGCTAGTGAACGTTGCGCCCGTCACGGCATCCACCGCAACCGACTGCTTTTCCAGCATGCGGGCAGGCATTTTTTCAATGGCTGCCTCGCTGACAAAGGGTGAGTCGTTCGCTTCTGTCACACGGATATCCGTGATTTCGTTCTCCGTAACATCAACTTCTACAGTGAGGTCATGCTTCGCGCCGTGCGCCGTTGCGGTATACGTTCCCGGAACAAGCAGGCCGTTGCCAAGGTTTCCGGCTGCCGCGTCCAGGGCGCTGCGCACAGCCGCCCTGACCGCGTCAGAAGTAACCGTTGCGCCGGATACGCCATCAATTTCCGCCCCCTGCGCATCCAGCACCTGCTGAGCAAGCGCGTCCCCGGTTATATCGCCGATTCCCGACGTTTCACCAGAAACATCCAACTCAACCGCTGTAATTTCGCCATTGTCTATGGTGATCGTTGCCGTTATCACGCTTTCCATGCCAGGCGCGCTGCCTGTAACGGTCGCTGGCTCTGCAAAGGCCGAACCTGCACAAACAGTAAGCAACAGGATGCATAGGCCAAATAACCTTTTTTTCATTATTGATTGCCGCCTTTCCATACATGTGTACAGTTTCCATGAGAGACAAACCTTGGCTGTCGCAAAAAAAAGCCAGGCATTTCCTTTCGCGGCATGGACTTTTAGTACCAGTCATGCTTTTCGTTTCGATCCAGGGCGTTGATGCGCTGCATTTCCTCCTCGCTCAGCTCAAAGTGATACAGCTGCGTGTTTTCCAGAATATGATCGGGGTTACTGGAGCCGGGAATGACCACCACGCCCTTTTGGAGGTTCCAGCGCAGGATCACCTGCGCGGCGGACACGCCGTGCGCCAGCGCGATGTCCAAAAGCACCGGATCGCTGAGCATCTCCTGCGTATGCCCGCGTCCGCCCAGCGGATACCATCCCTGCACCGTGATGCCCAATTCCTGAATATAGGGAATCACGTCGTTTTCCTGATAATACGGATGAATCTCGTTCTGCACCAGCGCCGGAAGAGTATCCACCTGGGGCAGAAAGGTCTCCAGCTCCTCCACATACCAGTTGGACAAGCCGATAGAGCGGATTTTTCCCGTATCCACAAACCGCTCCATGGCTTTGTAGGCCTGCACATCGTTGGTGTCTGGATGGTGAAGCAGCATCATGTCCACATAGCCGATGTTCAGCCGGTCCAGGCAGGCCTGAATGGCCGCGTCAGGATCAGCCATTTCGCTGCCCGGATATATTTTGGTAATGACAAAGATCTCTTCCCGCGCAATGCCCAGTTCTTCCATGCTTTCCCGGATGGCCTGACCGACCTCCGCCTCGTTGCCATAGGCGGAGGCGGTGTCAATAAGACGGACGCCGCATTGCAGCGCCGCTTTGACAGCGCTGATGCATTCCTCTCCGTGCAGGCTGTATGTGCCCAGCCCGTTGAGGGGCATGACATAGCCGCTGTTGAGCGCAACCGTGCCGGTTGCCAGATCAAAGCCCCCCGGATTGCCGGAGTCACGCCGGCTTTCCTGCCCGGCCGCCTGCGCGCCGCCCCAGACAAGGGGCCAGACCGCCAGCAGACACCAGGCGATCAAACGTCTCCATTTCATCACAGCGCTCCTCAGCGATACGCTTTTTCAAAGATGCCGGCGCAGTCCGCATCGTTCAGCTCGCAGGGATTGGCCAGAAACAGGCCGCCCATCGTCTCGCGGGCGTTGACCGCCAGCGTCATGCATTCGTCCCGGCCGATGCCGTAATCGCTCATCTTCAGGTCCGCCACGCCGCAGGCCTCCTGCAGCCGCGCCAGCGCCGTCAGGAAATCCTCCGCGCGGTTTGCCCCGGGCATGCCCATCACCCGGGCCATCTTGATGAACTGCCCGTCACAGGCATGGCGCTCGATGAAGAAGCGCGCAAATTCCACCGAAATCATGATCAGGCCCGCGCCATGGGGCAGCGTGGGATGATAGGCGCTCATGGCGTGCTCCATGGAGTGCTGGGCCGTGGTGCTGGTGAGCTGCATGGTCATGCCCGCCAGCGTGCTGGCATAGGCCACATGCTCGCGCGCCTCAAGATCGTTCCCGTTTTCCACCGCGCGGGGAAGATAGCGGGCGATGTTTTCAATGGCGGAGAGGGCCAGGGTTTCGCTGAGGATGTTGCAGCCCTTGCTCATCATCACCTCCGTGTGGTGGAACAGCGCGTCAAACCCCTGATAGGCCGTATACCGGGCAGGAACCGTGCGCATCAGCTCCGGGTCCACCACGGAGAGCACCGGCGTGAGGCGCGGATCGCCGCCAAAGCCGATTTTCTCATGGGTTTGCAGGTTGGAGATCACGCCCCAGCTGTTGATCTCCGAACCGGTGCCGGAGGTGGTGGCGATGGTCACGATGGGCAGCGGTTTTTGCGCCAGCGGCCGGCCCTTGCCCGTGCCGCCGCACACATAGTCCCACAGATCGCCGGGGTTGGCGGCCATGGCCGCCACGGCGACGGACGCATCCAGCACCGCGCCCCCGCCCAGCGCCACAATGAAGTCACACCCCTGCTCCCGGGCAAAGGCAGCTGCTTCCATCACGCATTCCCGGGACGGGTTTTCATGAATCCTGGGGCACACCGCGTAGGCGACGCCAGCCAGGGAGAGCTGCTCCTCCACCCTGGCCAGGGAACCGGTTTCCCGGGTGGATTTGCCGGTGGAAATCAGCAGCAGCGCCTTCTTGCCCGGCATGGGCTGGGCGTGCAGGTCGTTCAGCCTGCCGCTGCCAAAGAGCAGGTGTGTGGGGTTGTTGAAGTCAAAACGCAGCATTACAAATTTTCCTCCTTATTCAAGTCATCATTCCAAAGGCGTTTACGGCCATTCCGGTGATAAAGGAAAAGACCATGACGAACCCGATGTACAGCAAAAAGTGCCTGATCCCCAGCACGGTTTTGAGCGCGCCGAGGTTGGTGATCTTGGTCGCCGGGCCTGTGAGCATGAACGCCGCGGCGCTGCCCAGGGTCATGCCGCTTGCCAGCCACTCCAGCAGCAGCGGGATGGTTCCGCCGCCGCACATATAGAGCGGAACGCCCAGCGTGGCGGCCAGCAGCACGCCGAATCCGCCGCCGCCGAACAGCTCCGCCGCCCATTCCCGGGGCACATGGATCTGATAAAGCGCGGTCAGCAAAACGCCCACGGCAAACCACGGGGCGGTGGTGCGTATGTTGCGCAGCACGTTCAGCAGATAGCGAACCAGTGCATTGGGATGCGTGTCCCGGCTGGCGCGGGCGTGGAAACCGCTGAAGTTGAAGAAGGGCCTGTCACGGAAAAACACACGGACCAGCCATCCCGCTGCGCAGCCGCACAGAAAACAGGAGACAAACCGGATAATCAGCGCCGCCTGGCCCAAAGCCGCGGAGTACAGCAGCAGCTGCGGATTGAGCAGCACGGAGGCCATCATGAACGCCGCCAGATGATCGTCCCGGACGCCCTGTCTGGAAAAGGAGGCTGCGATGGGGATGGTGCCATACATGCACAGCGGCGAGGCGATGCCCAGCAGGCTGGCCAGGACAACGCCCAGCCAGCCCCATCTGCCGCGGCCAGCGCCGGCAACAGCGCCGTGAATGAATCGCTTGCCAAACACGGACACCGCCGATCCCAGCAGGATGCCCAGCGCCCAGTAGGTCACAATCTGCCGCAGCTGAATGTCCAGGTAATACCACAGGTAAATGACTTCGCTCTCAATCCAGTCCAGCATCGATGTTCACCAGCGTGTAGTTCCGACTGCCAAAGCCGATGTCCTGCGTATGCTCCAGTGTATGCAGGCCGTTGCGGCTCTCGATGCGCTGGATGAGGGAGCCGCCGTCCGGCGCGCCGTATACCAGATCGATGCATGCCTGATCCAGCGCCACCGGGTCCAGAGAAGCCAGAATACCGATGTCATGCATATCCGGCTCGGCGGGGTTGCCATCGCAGTCGCAGTCCACGCTCAGACGGTTCATGACGTTGATGTACAGGGCGCGCTCTCCGTTCCCGAAATAATCCACCACGGACTTGGCTGCTTCCGCCATGGCCTCCAGGAAGGCGTCCTGTTCCCCACCCCACATGCTGCCACCCGTGCCGCCGGAGTGAATCCAGGCCTTGCCTTCGGAAGAGGCGCAGCCGATGGACAGGTTCTTAATCGCGCCGCCGAAGCCGGCCATGGCATGTCCCTTGAAGTGGGAAAGCACCACCAGAAAGTCATAGTTTTGCAGATTCGCGCCCACGTAGTTTTCGGTGAGCACCGTGCCGCCGGTGACCGGCAGGGTCATGGAGCCGTTTTCGTCCATGATATCCACATCCGCGATGGCCGTATAGCCGTGGTCCTCGGCCAGTTGATAATGCATGGCCGTGGAGGCGCGCTGCCCGCCGTAGGCGGTGTTGCACTCCACGATGGTGCCGCCCACGGCCTGCACGAATTCCCCGATGAGCTCAGGCCGCAAATAGTTGCTGCCGGTTTCCCCAGTGGAGATCTTGACCGCCACGTTTTCCCCCTGTGCCTGGCGTCCCAGCGCTTCATACACGGCCATCAAACCTTCGGGCGTGATTTCGGTGGTCATATACACCGCGGGCGGCATCTCCCCCGTTGTTTCTGCGAACGCACTCAGGGGACAGAGCGCCATCAGCAGTAGCATGCATAAGGCTTTTTTCATGATGAATCCTCCTAGGTCTTCTGAAGATGAGAGGTCACCGCCATGGCGTTCGGTTCACCGAATCGCCAGGCTCGCTTGACGACAGCGCCACCTTTTACGCCTGTCTCCGTCTGCCGTACACAAGACCGGCTTTCATCCTCTTTTTCCGTTTTTCCTTCCGATCATCATTCGGCCATGGCAAAGGTGATATCCACATGCTCAGGGAGATTATCAAAAACGGTCAGATCGGAGGTCACTTTCCCGATAGGAGCCACTTCAACCGAAAGAATAGGATCATCCGTCTGCGCATAGAAGATGGCCATATTGTGATGCGCTTCGCAGTAGGTGATCTCCCCATTTTCAAATACGGTTTGTCCGCCCTCCCAATTTTCCGGGTAAAATTCCACGACGCCGTAATATTCCCGCCCGCCAAATCCTGCGGCGGAAATCGTCAGCGGAAAATACCGGCTGATTTCCTGCGCCAGGGCGGTATCATACAAAAGGCCATTCAATACCGTATCACCGATGGTGATCGTGATTTTGGTCTCCGTGGAATCATTTGAAGCGGCCTGCACGCCGATCTCGCGCAACCACGCGAGCACTGCGTCCTCCGATTCGGGGACATCCGTCGCTTCGATCGCAAGCCCGTCCAAAACGGCCGTCTCCCCTTCAATGGCAGAGGCGATACCGGCATAGCTTCCGCCCGCTCCGTATCCATCGTGGGTGCAGAAGGGAATCACGGTCTTTCCAGACAGATCGTATTGGGACAAAAAAGCGTATACGGCCTGCGGGGCGTTACCAGCCCATACCGGATAGCCGAGAAACACCGTGTCATATTGAGCCATGTCCAAGTCGCTTGCAACCAGTTCCGGTAAAAACCCCGCCGCCGCTTCTTCATGATTTTGATCGACAACGGCGTTGAACTCCGTGGGATAGGGATGCACGGTTTCAATGCAGTGCATCTGACCGCCTGTATCATTCTGAATCAGCTGAGCCACATACTCTGTCGTTCCCACCATTTGGTTTTCATTCCAAAGAAGGCTTGCCGAAGTCGTGGCGTCCACATCGCCCGCATCATCCGCATTCTGTCCCAGCGAAAAATAAGCAATGAGCACTCGTTCCCCGCTGTCTTGGGATTGAGCAGCCACTTCTGGCGTCATTTCAGCCTCGGGTGTCAGCGTCACCGTAAAGCCATCCCCCATGGCGGTGAGCAATTCCATGTCGCCTTCCAGCTTTCCCAAGGGCACCAGCCCCTCGGAATACCGGAAGTCCTGATAGAAGATGCACAGGTTGCCCCAGGGCGCGTAATACGCCAGCGTGCCCGCATCCGGGTCACAGCTCTCTGGCGCGTCGGACAGGTCCAAGCCTTCCGGCGGATAGGCGATCTTTTCCGTGCCGTTGTAATCCTCAAAGGTCAGCGTCAGCGGAAGCTGGGAAAGGAGCGACCGCGCCGCGGAATTATCCTCCAGCGTCAGTGTCAGCGACCCATCCTCCACGCTGAGCAGCAGCTTTGGAAGCTCCCTTGCCAGCGCAGACGCACTGAGCCCTACGACCATCAGCAGAGCAAAAAGCAGGCATAGCGTCTTTTTCATTCCGTCACCTCAATGGATTCGTTCAAGGCAAAGGGCAGTTCAAGTTCCCTGAGCCACGCTTCAATGGCCGGGCCACAGGTGGGAATGTCCGGACGGTAGACGCCGATGGGCGCAAGCACCGTGCAGTCCTCCGGCAGCGAGGCGCTCATGTCCCGTACCGAGCCAGAGATGCCGCCCGTGCCATGGGCCACGAAGGGAATGACTGTCTTGCCCGAAAAGTCGTATTCCTCCACAAAGGTCAGCACCGCCATGGGGCACGAGTACCACCAGTTGGGCATGCCCAGAAAGACGATGGCATAGTCCTCCATGTTCTCCACATGAGTTTTGAGCGCCGGGCGCGCGTTGCCGTCCAGCTCATCCGCCGCGCGGTCCAGGCAATCGTCGTAGTTGCTCGGATAGGGCTGCTCTACCTGAATGGAAAACAGTTCCCCGCCGGTAAGCCGCTGAATGTGCGAAGCCATGATCGCCGTGTTGCCCGGCATGAGCAGGCTGGCGGAGGAAGACGCATCCACACCGCTCTGGCTGTCGCCCATGTTGTCATAATGCGCCAGTGCGCTGTCCAATGAGGCCTCTTCATCCTCGATCACGGTGTTTTCTGCCCAGGTAAAGTACGCAATCAGCACGGAGGGTTCCACCTCCTGCGCGCAGGCGGGAAGCGCCAGCAGGAGCGACGCCAGATACAACAGCAACATCGAAAGTTTTTTCATGAGCCGTTCGCCTCCTTGTTTATTCGTTTTCGGCACTCAGTACGCCGCTCTGGGAAAGCCACTGGGCCACATCCTCGGAAAGTCTGCTTCCGCCGGAATAGGAAACGGCCAATCCATCCAGCAGCGTGGCGTCGGGCACAAGCTTGGCGATGGCCGTCAGGCTTTGTCCAAAGCGGCCGCCGCCATGGCTACAGAAGGGCAGTATGGTCTTCCCCGCAAAGTCATAGCTTTCCAGGAACGTCGCCACCGGCATGGGAATGGACGCCCACCAGTTGGGATAGCCCAGAATGATGGTGTCATAGCGCTCCATGCCTTCCACCTGCGCGGCCAACGCCGGGCGCGCCTGGACGTTCTGATCCGCCTGCGCCTGCTCCAGCACGGTGGAATAGTCGTCGGAATACGGGGTAACGCAGGTGATCTCAAACAGGTCAAAGCCCGTCTGGCGCTGGATCTCCTCGGCAATACCGCGGGTGTTCCCGCCCCAGGAGAAATACGCGATCAGGGTGCCGCCGGAGCCGGACGCATCCGTCTCATCGCCCGCCATGGTCACGCTGCCCTGCTCGGCCACCGCGCCCCGCGCCACGCGCAGGCCCACGTTGAATGCCGCAAGCTCCGGCTGCATGGCCGCGCGATAGGCGCTGCGCAGGTTCTTGGCGAAGTCGTTCCACGCGCCGCCGCGGTAGATCCGCTGCGGCCCCGCTTCGGGACCGGTGGGGTTGACCGCTTCCTTCTGCGCGTAGTCACCGTAGGCATCCCACACCCATTCGCTCACATTGCCATGCATGTCATACAGGCCCCAGGCGTTGGGGGCAAAGCTGCCCACGGGCACGGTCTCCTCCCGGTAAATACCCGGTTTGGTTTCCAGATTCTCCTGGGAAAAATAGTTTTCTTCGATCTGATAAGGATAGTGTCCCCAGTAGTTCGCCTCATCCACGCTGATGGAGGTCTGCGTGTTGAAGGGCGTCACCGTTCCCGCGCGGCAGGCGTATTCCCACTCCGCCTCCGTGGGCAGGCGGTATCCGTCGGATGACAGGTCCCAGGTGACGCGGCTTCCGTCCACCGTGTAGGCAGGTGTCAACCCCTCTGCGGCACTTCTGGCATTGCAGTACGCAATGGCGCCATACCAGCTTACCCCTTCCACGGGAAGGTTTTCCCCCCGAAAGGTGCTGGGGTTTTCGCCCATCAGCGCTTCATATTCGCTTTGCGTCACTTCATAGGGACTGATGAAGAACGCCGATACCGTAACTGTGTGCAGCGTCTCATCCGCACTGCGCCAGGGTTCGTCCTCCGGGCTTCCCATGGAAAACGAGCCGGCGGGAAGGCTGACCATGGCCGCTTCCTCCCCCAGCGCGGGCAGGCAGGAAAGCATCAGCAGGAGCAACACCAGTAAGGCAAGGATGCTTCTCATGAAAGTTTTTCCTCCTTTGCTTTCGGATTTCGTGTTTTTTGGAAGGCTTTGCCCATGTAGTAGGATAGCGCGGCCCATACGCACAGCACGGCCGCATAGGAGGCAAAAAATACCACCAGAGGTTCGCCATATTCCAGGAAGGCGAATTCCCGGAGCATGAACAGTTCCATCCACAGGCCCCGCGTGGCAAATTCCCACAGGCCAAAGGCAACCGTGGCTGCCAGCACCAGCCTCGCCAGCCAGACGCCGGCGGGTTTTCCCCGCTTCGCAATCTTGCCCAGCACGATGTGCCAGTGCAGCCCGATATGTAGTCCGGTCAGCACAAACGCCCACATGGTGGCAGGCATGTGAATGCGCCGTCCTACCGCCCGCATGCGCAAGCCCAGGAAGTCAAACACATGGCGCGAAACCAGGACCGCGCTGACGATCACAGCGACCATGGCCAGGGTCAGCAGCGCATCCACCAACGTCAACCATGCCCGAGAAGCGGAGTACCTGCCCTTGAACAGCCCCCGGTGCCAGCTGGGATTGAGCGCATGATGCAGAAGAAACAGCACGCATAGCGTCACGCCCGTCCATTCGTGCATCCGGTTGTCCATCATGTGATAGCCCGTCTGGCCCAGAAAGAGCACCGTCATGGCGATATCCACGCCGGTTTTGACGCGCTGTTTCATTGTGCTTCACTCCTGTCAAAGGTTTTTGCCGAGCTGACGGGCCTGCTTGGGATAGATGCTGGCCCGCGTCATGGAAGGCATGCCGCAGCCCCTGCCCAGCACCATGCCCTGATCCTGAAAATTCAGATACCGCACCAGCGTCCGGTAATGCGCCTCCAGGGCGTCAAAGGTCCAGCTGTCCGCGTTCCAGGCGGCGCTGAGCAGCGCGGACTTCATGTGCTTTCGCTGGATGCGTCCGTTCAGGGCGCAGAAGCGGTCAATCACCGTTTTGAGCTGGGCGGACATGCCGTAGTAATACAGGGGCGTGGCCAGCACGAGCATGTCGGCCTCCAGGATGGCCGCCCCGATGCGCGCCATGTCGTCCTGTCTGACGCAGGGGCCGTCATAGCCGCAGGCGACGCAGCCCCCGCAGGGGGACACGCGGGCTTGCGCGACGTCGATCATATGGACCTCGTGCCCGCCGTCCTGCGCCCCCTGCCGGAAAGCGTCCGCCAGCAAAAAGGTGGACCCCTTCGGATTGGGACTGCCCATCAAGATGAGAATCTTCATACGAGCGCCTCATACTGCGCATCGGAAACCGGCTCCTGCCATTCATTGCGGGCGTCGGTACCCGGCACCTCAATGGCCAGATGGCTGAACCAGCTGTCCTGCGCCGCGCCGTGCCAGTGCTTGACCCCGGCGGGGATGTTCACCACGTCGCCGGGGGTGAGCAGCCGCGCGGGCTTGTCCCATTCCTGATACCAGCCCCGCCCCGCCACACACACGAGGATCTGCCCACCGCCCGCCTGGGCCTGATGGATATGCCAGTTGTTGCGGCAGCCGGGTTCAAAGGTCACGTTGTAGACACCCACCTGCTCGGTGGACAGGGGCGCAAGGTAGCTGCGCCCGCTGAAATTCTGCGCAAAGCCGTCATTGGGCGCGCCGATGGGAAACACCATCGAGGCCGTGTGCACCTGCATGGCGTCCTGCGCCGGAGCGGCATCCTCCGCCCAGACCTCCTTGGCCATGTTGAACGCCGCCCAAGCCTTGGGCCAGCCTGCGTAGAAAGCCGCGTGGGTCAGGATTTCTGCAATTTCCTCCCGGGTGATACCGTTTTGCCGGGCCGTGGTGAGATGATAGCGGAAGGATGAATCCGTCAGGCCCTGCGCCATGAGCGCGGTGACCGTTACCAACGAGCGGTCGCGCAGGGAGAGCTTGTCGGTGCGGTTCCACACCTGGCCGAAGAGCACGTCGTCGTTGAGCTCGGCAAATGTGGGGGCAAAGGTTCCCAGGGCGTCACGCCCCGCGGTTTGTTTGATGGACATGGTTTTGTCTCCTTTCATCCATCTCATGCCATTCTCAAATAGAACTGGGCATTGGATAACCGACCGTCAGGTAACGCTTCGCTCCCTGACTCCTTTTTCCTTCATCGCTGCGCGATAAGGGAACGATGGGGGATATTTCGTCCCCCAGGCCCCTTCTTCGCCTCACGCTGATAGCTCGTTTTTATCTGAGAATCGTATCCAATGACGGTTACTCTGCCGTATAGGGTTCAATTCCCTTTTCCGCGAGCCAGGCCTGCATCTCCTCTGCTGTGGTGGAAGCCGGGAAGCGCGTCCCCTCGATCCAGTTGACCGTCCCATCGGTCAGCGCGGCGAGAATCTCGCCGGTGCGGCCGTAGCCGCTGCTGGCAGAGGTGCAGAAGGTCAGCACGGTCTTGCCGCTCAGGTCGTGGGCTTCCACAAAGGTCTCGATCAGCCGCGGAGCCTGCCCCCACCAGATGGGGAACGCAAGCACGACGGTGTCGTACTGATCCATATTTTCCACGGTGGTTGCCAGCGCCGGGCGGCTGGTCTCGTCGTTCATTTCCTGATTGGCGCGGCAGTTGCTGTCGTTGTAATTGAGGTCGGCCTCCGTGTAGAGCACTTCCGGCTCGATGCAAAACAGGTCGGCGTTCAGGTATTGGGCGGCGTACTCCGCCAGCGGCCAGGTGTTGCCCGTGGCCGAGAAGCAGGCCACCAGCACGGTGGAGTCAGTAGGCGTGAAGGTCTTCGTTTCTTCCTCCGCGCAGGCGAAAGTCAGGCTCATCATCAGGGCAAGGGCAAGGACAAGCAGCTTTTTCATCATGGTTTTCTCCTTCCTTTTTGACAGATTTACTTGTTGTTCAGTTCAAGCGTGTTCAACCAGTTACGGATCGCGCCGAGATTTGCGGTGCTACTCAGACGTCTGCCGGGCAGAAAGACAGCTTGGGTCGGGCAGGATTTTTGCAGAATCTCCTGGGTGCGCCCCATGCCGCTACCGCCGGAGGTGGCAAAGGGCACGACGCGCTTGCCGGAGAAATCGGCGGATGCCAGAAACGTCTCGATGATGCGCGGCGCCTGATACCACCAGATGGGAAAGCCTACAAAGACCGTATCGTAGTCCGTCAGGTCCGGCGCTTCCCCGGCGATGGCCGGGCGGCAAGCCGGGTCTTTCATCTCCACGGAGGAACGGCTTTGATCGTCGTGCCAGTTGAGGTCCGCGGCGGTGTAGGGCGTTTCGGGCCGAATCTCATACAGATCAGCCCCGGCGGCCTGGGCGATGGTTTGGGCCAGGCGGGCGGTTTCCCCACTGGCGGAAAAGTAAGCAACAAGCATCATGCAAATCCTCTCCTTTCTGCTTTAGACTTTCGGCGTATTGGAAGACCAGACCTGGGGCTGGTTCGCCGTTTCCCGGGTGTTCTGCGCCATGACGCCCACCAGGGCGTGGGGCGTGTAACAGGCTTCCAGGTAGGCGTTTTCCTCGTCGGTGAGCGTCAGCTCCGCAGCCCGGGCCGCGCCCTCCACATGGCTGAGCTTGGTCGCCCCGGCCACGGGGATAGCACCCTTGCCCATGAGCCAGGCCAGCGCGATCTCCGTCATGGTCACGTCATGGAAGCGGGCCAGCTCCGCCACGCGCTCAATGATGCGGGCGTCCTGCGCGGCCGTGGCGTCATACTTGCCCTTGGCGTATTCGTCCCGTTCAAGGCGTTTGGAGGTTTCCCCCGGCAGTTTGGACAGGCGGCCACCGGCCAGCGCGCTGTAGGGCGTAACGGCGATGCCCTCCTCCCGGCAGTAGGGAATCATCTCCCGCTCCTCCTCCCGGAAGATCAGGTTGTAGTGTCCCTGCACGCTGACGAAAGGCGCGAAGCCCTCCCGGCGGGCCAGTTCGTTGGCCTTGCAAAGCTGCCAGGCAAAACAGTTGGAAATGCCGATATAGCGCGCCTTGCCCGCCTTCACGGCGTTGTTCAGGCCCTCCATGATCTCCTCAAGCGGCGTGCGGTAGTCCCACATATGGCAGATATACAGGTCCACATGGTCCATGTAAAGGTTTTGCAGGCTCCTGTCCAGCATGCGGCGCACATGCTCCTGCCCGCTGATGCCCGCGTCGATCTCCGCCTGGCTGCGCACGGGAAACTTGGTGGCCACCACCACGTCCTCCCGGCGGGCAAAGTCGCGCAGGGCGCGCCCCAGGTACTGCTCGCTGGTGCCGTTCTGGTAGACGATGGCCGTGTCAAAGAAGTTGACGCCCCATTCCAGCGCCCGGCGGATGATGGCCCGGGACGCCTCCTCGTCCAGTGTCCAGCTGTGCTGGCCGTGGGCCGCGTCCCCGAACCCCATGCAGCCCAGGCATACCTGGGAGACATGCAGGTCAGATTTTCCCAGTTTGGTGTATTGCATCGTGGCTCCTTTCCGGCGTATGGACTTACGCCTTCTGCCCGCGCATCTGATAGCGCAGGTAGTCCAGCCTTTGCAGCTGCTTTTCCTTCAGGTGAATCTCGTCGAGCGCCGCGTTCCGTCGCTTTTCCAGCATCCGCAGGCGTTCCCGATGGGTATCTGCGCCGGACAACATCAATCGCATGTAGCTTTCCACCTCCTGGGGCGAAAAGCCGATGTCATGCAGCGCCATGATCGTGCTCAACCGCTCCAGATCCTGATCATCGTACTGCCAGACACCCATCACCTGCTTCACCGTGCCGCACAGGCCCCAGCGCTCGTATTCATCCAGAACCTGCACGGGAATCTGATAGCATTTGCTCGCCTCTTCCTTGGTCATAAAACGGGAAAGCTCCTCTCACTTGCTTGACGGGTTGTTCAGGCTCATGCACCGGGCCAGGGTCTCGCCCGTGCGAAGGTAGGTATAGCCGGGCATTTCAAAGAGCACCGGCTTGAATCCATCGTAGTCGATCTTGCCCTTCGGGGTGAGAATGGTCTCCTCCGCATCGGTATGCAGGATTTTGAGAATAAAATTATCAAATCCAGGCGTCACATAGGTATCCTCCACCGCGCAGACCATGACCAGCTTGGCCTGGTCGATCACCGGAACGCCTTCCGGCGTCATGCTGTAGGAAAACAGCGTGGATTTATCTTCCTTCGCGCCGCTCACGCATCCGGCGTGGTCGGCCTTGGCAAGCAAGCTCTCATCCACCACATGCACAGAGAGCTTTCCATTCTCGTGAATGCCCCGGTTGGTGTAATGCGTCTGGGACAAGCTCACCATGATGTGGTCATGCCCCATGATGCCCACATGCCCCGCCAGTACCCAGTTCGGTTTTCCATCCACCATGGCCCCCACGAGCACCAGCGGCATGGGGTAGAGCGCCAGCGCGCTGCCTAAACACTTCTTCATGGTCATCATCGCCTTTTCAAAA
>DVME01000010.1 GCA_018715175.1 Candidatus Limiplasma stercoravium
GAACGTGGTGCGGAACGCTTTGGCGCATCAAGCGGTAGTTATGGCGCACGGCGTCCATGTCAATGAGGATTCTGTTGAGCCTGAGCATCGTTCACCCTTCTTATGGCGCCGCGCTTTACAGCCCGCGCACCTCATCCTGCGACAGCAGCTTGACGCCTGCCTGGGTCAGCACTTCCTCGGCCTCGGGCAGCTTATCGACGCGGAAGATGATGAGCGCGTGGTCGCCCGCGTTGCGCACAAAGCTATAGAGGTATTCCACCACAATGTCCCGATCCGCTAGGATTTTAAGCACATCCGCCAATCCGCCGGGACGGTCGGGCACGCTGACGGCCAGCACGTCGGTGAGCTTAACGGTGTAGCCGTTTTCGGAAATGAGCTTGACAGCCTTTTCATAGTCGGCCACGATACCGCGCAGGATGCCAAAGTGCGTCGTATCCGCAACGGAAAGGGAGACCAGGTCGATGTGATTGTCCCCCAAAAGCTTGGTAAAGTGCGCCAGGCGGCCCGGCGTATTCTCAATGAACACGGAGATCTGCTTTACGTACATGGCGGCTCCTCCTTCTAGGACGTTTTTCATATTATACCACAATTCGGCTGCGGTTTGCACTCACAGCTTGCGCTTATCGGTCACGCGCACCGCCTTGCCTTCGCTGCGCGACAGCGTGCCGGGCTGACACAGCTTGACGCTGGCGTGGATGAGGGCATGGCTGGCCAGGGAGTTGACGATTTTCTTTTCCAGGGTTTCCAAATCCTTGATCGTGTCGCTCATGAGGTTGGGCGAAAGCTCCACCTGCACCTCGATGGTGTCCAGGGTGCCCTGACGATCGACCACGATGTGATAATGCGGCTCAATGCCCTTGACCTGCAAAAGCGCGTGCTCGATTTGAGAGGGGAACACGTTGACGCCGCGGATGATAAGCATATCGTCCGTGCGGCCCATCACGCGGCCCATGCGCACATGCGTGCGCCCGCAGGGGCAAGGCTCGTCAATGAGGGTGCACAGGTCGTGCGTGCGGTAACGCAGCAACGGCATGCCGTGCTTGGTCAGCGTCGTAAAGGTCAAGTCGCCTTGCTCGCCGTAAGGCAGGCTTTCGCCGTTTTCGCCTATCACTTCCGGCAGGAAGTGATCCTCCCAGATGTGCATACCGTTTTTGGCCATGCATTCCATGGCCACGCCCGGGCCCATGACCTCGCTGAGGCCGTAGACGTTGAGCGCGTCAATGCCCATTTTTTCCTCGATGCGCCGGCGCATGTCCTCGGTCCAGGGTTCGGCGCCGAAGATGCCGCTTTTGAGTTTGATTCGATCCAGCGAAATGCCTTCCCGCTCCAGCGTGTCGGCCAGGTTGAGCGCATAGGACGGCGTGCAGCAAAGCGCGGTCGCGCCGAAGTCCTCCATGAGCATCAGCTGGCGCACGGTGTTGCCGCCGCTCATGGGGATGACCGACGCGCCCACGCGCTCCGCTCCGTAATGCGCGCCCAGGCCGCCGGTAAACAGGCCGTAGCCGTAGGAAACCTGCACAATGTCGTTTTTGCCCACGTTGGCGCAGTACATGGCGCGGGCCATCAGCTCTGCCCAGCGATCCACGTCGCCGCTGGTGTAACCGGCCACGCTGGGCTTGCCGGTAGTGCCGGAGGATGCATGAATGCGCACAATTTCGCTTTGCGGCACGGCGAAGAGGCCGAAAGGATAGTTGTTGCGCAAATCCTGCTTTTCGGTAAAGGGCAAAAGGTGCAAGTCCTCCACGCCATGGATGTCCTTGGGCGTGATGCCCAGCTGCTGCATCTTGTTGCGGTAGAAGGGCACGTTTTCGTAAACGCGGCGCACCACGTCGCGCAGCCGCTCATTCTGAAGGGCGCGCAGCTGCTCGCGGGGCATGGTTTCCATTGTGGGGTTCCAGTATTTATGCTCCATGGGGCATTCCTCCTTACTGCTGCATGGGCGACGCATTCAGAGCGCGTCCGCGCTCGAAGGCGGTCAGGTTGATCTCCAGGGTCTTGGGAGGCACGCAGGCGGCGACGGCTTCGCGCCAGGCCGCGTCAGAAAAAGGCAAATGCCGGCTGAGCATGCCCAAAAGCACCAGGTTGATGGCCTTTTGGCTTCCGCTTTCCACGGCAATCGCCAGGGCGTCGGCCGTTTCAATCCGAATGTTTTGCAGATCGCCCAGCGGATCCTGCGGATAGGCGCACGAGCCGGTGATGACGGGCATGGGCAAAATGCGCTGGGTGTTGACGATCGCCACGCCGTTAGGCTTCAAAAAGGAAGCCGCGCGCGCGGCTTCCAGCGCCTCAAAGCTCAGCAGATAATCCGCGCAGCCCAAGGAAACAATGGGCGAATGCACGCGGTCGCCCACGCGCACATGCGTAATCACGCTGCCTCCGCGCTGACTCATGCCGTGAACCTCGCTGACTTTGACCCCGCAGTTTTCCTTAAGCGCCAGTCGGCCCAGAATTTTGCTGGCCAGGAGGGTTCCCTGGCCGCCCACGCCCACGATGACCAAATCAAACGCCGCTTTTGTCATTTGCTTTCAACCTCCCCCAGTCGGATGGCCTTGAAGGGGCAGACCTGCACGCACATGCCGCAGCCGATGCACAGCGCCTCGTCGATGCGCACGCCCTTTTCGCCGCGCACGATGGCAGGGCAGCTCAGCTTCATGCAGGCTCCGCAGTTGCGGCAACCCTGGATGATGCACGGCGCGTGCGGCGCTTTATCCAGCAGCGCGCAGGGCCGCCGCGCGATGATCACGCTGACCTCCTCGCGTGCCACGGCTTGGCGCACGGCCTTTTCCGTGCCTTTGAGATCGAAGGGATCCACCACGGCCACATCCTGCACGCCGCAGCTTTCGACCAGCTTTTCCAGGTTGAGCATGGGCGCCGGCTGATTGTGGATATCCAACCCCGTCGCCGGGTTTTGCTGATGACCGGTCATGCCGGTGATGCGGTTGTCCAAAATGATAACGGTGATGGTTTCACGATTGTACACGGCGTCGATGAGGGACGTGATGCCGCTGTGGATGAAAGTGCTATCGCCCAGCACCGCCACCGTGGAGCGAGAAAAGGCTTTGCCCTGCGCCCGTTCCGCGCCGCCGGCCATGCCGATGCTGGCGCCCATGCAAAGGCAGGCGTCCATGGCGCTCAGCGGCGGCAGCGCCGCCAGGGTGTAGCAGCCAATGTCGCCCATAACGCGCAGGCCCAGCTTGCCCAGTACATAGAACACGCCGCGATGCGGACAGCCGGGGCATAGCACGGGTGGCCGCCCGGGGATGTCCTGCGCGGCTTCGGAAGGCGCCTTTTGGCCGCAAAGAACCGTGCGCAGCTTTTCCACGCTCAACTCGCCCTGCACGCCTGTGTACTTTTTACCTTCGCAAGCGATGCCGGCCGCCAAAAGATCCTGCTCGATAAGGCCTTCCAACTCTTCGACGACGATCAGGCGATCCACCTTTTGAGCGAACTCCCGAATCAGATTGATGGGCAGGGGATACACCATGCCCAGCTTGAGGGTGCTGGCGTCGGGCATCGCGTCGCGCACATACTGATAACACGCGCCGCTGGTAACCACGCCCACCGCCGTGGAGCGCATGCGCACGACGTTGATGGGCATACGGTTGGCGGCTTCGGCCAAAAACGCCTCGCGCGCCTCCACCTTGGGATGGCGCTTCTTGGCCATGGCAGGCATCATGACATACTTCATGGCGTCCTTCTGGTAGGGACGCACGGGCGCCTCGTTGCGCAAGCCAATGGCCACGGCGCTGCGGGCATGGGCGATGCGCGTGGTCAGGCGCACGAACACAGGCGTGTCCAGCTCCTCGCTCATGGTGAAGGCCAGGCGCGTAAAGGCAAGGCATTCGCGGCTATCCGCCGGCTCCAGCATGGGAATATGCGCCGCGCGCGCATAGTAGCGGCTGTCCTGTTCGTTCTGGCTGGAGTGCATGGCCGGGTCGTCCGCGCAGACAATCACCATGCCCGCGTTCACACCGGTGTAGGCGGCCGTAAAAATGGGATCCGCCGCCACGTTGACGCCCACATGCTTCATGCACGTCATGGAACGCCCGCCGGCCATGGCCGCGCCAAAGGCCACCTCCGCAGCCACCTTTTCATTGGGCGCCCATTGGCAGTTGACTTCCTCGTGCCGGGCCACGCATTCGGTGATCTCCGTGCTCGGCGTGCCGGGATAGCTGGTCACCACGCGCACGCCCGCCTCCCAAGCGCCCTGGGCCACAGCCTCGTTGCCCAGCAGCAAACGCTCCTCTAAGGTCTGGGCGGAGTACACGTCCGCCGTCAGGAATTTGTCGTCCATTTCCCTTGTCATCTCCTTATCGCAAATCGGTCACGCGCTTGGCTTTGCCCTCAAAGCGCTTAAGCGTGTTGGGCGAAACCAGCGTCACCTCCACGTCAAGCTGCAAAACCGTGCGCAAGTCGGTTTTTAGCTTGTTGTGCAGCTTTTCCAGCTCGCTGTAGCGGTCCAGCAAAGAGGCGTCCACCAGCTCCACCTTGACTTGCAAATGATCCGTGTAGTGCTGGCGGGTGACGATGATCTCATAATGCGGCCCAATGCCGGCTTGTCCCAAAAGGACGCTTTCAATTTGCGAGGGGAAGACGTTGACGCCGCGGATGATGAGCATGTCGTCGCTGCGGCCTTTGATCTTTTCCATGCGCATCTGCGTGCGTCCGCAGGGGCAGGGCTCGGGGATGAGGCGGGTGATGTCGCGCGTACGGTAGCGCAGGGCCGGCTGGCCTTCCTTGGCCAGGGTGGTCAGCACCAGCTCGCCCTGCTCGCCGACGGGCAGTACCTCTTCGGTTTTTGGGTCGATAATCTCAGCCAGGAAGCAGTCCTCGTTGATGTGCATGCCGTTTTTGTATTCGCATTCGCCGGACACGCCGGGGCCCATCACCTCGGTCAGGCCGTAGTTTTCGGTAGCTATAATATGGAAACGCCGCTCCAGTTCGCTTCGCATTTCCTCGGTGCTGGCCTCAGAACCCACCAGCGCCACGCGCAGGCGGATATCCTTTATGGCGTCCATGCGCTCGGCGGTCTCGGCCAGGTACATGGCATAGCTGGGTGTGGCGATCAGCGTAGTGCAGCCAAAATCGCGCATGATGTTGATTTGCCGTTCGGTATTGCCGCTGGAGATGGGCACGATGGCCGCGCCGACTTTTTCCAAGCCGCCGTGCAAACCGAAAGCGCCGGTGAAAAGCGTATATCCAAAGCTGATTTGCGCGATATCGTCGGCGGTGACGCCGCCGGCGGTCACAATGCGGGCAATGCATTCCGCCCACAGCTCCAAGTCGCCGCGGGTATACCCGGCGGTGATGGGCTGGCCCGTGGTGCCGCTGGAGGCGTGAATGCGCACGATGTCGCGCATGGGCACCGCCAAGAGCTTGAAGGGATACTGCTCCCTGAGCTCGGTCTTCGACGTCAGCGGAATCTTGGCGATATCCTTGAGGGTGCGGATATCCGAGGGTTTTACGCCCGCCGAAATCATTTTGTCACGATACATGGGAACGTGGTCATAGGCGCGACGTACGGTTTGCTGCAGCCGTTCCAGCTGGATGCGTTCGATATCCGAACGTTTCGCGCATTCGATCTCCCGATTCCAGATGGCCAAATGAGTCCTCTCCTTCCATGCTTCCGGTTTGATCGTCCGCGCGTTCCTGCCTGTCTGCGCCGCTACGCCCGCGCGCGGATGGTTGAATAGCAGTATATCACAATCCTTGTCGAATGAAAAGAGGAAGCAACGCGCCCAGCGCATGCGCGTCCATGAAAAATGACAAGGCTTGAGCGCCTTGCTGTTATCGTTGAATGGCACGATCACCAACGCAAGGAGCCCAAGCCCTGTAAGCAGCATCGCGCTGCGACCCTTCGCAAGGTAGGACAGCGCAGGGGGCGAACATCACCGGCGGTTGAAACCCTTTGGCATCGCCTTATTCAAAAGGATCCACGAGGGTAAAATCGGCGCAGAATTCGGAGAACTCAGGGTACTGCATGCGCGCGGTTTCGTTGCCTTCCTCGTCGCGCAAAAGGACGATCGTGTGGGTCGCATACTGCCAGATTTGAAGGTTTCCGTTTTCCGTATCGCGCTGTGCGACAATATTGGGCATGAGATAATTGCTTGTGGTAAAGTCTGTAACATTGTCCCAAGTGCAAGTAAAGGGCTCATCGGCGGAATAAATGCTCCCAAACGCTTCCCGATCAACGTAAAAAAGCAAATTGACAATCCAGGGGCCGTCCGTCTTTGCCAACGCAAAATAGCCGCTTACGGTTCCGGTCATCCACGCCATCCTGAGCTTTTCCTGACTCATATCGTCCATCACATAGGCGCTTTTTTCGGCATCATACAAGAAGCTGTAAGTAAATCCAGCCACGCCGCTAGCGTTACTCCATCCCTCGGAATCGCAGAAAAAGGACACCGTAAAATCCGTGTCGCTCTTGTTGGGAAAGCGAACGCGAACGTTTTCAATCTCCAAATCGGGCAAATCCGGAAGCGACGCACAGAGCTCTTCCCAAGTCTCCGGCAACTCGTCTATTTCCGCAGCAAGGCCGCCGGGCAACGCAACGGCAACCAGCAAAAGCGTCACCAGCAAAAAAAGTATCCCTTTTTGACGGAATCGTTTGAGCGCATCGCTCTTTCTAGGCTTACAAGTCTCTTTATTGCAGCTTGTTACTTGTCCAATCATTTCTGCATTCCTCCAAATATTGATGAACGGGGCTTTAGAGCGATGGTTCTTGGCGTTTTCCGCCGCCGCTTCCGCGATATAGCGCGGGCTTCCCGTCCGCGCTTAGGGAAGCTGTTGATAAATGGCGTCGATGGCCTCCAGCACGGCGTTAGTTGTCACCGTCGCGTTGCTAATGGGAAGGATATCTTCCGCCGCAACTGGCAAAACCAGGCCCACAAACTGGCTTTGGAATTCATCTGTAAGCGCGTTCGCTCCCAGGCCCTCTGTTTCGGCGAAGTTTTCATCGCCAATCGCTATGGCGGTGATGGTTTCTCCCTCCAGGGTCAGCGTCACGCTCACGGGGCCGGCATAGCCCTGCGCGCTGGCCGTCAGGGTGACATGCTCCGCCTGAGCTTGGAGGGTTTGGATTAGTTCATTCAGGCTGACGATTTGTCCGTTGAGTTCTTCCACCTGGGCATTCAAGCCGGTGATTTGCTCCTTGAGCTGGGCGATTTGCGCGTTCAGCGCGTCCGCCTGCTCCTGTGCCTCGACCGTTTTATCCTCCAGGGCTTGTTTGGTCTGGGCCAATTCAATTTCCAAGGAAGCGTTGCGATCCGTCATCGTCGTAAGGGTCTCATCCGCCTCTCCGGTCTGGGCGCTGAGCGAAACCTCCAGTTGGCTTACCTTGGCTTGCAATTCCGTGTTTTCCGCCTTCATCGCGGTCAGTTCTTCCTCCAGGCTGTCCGACTGGGTTTGCAGCTGTTCCTTTTCTTCCTCCAGCGCGGCGATCTCGGCGGTCTTGGCTTCCACGTCGGCCTGAGCCTGGGTCAGATCCGCCTGAAGCTGCGCGGCGGCGGCCGAGGATTCGTCCGCCTGAGCGCTCACCGCGTCAAGCGATGCCTGCGCTTCTTCCAGCTGGGTTTCCAGCGCGGCTTTTTCCTCCTCCAAGGCGGTCAGGCTGTCTTGCGCCGCGGCCGCATCCGACGTCAGCGTCTCCAGCTGCGCTTGCGCGTCGGCCAGCGACTCTTCCGCCGTTTGAACTTGCGCGCTCAGGGCGTCGACATCTGATTGAAGCTGGCTGTTGCGGTTCGCCAGGGCGCCGATTGCGATAACGGCCGCCAACGCCACAATCAAAATGGTATACAGGACGGGTCTCTTCATCGGTTTGTTCCCCCTTGTTCAATTGGTACATGGTTATCCGTTTTCCTGATTTGTCTATTTCGTTGCGCGTTTCCCCTTTTCCTTCCATCCGGCAAACAAAAAATCGTCAGGGCTCCACCGGCGTGGGCGTCACCCCCATAAGCGGCAGCACCTTGTTCCAAAAGGCGTCCTGTTCGAAAACAATCGTGGCCGCGTTGTCGCAGGGATGAAACGCAATGCGCGGCGTGTTGCGCACGGCCGGCTCATAGCAAAGGCGGATTTGCCCTTGCGTGTCATACATCAGCGCCAGGGGGCTGAGGCTTCCGCTGGTCAGGCGCAGCAACGTTTCCAGAGCGTCCGGCGGCGCAAAGCTCAGGCGCGATACGCCCAGGCCCTTGCTTACCGCCGCCGTGCGAAACGGCGTGAGAGGCCGCAAAAGCATCAGGTAATGCGCCGTCTTTTGGCGGTTGCACAAAAGAATGTTTTTGCAGATGGTGACGCTTTCGTCAATAAAGGGCATGCGAAGGCATTGTTCCAGGGTAAAGACGCGCTCATGCTCGTAAAGCTGGTACGGAATGCCGTTGCCGTCCAGAAGCGCGAGCACTTCCCGCCGGTTTTGGGTCAAGTCCGTCATCCTCTGTTTCCTCCCGCGTAATTTTGATGACATTTTACACCCAAAGCGAAGATTTGTACATTCCCGTGCGGCATGATATACTGTAGCTCGAACGCTTTTTTTGGAAAGGAAGCCGCCGCATGAACATCCCGTCCGTTCTTTGTCAGGAATTTCATCTTCGCCCGGCGCAATGCGAAAACGTGCTGCGCCTGATCGACGAGGGCAATACCATCCCCTTTATTGCGCGCTACCGCAAGGAGCAGACCGGCTCTTTGGACGACCAGGTGCTTCGGGAGCTGCACGAGCGTTTGCAATACCTGCGCAACCTCGAAAACCGCCGCGGGGAAATCGAGGATGCCTTAACGCAGCAAGGCGTTCTGACCGAGGCGCTTCAATCGCGGCTGCAATCCGCGCTCACCCTGGCGGAGCTGGAGGATCTCTACCGTCCCTTCCGTCCCAAGCGCCGTACCCGCGCCACCGTCGCGCGGGAGAAAGGGCTGGAGCCTCTGGCCTTGGCGCTCATGATGCAAGCGCCGCGCAGCGCAACGCCTGAAGCGTTGGCCGAGCCGTACCTTTCGCCTCAGGTTGAAACCGTCGAGGAAGCGCTTGCGGGCGCCCGGGACATCCTGGCCGAGCAAATCAGCGACGATGCGGACGCGCGCAAGGCCCTGCGTGACTTGGCGCTGCGCACGGGCGTTATCGTGTCGCAGGCCGCCGGGAAGGAGGACAGCGTATACCGCACCTACTATGATTTTTCCCAAGAAGCGCGCCTGTTGCCTGCGCACCGCGTCCTGGCCATCAACCGCGGCGAGCGCGAGGAATGTCTGAAGGTTTCCCTGCGCCTGGACGACGGACGATGCCTGGATGTGCTGGAACGCGCTTTTTTGCGTCCCGGCAGCCCAACCACCCAGCAGGTGCGCGCGGCTCTGTGCGACGCCTGGGAACGACTGCTCAAGCCCAGCGTAGAACGCGAGCTGCGCGCCGCTTTGACCGAGCGCGCCAGCGACGCGGCCATTCGCGTTTTTGCCAAAAACCTGCATCAGCTGCTCATGGCGCCGCCTGTCAAGGGCCGGGTGACGCTGGGCGTAGACCCGGGGCTTCGCACCGGATGCAAGCTGGCGGTGGTGGATGAAAACGGCCGCGTCCTGGACACCGGCGTTGGGTATTTCACCCTGCCGGGGCAGGAAGCCGCCAAAGCCCGCGCCCGGGAAGACATCATTGCTCTGTGCCGCCGCTATGGGGTCACGGCCATTGCCATTGGCAACGGCACAGCCTCGCGCGAAGCCGAGCGCTTCATCGCCGCGCTTTTGCCCCAACTGCCCCGGGGCGCGGCCTACATGATCGTCAGCGAAGCCGGCGCCTCCGTGTATTCCGCCAGCAAGCTTGCCGCGGAGGAGTTTCCACAGTACGACGTGTCCCTGCGCTCGGCGGTCAGCATTGCCCGCCGCATGCAGGATCCCTTGGCCGAATTGGTCAAAATCGACCCCAAAGCCATCGGCGTGGGGCAGTATCAGCACGACCTGAAGCAAAACCAACTGGAGGAAGCGCTGGGCGGCGTGGTAGAAGGCTGCGTCAACAGCGTAGGCGTGGAGGTTAGCACCGCCAGCGCCGCGCTGCTGTCCCACGTGTCCGGCATCGGCCCCGCCCTGGCCAAGGCCATCGTCGCCTACCGCGAAGCCAACGGCATTCATAGCCGCGCCGAGCTCAAAAAGGTGCCCAAGCTCGGCCCGCGCGCCTTTGAGCAATGCGCGGGCTTCCTGCGCGTGCGCGACAGCCGCAATCCCCTGGACGCGACCGCCGTTCATCCCGAAAGCTACGCCGCTGCCAAAGCCCTGCTCAAGGCGCTGGGCTACGCGCCGGACGACGTAAGCGCTCAGGGCTTGGCGGATATTTCTCAGCGCGTGGAAAAGCACGGGGTTTCTGCGCTGGCGGCGCAAGTGGGCGTGGGCGAGCCGACGCTGCGGGACATCATCGGCGAATTGCAAAAGCCGGGGCGCGACCCACGCGACGACCTTCCCAAGCCCGTGCTTCGCACCGACGTCCTGGACATGCGCGACCTTCTTCCCGGCATGGCGCTCAAGGGCACGGTGCGCAATGTCGTGGATTTCGGCGCTTTCGTGGACATCGGCGTACACCAGGACGGGCTGGTGCACATCAGCCGTATGTCCGACCGGTTTATCCGCCATCCCAGCGAAGTCGTGCGGGTGGGCGACGTGGTGGACGTATGGGTCAGCGAGGTGGATCTGCAAAGGCAGCGCATCGCCCTGACGATGCTGCCGCCCAAGGCATAGGTTCTGTTCTTTTTCTGTATCAACCCCTTGACAGGCGCAAAAACCGCTATATAATGCACCTGTATTCGGGTGTATGCTCGAAGGAATAGAGGCGCAGCCAACAGGAGTAGCGCGCGGGAGCCCCTCAACGGGCCAAGATCGCGCGTCAAAGGGGAGGCTGCCGAAGCGTTGGGTAAGGTTGAGCCGCCCGGCGCTGGGCGGCGGAACAACATTCCGCCGACTGTCACGGCTACGGCCGTGGAGCGCTATTCAATGGTTTTTGATCCTCGGCATAGGTCAAAAGCAGCGATGGCGCTCCGTTCGCTGCTTTTTTGTGTCCCAAATGGCAAAGGAGGATGAACCAAATGAAGAAGTTTCTGGCCCTTTCCGTCGCGCTGCTTTTGTCGCTTACGTGTTTGCCCGCCATGGCCGAAGGCGTGCTGCGCGTGGGCATGGAGTGCAACTATGCGCCTTTTAATTGGACGCAGGCCGAGCCCAGCGAATACGCCGTGCCCATTGAGGGCGGCGGCGGATACGCCGACGGCTATGACGTACAAATCGCCAAAGCCATTGCCCAAGCGCTGGATCGTGAGCTGTTGATCGTCAAAACCGAATGGGACGGTCTGCCCATGGGCGTGACCACCGGGGCCTTCGACGCCATCATCGCCGGCATGAGCCCCACCGAAGAACGCAAGGCCACCTTGGATTTTACCGACTTTTATTACACCAGCCAGCTGGTGGTGGTGGTGCGCAAGGACGGCCCCTATGCCGACGCGACCAGCCTGGCCGACCTTAGCGGCGCGACCATCACCGGGCAGCTCAACACCTTCCATTACAGCGTCATTGACCAGATTCCCGGCGTCAACGTCGCCATGGCCATGGAAAACTTCCCCGCCATGATCGTCGCGCTTACCAGCGGCGCCATCGACGGCTATGTGGCCGAGGAACCCGGCGCCGTGGCCGATACCACCGCCAACCCCGAGCTGATGTATGTAAAATTTGCCGACGGCGAGGGCTTCACCGCCTCGCAGGACGATACCTCCATCGCCGTGGGCCTGGCCAAGGGCAGCGACCTGCTCGAGCCTATCAATGAAATCCTGGCCGGCATCAGCGAAGAGGAACGCCTGCAGATGATGTTGGACGCTACCGCGCGCCAGCCGCTCAACCAGTAACGCCTCGGGCCGGCAGCCCTGCCGAAAGGAGCTTTGCGCATGTCCTCTCTACCAACGACCTTCTTTGGCTGGGTCGGGTTTTTGCTGGAGCAGTACGGGCCGCTGTTTGCCCAGGGCGTGCTTAACACCCTGCTGATCGCCGTCAGCGGCACGGTGCTAGGGTTTGTGTTGGGGCTTTTGGTGG
>DVME01000096.1 GCA_018715175.1 Candidatus Limiplasma stercoravium
ATGGTTGCCGGCCAGGTCGTAGGGGCCCAGGATGCCCGAGGGATGAACCACCACCGCGTCCAGGCCCTCCCGCGCCGCGTCCAGCACCAGCTGGGTGGCCTCCGCCTTGCTCTTGGCGTAGTTGCCCTCTACCCATTCCGGGGAGAAAGCGTCGGTTTCGCTCAGCACCGCCTCCTTTTCGCGGATGGGGATGGCATGCACCGAGCTGACATGCACCATGCGCCCAACGCCGTGCTCCCGGCACAGGGCGATCACGTTTTTCGTGCCTTCCACGTTGACCCGGCGCAATTCCTCCAGCGGCCGGTCGCCAATGTCCACCAGCCCCGCCGTATGGATCAACACCGTATCGCCGCCATCCAGCCCTTCCAGGAGCGGCTCAAGGGTTTGCGGCTGGGTAACGTCGCCAAAAAAGTAGCGCACGTTGCCCGCGTCCTTCACGTTTTCCCCCGGCAGCACCAGGCCGCGGATTTCGCAATCCTGGCCCGAGAGCAGCCGCACCAGGGTGCCGCCCAAATGACCGTTGGCTCCGGTGATAACATAGGTTGTCATAGGCTTCCTCCTTCCTGTATACTGTACAGCGTTGTTGATTATCTTTCTCAACTGTATTATAATCGGAACCAGCCGGGCAAACAATGAGCAGATTATTGGGGTTTGAACGGTTATTGAACACTCGGCGGCCCATGTGTTGAAAGGAGGCGTTCCCGTGAAAAAAGAAAGCCAGGATCACCGCGTGCGGGTCACGCATGCGCTCATACGCGGCGCGTTTACGCAGCTGTTGAAGCAAAAGCCCATCCAGAGCATCTCCATCAAGGAGCTGTGCGAGCTGGCGGGCGTGAACCGGGGCACGTTCTATGCGCACTATCAGGATATTTACGACCTGCGCTCGCGCGTGGAGGCGGACATGTACCGCGACGTGCTCACGGCGCTTTCGCCGCTTTTGCAGGGCGAGGCGCAGGCGACCCAGCGGGAAATTACCACCGCGGTTTTTCAATGGATGAAGGACAACCGCGACATGTGCGAGGTAGTGCTGGGCGAATACGGCGACCGGGAATTCATGTGGAAAATGCTGAACCTGGGGCAAATGGTCTGCGAGGAGAGCTACCGGCGGCTGTTTGCCAGCGCCTCGCCGCAGCGCATCGCGTGGTTTTACGCCTATGCCAGCTGGGGATGCATCGGGCTGCTCAGGCGCTGGCTTTCGGAGGATATGGAAACCCCCGCCAAAGAGCTGGCGGCCATGGCCGAGACGCTCATCGGGCGGGGGATGGCGTTTTTGGAAGAGGGGCAGGAAGCGCGCTAGGCGCGCAGGATTTCCTCCAGGCGCAGCATGGCGTTGTGTACGCACGCTTCGTGAGGAATCTGCCCCTGCTTGAGACGGTATTCCCATTCCAGCAGGTAGTCGTAGGCGTTTTGCAGGCGCCGCAGGTCAAAGCGCCGGGCCTGCTTTTGGGCGCGGCCTGCCGCAAAGGGCGCCACGCCCAAAAGCCGCGCCATTTCCGAGGCCGGCACGCCCTCGTCGGTGAGGCGGCGGGCGTGATAAAGCAGGCGGTATTGGCGCAAAAGCATGGAGAGAATGGCAAACTCGCTTTCGCCTCCGCCCAGCATGTCCGTCAGATACGCAAAGGCGCGGTCCAGGCGCCCGTCGGTTTGGGCGTTGACCATTTCAAACACGGAACATTCCGTGCTGCGCACGCACACGGCGTCGATATCCTCCGGCGTGATGGACGGCCGTTCCTGGACGTAGGCGCACAGCTTGTCCATCTCCTGCTTGAGCAGCGCCGCGTCGCGCCCCACGGTAAACACCAGGCGCGCGGCGGTCACACGGTCAATGGTTTTTCCCGCGCGGCGCAGGCTGGCGCTGACCCATTGGACGCATTCAGCGTCGCTCATGGGCGAGAAATCCACGATGGCGTCGTGCTTTTTGAACCACCCGTACAGCCGCCGCCGCGCGTCCGCCTTGCCTTTTACGTAAAACACCAGGCACACCGTGTCGGGCAGGCGGCCCAGGTAGTCCAATAGGGCGTCGTCTTGGCCGTCGCCCTTGCGCGAGGCGCTCAGCGCCGAGGCGTCCCGCACGACGACCACGCGCTTGGACGTCATCAAAGGCAGGGTTTCCGCCGCGGCGATGAGCGCGTCGGGCTCTGGGTCGGAAAGCTCGGCCAGGTTGAGCGCCTCCAGCCCGGGGGGGAGCCATTTTTGGCAAAGCTGACGCAGAGCCTGCTGTTTGATGTACTCCTCGGTTCCTTCAAAGAGGTAACAGGCGCGCAAAGCGCCGGCTTTGAGAGCGGCAAAAAAAGCGTTGTGGTTCATGGAATCCCCCTGTAAGGCAGGATGCGCAGGCCGTCTGCGCCGGGGATCAGGGTGATGTCGCCGCATTCGTTGGTGCGCAGCACCCGCACGCCGGCGTCCTCCAGGCGCTCCAGGGTCTGAGGCGAGGGCAGGTAGGCATTGTTGTGGGAGCAGGAAATCAGCGCGACTTCGGGGCGCGCAAAGGCGAGAAACGCTTCGCCCGTGCTGTACGCGCTGCCGTGATGCGCCACCTTGAGCACGTCGCAGGGCGCGGCGGCGTAAGCCTCGTAGGTGCCGGTCAGGTCGCTGGCGCACAGGACGGTGTAGCCGCAAAGGTCAATTTTGAGCACCAGGGGCAATTCGTTGGCGTCCTGGCCGGTACGGGCGTCCTGGTCGGGCCAAAGCACTTCCACCGAGGTCTGCCCATAGCGCTGCCGGTCGCCCTTGCCAAGCTGCGAGACGGGAATCCCGGCTTCCTCAAGCCGCCGAAGCGCCGCGCGGGCGGATTCGTCGATTTCCTGGGCTTCGGCGTGCGACGGCAAATAGACCTGCCCAATCTCGATGCCCAAGTCCAACAGCTCCTGGACGCCGCCCGCGTGATCTTCGTGCAGGTGCGTCAGATACAGCGCGTCCAGGTTTCGCCCTTCGGCCAGGAGATAGTCGGCCACCTCGCCGCCGTCTTCCCCCACGTCGATGGCCACGGTCTTCCTGCCGTCCATCAGCAGCGCCGCGTCCGCCTGGCCCACCGACAGCTGAATGTAGCGCACCGGCGCGGGCCGCACGGCAAAGGCGGCCACGGCCGACACCGCCAGAATCACCGCCGCGGCCAGCAGCCTGCGCGACCGCTTGGCGATGACCATCCGCGACAGCGCCACGGCGCTTAGCGTCAGCCCCACGCACAGCGCCGTGGGTACGGTGGGTACGCGCAGGGCGGCAAAGGGCAGCCGGGACAGAAGCCCCACCATCTCCAGGAGCATCCGCGTGAGCGCCGACGCCGCCCAGCCCGTCGCCGGCCCCAGCAGCGGAATCATGGAGCAGGCCAGCGCCACAAAGTACAGGGGTATCAGCACGCCCACCAGCGGCACGACCATGAGGTTGACAAGCACGCCGTAGAGCGGCAACTGATGAAAGTAGGCCGCCGTGGGCAGCAGCACGCCGGCTTGTCCGGCGATGGAAACGGCCAAGCCCCGGCGCAGCGCCCGAAAGCGCCCAGGCTCCTGCAAGCCCAGCAGCCGGCGCAGCGGCTTGTTAAACAGGCCGATGCCCAGCATGGCGCAAAAGCTCAGCGTAAAACCGGCGGAATGCGCGTCCAAGGGATTGAGAATCAGCACGATCAGCATGGCCGCGCTCAGGTGTGTGGGCATATCCATGCGGCGCAGCATCAGGCGCCCGCCGGCGGCTATCAAAAGCATGGCCGCCGCGCGAATGGACGCCGCCGAAAAGCCCGACAGGGCGCAGTAAGCCGTCAGCGCGAGCCCCATCAAGGGCAGATAAACGCGCCTGCGCACCCGAAGCCGCCGCAGGATGGTCAACAGCAGCGAGCCCACCAGCCCCACGTGCAGGCCGGACACGCTTAGCACATGCGCCACGCCCAGCGTCTTGAACGCCTCGTACTCCTCGTCGGAGAGCATCATGCGCTCGTTGAAAAGCATGGCCATGGCAACGCGGGCCTCGTCGCCCATGGTGGATTGCAGCGCCCAGGCAAAGGTCTCGCGCACGCTTTGCGTCCAGTCGCCCCGGCCGGCGCCCAGCACCTTGACCTCGTCCGAGGACGTGATGCCAAAGCTCATGCCGTTTTGGTACAGCCAGAGGCGAAAGTCAAAGTGCGCATCGCCGCTTTTGCCGTCGGGGAGGTAAACGCGCCCTTCCAGCGAGAGGCGCATGCCGTTTCCCAGCTGCGGCTGGCTGCCGGTGAAGTACAGCGAGCAATAGGCGCGTCCCGCGGCAGGCTCGCCGTCCAGGGTGATGTCCGAAAGCGTGAAGGTCAGGCGTTCGCCGTCTCTCAGCTCCACCCCGCCATAGACCGTGCCGGTGATCTCATAGCGGCCGGGCAAAGGCTGCGGCGGCGACAGCGCCGCCTGCGCGTGCAACACGCCCAGCGCGAACAGGCATACCGCCGCGCCCGCCAGCGCGCTACGCCCGGCCCGGTTGAGCGCAAAGCCGGCGGCGGCGCCCAGGCCGGCCAGCGCCCACAGCCACGCGCCCGGCGTCAGCTCCATCGCGGCCAGGCAGCCGCCCAGAAAAGCCAGGGATGCCGTGAGCATGGCGTAGTTGCGCTCCCGGGGGCCCAGCGGCCAAAACGTCTGCCGCATGCCCTACGCGCGCTCGATGAGGCACACCGCCTGCGCGCTGATGCCCTGCTGTGCGCCCTCCGGCCCAAGGCCCTCGGTGGTCGTGGCCTTGACGCTCACCTGCGCGGCGTCCACGCCCAGGGCCTGCGCAAGCGTCTGGCGCATGCGCTCGATGTAGGGACGCAGCTTGGGCCGCTGCGCCGCGATGGTAACGTCCACGTTGACGGGCGCGTAGCCCTGGCTGCGAAGCAGCGCGCACACGCGCTTGAGCAACTCCACCGAATCCGCGCCCCGGTATTGCTCGTCCGTGTCGGGAAACAGCGCCCCGATGTCCCCCAGCGCCGCCGCGCCCAGCAGCGCGTCCATGAGCGCGTGGGTGGCTACGTCCGCGTCGCTGTGGCCCAAAAGCCCCAGCTCATGGGGCACCTCCACGCCGCACAGAACCAGCCTGCGCCCGGGAACGAGCCGGTGCATGTCCATGCCGTGGCCCACGCGCATCATAGGCCCATCTCCTTTTCCGCGCGGCCGGCCAGCAGCAGCTCGGCCAACGTCAAATCCAGCGGCTGGGTGATTTTGAGGTTTTCCCGTTCGCCCTCGCACAAATACACATCCAGGCCCGCGCGCTCCAAAAGCGCCGCGTCGTCCGTGGCCAGGTAGCCTTCCCGCCGCGCCTGCTCATGCGCCTGACGCAGCCACGCAACGCGGAAACCTTGCGGCGTCTGCACGGCATAGAGGCTTTCCCGGTCGGGCGTCTCCAGCACGCAGCCGTCCGCCTGCGCGCGCTTGACGGTGTCCACCAACGGCACGGCGGCGATGCCCGTGCCGTGAAGCGCCACGCTTTCCAGCACGCGCCGCACGGTCTGCTGCCTTAGCAGCGGCCGCGCGCCGTCGTGTACCAGCACCGCCTCCGCGTCCGCGGGCAAGGCGTCCAGGCCGGCCGCGACCGATTGCTGCCGCTCGGCGCCGCCGCAAACCACCTTGAGGACAAACCGTTCCATGCCGTAGCGCCGCAGCGTTTGGCGCATGAGGTCTTCCTCGCCGGGCGCGGCCACCGCCACCGCGCCCGCGCAAAGCCCCGTAAAGGGCGCAAGAGCGCGCACGATGACCGGCACGCCCCGAAGAGGCAGAAAAACCTTGTTGCTTCCGGCCCCCATCCGGCGGCCGCTGCCGCCGCCCAGCACAATGGCATACGCCCGCATCCTTCAGCCCTCCCCGCGCTCGGCGCGGGTTTGCGCGTCCTCCTGGAGCACCTCGTACATGTCCTGCGCGCCTTCCTTGCGCACGGTCTCGCGGATGCTCACAATGCGGTAGCGCCCCACGCGGTTTCCGAAGCGGATTTCCATAACGTCGCCCTCGCGCACCTCGGCGCCGGGCTTGGCCACCTTGCCGTTGAGGGTGACGCGCCCGCCCGCGCAGGCTTCGTTGGCTACGGTGCGGCGCTTGATGATGCGGGACACCTTCAAATACTTATCCAGTCGCATGCACAGCCTCCTATTCTAAGCATTCGCTGCCCATGAGGGCCAACATCAGCCCCAGGGTGTTTTGCACGCCGCGGACATGACTGCGCTCGTAGCCGTGGGAGGCGTACACGCCCGCGCCGATGAGCGCGCAGCGCACGTCGCATCCGGCGCGCCAGGCGGTGGAGGCGTCGCTGGCATAGGAGGGATACACGTCCACGGCGTAGTCGATGCCGCGTTCCCTGGCCAGGGCGATCAGCTCGTTTCGCATGGATTCGTCATAAGGGCCGCTGGAATCCATGGCGCAGATGGAAACCTGCTGCTCGCGGCAGGCGAGCCCTTCGCCCACGCAGCCCATGTCCACGGCCAACAGGTCTTGCGTATCCTGCGGCAGTCCGGCGCTCAGGCCGTGGCCGACCTCCTCGTAGACGGTAAAGGCCAGCGTGGTCTTGCGCCCCAGGCGCACGCGGCCTTGGGCCGCCGCGTCCGCCACGGCCAGCAGTATGCCGGCGCTGAGCTTATCGTCCAAAAACCGGCTGCGAATGAAGCCCGAGGGCGTCACGCGGGCGCGGGGCTCCAGGCTTACGAAATCGCCCACGGCCACGCCCAGCGCCTCCGTCTGCGCCCGGGTGGACACCTCCTCGTCCAGGAGGATCTCCAGGGTCGTATCGTCTCGCTTGTGGGCGTCCAGCTCGCGGTTGACGTGCTTGGAGGCGTTCATCAGCTGCACCACGCCCGTATAGCTGCGCCCGTCGCGGGTGAACACCTGCACGTTTTCGGTTTCCAGCGCCTGGTAGGACACGCCGCCCACCCGCGCAAAGGCCAGCCGGCCGTTGTCCTTGATTTGGCGCACCATCAGGCCCAGGGTATCCACATGCGCCGACAGCGCCAGGGGGCGTCCTTCGCCGCCCAGGGTGCAAAGCACGCCGCCCTTTCGCAGGCGCACGGGGACAAAACCCATGTCGCTAAGACGGCGCGCCAAATGTTCGCAGATGGCTTGGGTGTGCCCCGTGGGGCTGGGAATCTCCAGGAGGCGCAGCGTTTCCTCCAGGGCATGCTGAACCAGGGTTTGCATAGACGCTCCTCCGATTTCATGGGTGGTTGCTGTTATGATAGCGCATTTGCGCGCCCCTGGCAAGACAAACGCAAAAAGAAAGCGCCTGCCGTGAAGCAGACGCTGACCGCCATCGGGGACGGCGGCAGACACACGAAGAGAGAGGCGCTTACTTGTTCACGCTATCCTTGAGGGCCTTGCCAGCCTTAAAGACAGGGGCCTTGGAAGCGGCGATCTCAATCTGCTCGCCCGTGCGGGGATTGCGGGCCACACGCGCAGGACGGGTGCGAACCTCAAACCCACCAAACCCAACGATCTGCACCTTTTCGCCGGCGGCGAGGGTTTCGGTGATCACGTCGGTCACGGCGGCGATGGCCTTTTCAGCGTCCTTCTTGGTGAAACCGGTCTTCTTAACGATGGCGGCGGTTAATTCTGCTTTGTTCATAGTATACCTCCTTTTGATGTACGCATGCATGGGGCACGCTTGATACCGGGTTGATCTGGAAAAGCGGCTGTATGGGAATCAAACCCTTCCCTCGCCTTGCTTTCCCGCACTCCAGTATACATCCATTTCTGATAAAGTCAAGTCTTCTAAACGTTTTCCTGTGTTTTTTATTCTATTTTCCATGGATTGGAATCTCGAAATGAATCGATTGGTCGCTTCAAAGAGCGCAATATCGGGGCTTTTGTCGCAAAGGCGGCAAACGTTGACCACGGAAAAGAGCAGGTCTCCCAGCTCGGCCTCGGGGTCTCGGCGCAGGTCAAATTCCTGGGCGACCTCCTGGGTTTCCTCGCGCACCTTTTCCAGGGCGGCAGGGGCGTCGGGGAAGTCAAAGCCCACCTTGTGCGCCTTGTGCTGCACCTTTTGGGCGCGCATGAGGGCGGAAAGCCCGGCGCTGACGTCCGCCATGGCCTGGGCCGTGGAGGTGATGCCGCGCTGACGGCGCTTGATGGCCTCCCAGTTGTCCAGGACTTCCTCGGAGGTGTCGGCGCGCACGGCGCCAAAGATGTGCGGATGGCGCTCGATCATCTTGCGGCAGATGGCGGTGGTGACGTCGGTCAGGTCAAAATCGCCGTGCTGCCGGGCGATCTCGGCGTGAAACGCCACTTGCAAAAGCACGTCGCCCAGCTCGTCATACATGTGCTCCACGTCGCCGTCGCGCACGGCCTGGATGAACTCGTAGC
>DVME01000097.1 GCA_018715175.1 Candidatus Limiplasma stercoravium
ACATGCGCGGTGGATTCGGAAGCCTTGCGCAGCAAGGTTTCCTTGCACGTTTCCCCGGCCGCGCCGAAGGCGCAGGGGAAACGTGTTTTGGCGCAAAAGGCCGCCGCAGGCGGACTTTTTCGACAAGCTGACGGCCCCGGCAAACGCCGGGGCCGTTCTTTTTTTCTTCCTCACCCTTCGGCGGAAGCGCCCGGTTCGCGCCGGCCGCGCAGCGCAGCCGCGCAAAAGCCCACGCCCAACGCGCCGGCCGCCGCCCAGCTCATGTACAGCCCGGCGTAGCCCGCCGCGCCCTCGATGGCGCCGCCCAGCACGCCCGCCAGCGCCGAGCCTACGTAAATGGCGCTGTCCAAAAGCCCCGCCGTGAGGCCCACCATGCCCAATCGGTCATACTCCAGCGGGAAAAGGGTGGTCAGCACCGGATTGACGCCGTACATCAGCGCGCACACCGTGCCCAGCAGGAAGGCCAGCAGCCAAAGCCCGCGCGCCGGCGCCAGCGTGAGGCTTAAAAGCGCGCTCAAGGCGAACATGGCCAGGCAGAATTGCCGCCCGCGCCCATGCATCAGCCGGAAGGCCGCGCGGCCCAACAAAAGCCCAAACAGGTTGAGCACCGGAATGATCAACGACGCCGAGAACGATTGCCCGCCTTCGGACAGCACGTATGGGCCCCACGCCATCACGCCGTCGCGCACAAAACCGTTGGCCACGCCGATGAGCAAAAGCCACGCAAAACCCGTGCGCATGAGCATCAGCATCGAGCCCTTGCGCTGCTCGCGGACGCGCAGGGGTTCCTCGCTCACGCGGCCCGGCAGCAGCCGCCACACCGGAATCACGCACAGCATGAGCCCCGCTCCCGGCACAAAGAAGGAGAATCGGTAGGAGAGCAAGCTGTTCATCAATCCGGCGATGAGCCAGGCCAAAAAATGCCCGGCCACCAGCGTAAAGGATAGCAGGAAGGAGGCGCTTACGCGCGTGCGGCCGGTAAAGTACAGCGCCAGCAAGCGCACGATGGGCGCCCACAGCATGGACTGCGCCAGGCCGTTGGCGGCCCATACCACGCTCAGCAGCCATACGGAGTTCAGCGCGCCCATGAGCAGGTTGCACGCCGCGGAGAAAAACAGGCCGCACAGGATGTGGCGGCGCGGATTGACGCGGTCGGCAATGACGCCGTTGACCAGCTGGCCGGCTGCGTAGACGACCGCGAACGCGGTTTGAAACAAGCCGCTCTGCGCGCCCGTCAGCGCGAAATGCGCCGACAGGCGAGGCAGGGCGGCGGAGAGATTCAGCCGGCCGACGTAAGCCAAGGTAAAGGCCAGCACGCCGCCGGCGAGGATCTTTTTTTGCTGTGACGAGTAGCCAAGGGTGTCCACATGCAGCCTGAGCCGTCTGAGCCAATTGCCCATTGTACGCCTCCCAGCGCCGTTGCCCAAGCGGGCCGGCCGTTACAGAAAGTACGGATTTGCCCAGGCTTTTTTGCCCGCCTGGTCTGTGAGGTGAACCCAAACAAAGCGCGCTTCTTGCGGCAGGGTATCCAGGCGCAGCTCGGCCCGGGTCAGGCTGCCGTCGTCGGCGTAGGCGCACAGCAGGGGATTGATGTTTTGGCACATCATGTGAATGCGGCGCACCGGCGAGCATTCCACCACCAACCGTCCGTCCTCGATGTAGAGCTGATGGATTTCCGGCCCGGTGGAGGCGTAGAAGGCGCGCTGGTCGTAAGCGCGGATGATGTTGTCATAGGTGAGCGCCGGCGCCTTAAACGTCACCCAGCCGCCGGCGGCGTCGTCCTCGCAGTTGCGGCCTTCGTGGTTGTCGTCGGCGGCGACGCAGCGCAGCTTGTCGCTGCCCAGGCGCAGCGCCAGGGCGAACTCGCTTTGGCTCAGGCCGTTGCCGGTGGCCACTTCCGCGCTGTGGTTGTAGATTTCCATGCCGTCGCAGCCAACGTAGCCCAAAAACTCGTCCGGGCCTTCGCAGGACCAGGTGGGATGGTTGTAGTTGACGATGTAGCCGCGCCGGTGATATTCGGCGATTTTATCGCTAATGGCTTTGCCCGTATAGAAAACGGAGCGCTCAACGGGCTCCACGCGCTGGGGATCGCGGGCGATGAGGCATAGGTGGCAGGTTTGGTTAAAGGCGTGCTTGGGCCCGTAGATAAAGCTGTCCGTGTCGACTTCCACGCCGGTCAGGGCCAGGAAGCCCTCGTCGTTGAGGTCGCTGTGATCCACGATGACGTTGTGATCCGTAAAGGCAATAACGCTATAGCCATGGGCTTTGAACTTTTCCTTCACCTGCTGGGGCGTCAGGCGGCCGTCGGAGCAGGTGGTGTGGCAATGAAGGTTGGCCTTATACAAGTTTCCCTCGCGGGGCAGGAGATCCAAGCGTTCCATAGGCACTCCTTGAGGTCTGGGCGGGAATGGAGGCGCGAAGCGGTAGCATCGCGCCTCCAGGGATAGGGCTTTTATGCGGTTGTGTTTTACTCCTCCGAGCCGTAGTTCTCGCGGGCGAAAGCGATGGCGTCATTCACAGCCTGCTCGAGCTCGGGGCCGCCGGCGGCGTTAAACTCTTCGCGGTACTGCTCCCAGCCGGTATCCAGGTCAATCTGTCCGCCCAGGATCTGCGCCAGGTAACGGTTGGTGATTTCATACAGCGTGGTCTGCACGTCGGCCCATTCGGAATCCAGCGCGGCCAGGCCGTAGTAGGAGGGCAGCTCCATGTACACGTTGTCCACATAGCTCTGCGCGGTGTCGATGGCGTGCTGGTACACTTCCTTGGCTTCGCCCGCCGCCCAGTCCATGGTGTTGTCGTGCGGGGTGGTCACGGCCTCCCAGTAATCCTTGTTTTCCAGATCCAGGCGCAGCTCGCTGGAGCAGAACAGGTAGGAGAACCACATGTAGCGGCAGCGGTCGGGATTGGGATAGCCGTAGGATTTGTTGATGTTGACAAACTCGTCGATGTTGTACACCACTTCGTCGCCGTCCATGGTGTAGGTGAGGCCCTCAATGCCGCGGAAGATCAGGTCCTGGCCCTCGGTGCTGGCCAAGAATTCCACGAGATCCAGCACGCGCTCAGGATACGCGCAGCTGGTGGGGATGAAGTAGTGCGCGCCCACGTAGACGGACACATCGTACACGCGCAGCCAGTTGCCGTTGGCATCCTGCAGGGCGGTGCCCAGGGTGAGGTCGGCCAGGGAGCCGTCGGGATGCGCGCTCATCCAGGAGTCATAGATCTTCTTGAACTGGGTGTAGTAGCCGAAGGTGTAGCCGTAGGAGGCCACGGTGCCGTTGTTGAAGGCGGCGTAGCCGTCGTCCAGATCCACCAGGGTGCCCACGCCGTTGTGAATGCCGCCCTTGGCGAACATGTCCACGATCAGCGCCATGGCTTCCTTGCTCTTGTCCGAGACGGTCATCAGGCTCCAATGCTCCTCATCGGTGCCGATCTTGGACTCGTCGTCGGGCACGAAGCCGGCCCACATCCAATCCCAAGTGGCGGGGGTGCGCAGGGAGGTGCCCATGGGCCGCGCGATGGTGTTGTCAATCTCGGCCCAGTTGGTCAGTTTGTTGGTGTAGGGCCACCAGCCGGAGATATTGGCGGCCACGGCGTTTTCCGTGAAGGCAATGAACTCATCCACGGTAGCGGGGACTTTGCCGTCGTTGACCTGCTCGAGGATGGCGGTGTTGTACACGGGCACGCCCGCAAACGAGGGGTAGGGGCGCCCGGCGAAGGAGTAGATGGCGTAGGCGGCGTTTTCATCGCCGGTGTACATCTTGTTGTACATCTTGTACTCTTCGCTGTTGATGATCTTGTACAGGATGGGATAGCGCTCGGGGTCGGCGTTGATGAACTCAGCGATGTTGTAGACGGCCTCTTCCTCGGCGTACTGGCGCAGCACCGCGGCGGAGCCCCAGGTGGGGAACAGGTCGGGCGCGGCCTGAACCATCACTTCGGTCGCAAGGCGATCGTCGTAGCCTTCGATGCCGGTGTCATACTCCAAGGTGATGTTGACGGCTTCTTCGATGGCCTTTTTGATGGGGTCGTTGGCCATGCCTTCGGGGTCGTCGGTGTTGTTGGCGTACTGGGAGAAGCGAATGTTGACCTTTTCGCGTTGTGCGTTGGGGTTGGCGGCCTCTTCAGCACCGGCAAACGGAACCAGCGCCGCGGCCAACAGGCATAGAACCATCAGCACGGATACGATACGCATTTTCTTCATTCGGATACCTCCTTATTTTTAATAAGCATACGAGCTTATTATTCACTCCTTGACCGCGCCAATCATGATGCCTTTGGCGAAGTGCTTTTGCAGGAAGGGGTAGACGCACATGATGGGCAGCATGGCGCAGATAATGGTAGCCATGCGCAGCGCCATGGGCGGCGGCAGCTGGCTGCCCACGCTGGTGGCGCCGCTGCGCATCTGGGCCATCATCTGCGAGTCGGTCAGCACGCGGCGCAGCACCCAGGCAAAGGGCTGAAGGGCGGGCTTGCTGGAAATGTACATCATGTAGCTGTAGTAATCGTTCCAGAATCCAACGGCCAGGAACAATCCCACGGCGGCTAGCATGGGCTTGGACAGGGGCAGAATGATCTGGAAGAAGATGCGCACCTCGTTGCAGCCGTCGATGCTGGCGGCGTCTTCCAGCTCGGAGGAGACGGAGTAGGAAAAGTAGTTGCGCATCACGATGTAGTAGGTAATGCTCAGCGCGTAGGGAATCACCATGACCCAGTAGGAGCGGATGAGGCCGAGGTCTTTGTAGAGCATGTAGGTGGGCACCAAGCCGCCGGAGAAGAACATGGTAAAGACGGTCAGGAGGTTGAGCACCTTCATGCCGGGGACGTGAACCTTGCTGACGGCATAGGCCATGGTGGAGGTCACCAGAAGGCTCAACGCCGTGCCAATCACCGTTTTGGAGGCGGAAATCCACAAGCTGGAGATGAATGAGGAGTTGTTGAAGATCACGTTGTAGTACTGAAAGTCCACGCCGCCGGTGGGCCACAGCATCAGTCCGCCCTTGACGAACTCCTCGTAGGGGGTCAGCGAGGCGATGAACACGTACCACATGGGATAGAAGCAAATCAGCGCGAAGAGGACGCAAAAGGTTACCACAAACACGTCGTAGAAGTTAAAGCCCAGGCGCTGGCGCATGGAATGACGCATGGCGGTCGCCGGTTGAGAATGCAACATGCCTAGCCCCCCCTTTCCTCAAATGATGCCCATGACGTCCATCTTCTTGACGAAGCGGTTGCTCCAAATCAGCGCGATCATGCCCAGCAGGTTGAGCAGCAGGTTGGCCGCGGTGGACAGTTCGAACTTGCCGCCACCGCCCAGGCTGATGCGGTAGATGTAGGTGGAGATCACGTCGCCGGTGGAGAGGACGAAGTTGTTGTACATGTTGTACACCTGGTCAAAGTTGGACAGGAACAGCTGCGAGATGTTCAGCAGGAACAGCACCGCAACGCTGGGCAGGATGCGCGGGAAGGTGATGTACACCAGCATGTCTTTGCGGTTGGCGCCGTCGATGGCGGCGGCTTCGTAGAGGTTGGGGTCTACGCCGGAGATGGCGGCCAGGTAGATGATGGTGGAATAGCCGGAAGTTTTGATGATGTTGGTGATGACCAGCAGGCCGCGGAAGAGGGACGGCGTTTTCATAAAGTCAATGGCTTCGCCGCCCATGGCGACGATGACCTGGTTGACCACGCCGCCCACGTCCCCAGGCACCGGAGCTTGCAAAAACACCTGTACCAAGCCGGCAAAGATGACCCAGGAGAGGAAGTAGGGCAGGTACACAAGGGTCTGCACGACGCTTTTGAGGGGCTTGACGAGGATTTCGTTAATCATCAGCGCCAGGAAGACGTTGAAGGTAAAACCGAAGATGAGGTGGTAGAGGTTGATGATGACCGTGTTTTTGAACGCCTGTATGAATGCGTTGTCGGAGAAGAGCGCTTGATAGTGCTGCAGGCCCACGAAGGGGCTTCCCCAGACGCCTAGGTTGATCTTGTAGTCCTTGAAGGCGAGCTGGATGCCATACATGGGGCCGTAGCTGAAAATGATCAGCGTAACGAGGCCTGGTAGCGCCAACAGGTAAATGAACCAGTACTTTTTCAGGGCCAGCCGCGCGCGCGCCAGCAGCGACCCTTTGGCGGCCTGTTGGAGGCCATACCCTTGCTGCTTTGTCATAGCATCTCCTCCCGATCTGTGTTATCCTCAACGCCGCCGGCCCGTCCAATGGCGCCGGTGGGGGCTTAATATTAGTAATATTTATGTAGAAAGCGGCGCTGATATGTCCTGCTTGCAAAGGGCAAATCCGTTCGGTTTCCTGCATGCTGCTTTTGCGTGTCATCCGGCGCGCCGCCGGTCTGGTTAAAATATATCATTCTTTTTTGAAAAGGTCAAGCGTTTTTTGATACTCTTGCAAAAAAACGCTCAAAGCGTCCCTCGTGTGTGGAAGCGCCGGTGGCAACTAATATTCTTTCTTGTGTTTATAATATTAGTTGCCTCAATAGGCACTATATATCGTATCTTAAAGCAATTTGCCGCCGGCGTTTGTGCCAGCGGCAAAAATTTTTTTAGAAAGCTTTATCGCCTCTCCAGGCCTCAGCGCCGCGCTACTTCCACAAAGCGCCGCGTCAGCGCGGACTGGCGGGCGGCCAGGCACACCAGCACGCTGTCCATGCCCGCCTCCAAAGGCGCAACGGACGGCTTCCCCTTGAGGATGCACTCGGCAAAGCTGGTGGTCAGCGCTTCGTCGCCTCCCCAATGGCCGCTGTCGCCTTGGCTGAAATCATCCGTCTGCACCATGCCGGAATCGTGCATGAACACCTGCACGCGGTTGGTGTACCAGTCCAGCTCCAGCGTCCCCCGGTACCCCAAAACCCGGATCATGCGCGTGGCGGCTTTCTTTCGGGCAAAGAAATTCTGGGAATAGCTGCAATGCAGGCCGTTTTCGTACCGCACGATCATGCTGCCTGAATCCTCGTTTCCCGTATCCACGGCAAAGCAGCACCACGTATCCCGGCGCTCCTCGTGGAAATGCCTGCGCAGGGATTCGGGGCTTTCCGTGCAGGTCTCGCGCTTTTCGCACTCGGTGCAGCGCTTGCCCGCCGGCTCGCCGCCCCGAAAGATTTGCTTGGACGTCATGGCGCATACCTCCACCGGCTTGAGACCGATGAGCGCGTGTACCGCGTCGATGTCGTGGGTCGCCTTTTGCAAAAACAGGCCGCCGGTTTCGCCCTCGTCGCGGTACCAACGCTGAAAATAACCCGGGCCGTAGGGCACGTTGTTGATGGCCTGGACGTGCGCGATTTGTCCGATTTGCCCGCTTTGCAATATGGCTTTGGCCTGCAGCGCCAGCGTCGTCACCCGCAGCGGAAAGGACACCACCACCGGCGGCTTGCCCCCCTGCTCATACGCCTGCCAAAGCTGATGCGCGTCCTCATAGGTGGTGGCGATGGGCTTTTCCAAAAACAGGGGCAGAGAGCGCCGAAGCACCTTGGCGCCCATCTGCGCATGCAGGTGACACCGCGTGCCCACCATGACGCCGTCGCACGAAACCTGATCCAGCATTTCATCCGCGTCGTCGAAAAAGCGGCAGCCGTCCTGCCAAAAGCCGTCCCGCCGCATCACCTGTTCCACGGCGTCCCGCTGCGGATCCGTCACAGCCACGATTTCCACCTTTTCGGGCGACGTTTTCCCCAGATTGCGGATGACCTCCTGCATGCGATGCCCGTATCCGATGACTGCGATTTTCATGTTGGCTCCTCCTCCAAATAGATGGGGCTCGTCCATCCCTGATGGCCGTCCCTTTGTGTGTAGTGCAAATAGCAGGCCCCCGTCTGCGCCGGAAGGCGCACGTCGCACGCCGTCCGGGGTTGATCGACCTCGGCGCTCCACACGGGCCTTCCGTCCACCAAAAGTTGCGCGCGCCCCGGCTGCGCGGCGATGCGCAAAACGCCTTGCAGCGCGCCTGCGCCAACGGCGAATACCTCGCCGGGCCGTTTGCCCTCCAAAGTCCAATGCAGATACATCCGCGCCCCTGTGGTGGCGTAGGTATGCCGCGCCCACAGCGCCGCAAACACGCTTTCGCGCGTGAGCTCCTCGGCGTATACCGCCGTCAGGCCGCTGCGGTACACCCGTTCCACCCGGTGCCACCCGGACACGCCGGGCCGTCCCATGTGGTCGTCGCTGCCCGCGGTGAAGCCCACGCGCCAGCCGCGGCGCAGCGCGTCCAGCGCATAGTTGCCCGTAAAATCCGCGCGCAGCGCCGGAAGAAACGGCGGGATCGCCCCGGCCTGCATGCAGCAGCCCCAATTGCTGTAAATTTCCACCAGCCGGCAAAGCTCCGGATGATCGAACGCCAGCAAATGACGGGCGTGCAGGTGCGCCATCATCAGCGCGCGATGCGCCTTCCACAGCCCGACCGTCTCCTCCGCGGGCAGCAATTCATCCGTGTACAGGTTCCTTTCGCGCAAAAGCGGGCCGTCCGTGCCGGGATAATACAGGTTTTTGTCGCCGATCAGCGGATGGGACAGCTCGTAGCCCAACAGCGTGACAAACGCGCCCGGCTCGTCGCAGCGCATGGCGGCGTCGCGGCATTCCTGCCAGTCGTCTTGCGAAAGATAGGCCGCGTGATCCGTCACCGCGCAAAAATCAAGCCCGGCGCGCTCCCGGGCAAAGCGGTAGCAGTCCCGCGGGCGCCCGATGCCGTCGGAAAGCACGCTGTGGCAGTGCAAATCCCCAAAGAACACGCCCTTTTCCTCCGGCCGCACGCCGCGCGGCCTAAGGCGCGCAGGCCCAACCGGGTTGCCCAGCGCATCCACGCTCGAGACGATGGTATGCGCTCTGGCGGGCGTCTGGGTTTGTCGCGCCGCTTCCCCGGGCGTCACCTCCAGCGCGGCGTCTGGCACGCAGCGGTACATGCCGCTGTAAGGCGCCGCGCGCTCGCCGGTGGGGTCGCAGGCCATGAGCATGGGAAACGAGCCGGTAAAAAACGGCGCGCGCGTGGGCTCGCCCTCTCCAAAGGCGCTCCAGTCGCCGGCCGCCTTTCCATAGCGAAGCGTAATGGTATCGCCCGCCTTCAGCGCGCCCGACATCACCGTAACATACACGCTATGGCCAAAGCGCGTGACATAGCGCTCGTCCTTTTCGTGGCCCCTGCGCTGGAAGCTTGTCTGCGTGCGCGCCGCGGCGCAGGACACCTCCACATAGCCGGGTTGCAGGGGCGAACGGTTTTGGGGAGGCGGGCAGGGCTGCGGCACCTGAAAACGCACGCAGCCGCCTTGCCCAACGCCCTTGCGCCCGGCGGTGTAAACCAGCTCCAGTCCGAAGGGCTGCCCGGCGGTTACCTTCGCGGGGCGAACGGCCAACGCGCCCAGCTCCTCATCCGGCCATTCGACAAACATGCGCGGCCCTCCCTTACGCTTTGATGGCGCCGATCATCACGCCCTTGACAAAATACTTCTGCAAAAACGGGTAGACGCACAGAATCGGCAGCGTGGAAACGATGATGACGGCATACTTGATCTGCTCGGTAATCAGGCTCTTTTCCTCGCCGTTGGCCATGGAGTTGGTCGCCTCGCCCGTGTTTTCAATCAGCAGCCGGCGCAAATACAGCTGCAGCGGCTGGAGCTTTTTGTCCACGATGTAGACCATGGCGCCAAAATAGCTGTTCCAATGAGAAACCGCGTAGTACAGGGTCAGAACTGCCACGATGGGCATGCTCAGCGGGATGATGATGCGCTGGAGAATCACGATGTCGTTGGCGCCGTCCAGCTTGGCCGATTCGGTCAGGCTGTCCGGGATGGACTGGAAAAACGTGCGCGCGATAATCACATAGTACGCGCCGATGGCTCCGGGCAAAATCAGCGCCCAGCGCGTGTTGTACAGGCCCAGCTTGCTAATGAGGATGAAGCTGGGCACCAAGCCGCCGGAGAAGAACATGGTGAAGGTAATCATCATCATCACGGGATTGGCCAGGAAAAACTCCTTGCGGCTTAACGGATACGCCGCGCACAGCGTCAGCACCACGTTCACCAGCGTGCCCACGCCCGTATACCACAGCGTGTTGGCGTAGGAAACCCACAGCTCGTTGCTGTCGGTAATCATCTCGTAGGCCTTGGTGGAAAACCCCACCGGCCACAGCCACACGTCGCCCCGCGCCACGGCGACCGGATCGGAAAACGACATGCTCAGCACATAGATCAGCGGATACAGGCAAGTCAGGGCAAACAGGGCCATGAAGCCCACCAGAATGCATTGGAAGATTCGTTCTCCCTTGGTATCAAAGCGCATATTGCCGGCCTCCCTTACCAAAGCGCCGTATCGCTGATGCTCCTGCTGAGCCGGTTGACGCTGACGAGCAGCAGGCAGTTGATGACCGAGTTAAACAGATCCACC
>DVME01000098.1 GCA_018715175.1 Candidatus Limiplasma stercoravium
GGGGCGTGACGAACAGCGCCAGCGCCGCTGCCGCCAGCGCGCCTGGAACGCAAAGCCAGCGCCTTCGGCCGTCTCCCGCCAGGCCGCACGCAAAGCCCACCATCCCCAGCGCCAGCGCCACCCGGCAGTCCTGTCCCTCCAGCGCAAGCGAAAGGCCGGCCACGAGCCCGCCGGTGACGCCGTACACGGGGCCGTTGGCGCCCGCGTACGCCAGCGTAAGCAGGACGGCGCCGGCCTGTCCCAAGTTGACCGCGCCGATTCGAAAATGTCCCAGGGCGCTCACCAGCAAAAGCCCCGCCAGCGCCAGGCAAAGGCGCTCGCGCAGGCCGGCGGGCACGCCCATTTCGCGCACCGCGTCCATGCCGCAGCGCAGGCACACGGCGCTGAGCATGGCCATGGGCACCGCCGAGATCGCCAGCAGCGTTTGGTGCGGATCGCCGGCGGCCAGCGTCGCCAACGCCCGCGGCATCATGGCCAGGCCCGCGAGGGCCGCGGTTTCCACGCCCTGCCGCGGCCGTGCGGCACGCAGCACCAGCCAAAGCCCAAACACCCCCGCGTACTGCCACAGATCCGCCTCCAAGCCCCACAGCAATCGCAATCCCAGCGACGCCGCCAGGCTCAAAGCCAAAATCGGCGCCGGCTTTCGCGCCAGGCCCAGCAAAAACGCGGCGGCAAAGGGCGACGGCACACCAAACCAGCTCACGAACGGCATGAAAAACAGCGCCGCCGCCAAGCCCAACGGCTCCGCGACGCCCCGCATGGAAAGGGTCAGCCGTTCCTTGAGGCGCCGCGGCGGACGCCTGTTCTTGCTGCGCGCGCCGCTTGCGGCCACGCCGGTCGATGTATGCATACGCCGCCTCCTGTGACAAGTGTGCAAAAAGTATACCTGTCCACCGAGGCTGCCTCTGTCGTTTTGAGGCGCGAAAGCTGTCAATCCTCCGCCGCCGTTCGACGCGCTTCGCGCGACGCATATTTCGTCCACCGGCAGCGCAAGCTATCGTGAAAGCGTGTCAGGGAGGTGAACGAAACATGGATAGGCAGCGGAAATGGGCGGGCTGGCTGGTGTTGGCGTTGATTTTGGTCATAACGGCCGTTGCGCTGGGCGTGACCTACGCGGCCACCCGCGACCCCATCGCGCAACAAAGCGAGCTGCGCAACCAAGAAGCGCTTTTGGCGCTCTTCCCGGAAGCGGGCGCAAACGGCTTTGCATCCCTGGGCGGCACAGCCTATGAGGTAACCGCCAACGGACAGACCGTGGGCTATGTTTCCATTCAGACGCAGCAGGGCTATGCCGGCCCGGTGGAGGTGACGGTCGGTCTGGAGGCCGGAGGCGCCGTGCGCGGCATCGCCGTGGGAGGAAGCGATTTCCAGGAGACGGAAGGACTGGGCGCCAAGGCAAAGGATCCGGCGTTTACGGATCAATTTGCCGGCAAGACGCCGCCTCTTGCGCTGGGAACGGACATCCAGGCCATCAGCGGCGCGACGGTCACCAGCCAGGCCGTGGTGGACGCTGTGAACGCCGCCGCGGTTTCCGTCGGCAAGTGACAGGTTTCGCCAAAGCTTTCCAAGATTCGCGGCAGGATTGCCCAGCCGCATGGCGTACCCTTCCGGCGTGGGAGGTGCGCACATGCGGCTTTTGATCGCTCTGGCCAGCCTTGGCGCGGCGCAGGCGGTAGCGGAGGAAATGAGCTTGGAGGACGGCTGGCAGGTTTGCGTGGAGGCGGACGGACGGCGCGTTGTGGAAAGGTTGAGGGATACGGACGCCGGATTGCTGGCGCTGGGCGCGCTGCTGCCGGGGCGGGACGGCCTACAGCTTTTGGACGATCTTTCCCGCGAGCGGTATCTATGTGCGCCGCGCGTGCTGTTGGTGGCTGCGCCCGAGCTTTTGCGCGCGCCCTGTCCCGCGGACGCCGTCGCGCCGCTATGCGCCTCGCCCCGGCGTTTGTGCGCGCTGTTGCGCATCCTGGCCAAAAAGCCGCTGCCAAAGCTGGCGGCGGCTCGGGTGGAGGCGACGGAGGCGGCGGCGGCGGCGCTTCTTAACGAACTGGGCCTGAACGCGTCCCTCAAGGGACGGGACTATGCGGTGTGGCTGCTCTCGCGCCTGACGCTTTCGCCCATGTTGGAGGCATGGCCCGTGCGCGAGCTCTACGCCGCCTGCGCCCGCGAGCGCCATACCACGCCCGCTGCGGTGGAGCGCTGCGTGCGCGTCGCGGTGGAAGCGCTTTTCACCCAGGGAAGCATGCGCTTTATTGAGCGCTCCTTTGGCGCTACGGTGGATCCAGAGCGCGGCAAGCCGACCAACCGGGCCTTTCTTTTGCAGCTCGCCCAGCAGCTTCGCTCGGGCGGTTATTCCTTGGCGGACACGCGCTCGGAGAACAGCAGCGAGATACACCACAGCCCCGCCGCGCCCACCAGGGTATAGACAATGCGGCTGATGGTGGCCGCCTGTCCTCCGAAGAGATAGGCCACCAGGTCAAACTGGAAGATGCCAATGAGCGCCCAGTTGATCGCGCCAACGATGACCAGTACCAGGGAAATCTTATCCAACATATGCTTGACTCCTTTCCTGGGCTCCGGCCGCGAGCCGGGCCTTTCCTGAAAAAGCATGCGCAAAACCAGAGCGGATTATCCGCCGCCTGGCAAAAAACACGCCTGCGGCTCCACGCCCGAAACCAGCACGCGGCCGTTCCAGGGCGTGCGGACATCCAGCAGACCCACCTGACCCGTCAGGGCGCCCGAAACGAGCGCCAGGGCACCCCGGCATTCCAGGCGCACGCTTAGCGCCCATTGCGGCAGGTTCCACAGCAGCCGCCCGCCGATCAAATCCAACAGCATCAAGCCCTCCCGCGTGCTGACCAGCGCGTGAAGCGCGTCGGGACACACGCACAGTCCGCCCGGCTGCCCAGGCAGCCGCGTAAGCTCGCGCGGCTTGAGCGCCTGCGGCGGCAGGGTATACACCACCGTTTGGATATCCTCGCCGTCCGTGGCGCACACTAGCACTAGGCCGCCGCGCCAAAAATCGGCGGCAAAGCAAGCATAGCGGGTGCCAATTCCCGCCAGGCGGTTCAATCCCGGCGCGGCGAGAACGTACGCCTCGTCCATGGCGCCGCCCGCCACCAGCAGCCGGCTTCCGTCAGGATGCAACCGCATATGCCGGGGAAACACCCCCACCGGCGCCGCAAAAAGCAGCTCGCCCGTGGCCACGGCGCGCACGTGCACGCAGTCCGCGTCGGAGCCCAGCTGATAGAGGTAACGGCAGCAGGGCGAAAAGCACATGAGGTTCGTGCCCGGCGCCGCCGGCATGCGGCAGACCTGCGCATAATCCCTGCGGCGCAGCACCGTTACGTCGCGCGTTTGGGCGCAGCAAAAGGCCATGAGCTCCGCACGCGCGCACGGGGCGCACGGGCACGCAAAGCCGCACGGCACGGGGCGCATGGGCAGGTCCGGCCTCGGCCATTCCCCGACGCCAAAGGCGGCGTCCGTCACAAGGATGCTCATCTCACCGCTCCTTCCCGCGTGGCTCATGTTCCCAGCGTATTCGTCCCGCGCAAATATGTGCTTGCGGCAGGAAAAACGGCCCAGGCTGTCGAAACGAAAATATTGGTTTTTTTTGCGCCAGCCACAAAGGAGTAAGGAGCATGAACATGCACTACAAGACCAAAGGCACCTGTTCCTCGGCGATCGACCTGGAAATCGAGAATGGAAAAATTACCGCGTGCAGATTTACGGGCGGCTGCCGTGGCAATACCAACGGCCTGGCCCGCATGGTGGTCGGCCAGGACGCCCGCGACGTAATGACCCGGCTGCGCGGCATTCCCTGCCAGGGCGACACCTCCTGTCCCGATCAGCTCAGCCGCGCCATCGAGCAATACCTACGACAAGCACAGTAAGGAGCGCACACCGTGGCCCAAGCATCCATCGCCCCCATGACCTTTTCGCAGGCTGCCGACCTCAGCGACGAAATCCTCAAGGCCGTCGAAAAAATGGGCTTTGAGGAAATGACGCCCGTCCAGCAGCAAACCCTTCCCCTGATGATGGAAGGGCGCGACGTTATCGCCATCGCCCCCACCGGCACGGGCAAAACCTGCGCTTTCGGCATCCCCATGCTGGAATACGTCAACCTCAAGGACAAGCGCGTCCAGGAGCTGGTGCTGGCGCCTACGCGCGAGCTCAGCCTGCAAATCACCGAGGAGCTCAAGGCCCTCGCGCGCTTCATTCCCGGCGTGCGCATCGCCTGTCTCTACGGCGGCCAGCCCATCACCCGGCAGATCACCCAGCTCAAGCAAAGCCCCCACATCGTCGTGGCCACGCCCGGCCGCCTGCTGGACCACATGAACCGAGGCAACATCCGCCTGGACAGCGTGCATACCATGGTTCTGGACGAAGCCGACGAAATGCTCAACATGGGCTTTGTCAAGGACGTGACCAAAATCATCGAGGCCACGCCCATCGACCGCCAGCTGGTGCTGTTTTCCGCCACCACCAACCAGGACGTGCTGACCATCGCCTGGAAGTATCAGCAGGATCCGGTGGAGGTCGTCATCCAGGCCACGGAGGAAAACCGACCGCAAATCACCCAGTACGTCATCTCCACGGAGCGCGAGCACAAGTACGAGCACCTGCTTTACCTGCTGGACAGCGACGTGTACCAGCGCGTGATGGTGTTTGTCAACACCAAGGACATGACCCAGCGCCTCTGCAAGCGCCTCAAGGACGCGGGCTACCCCGCCGACTGTCTGCACGGCGACATGCGCCAGTCCGCCCGCAACGAGGTGATGCAGGCGTTTCGCAAGGGTAAGTTTCAAATTCTCCTCGCCACCGACGTGGCCGCCCGCGGCATCGACGTGGACGACGTGGAAGCGGTCATCAACTACGACCTGCCCAACGAAAACGAGTACTACACCCACCGCATCGGGCGCACGGGAAGAGCCAAAAAACACGGCGTGGCCTTTACGCTGCTGACCTACACCGAAAGCGTGCGCTTTGACGCCATTCTCAAATACATCAAGGCCGAGCCCGTCCTGCTGCACTTCAACGACATGGGCATCCTATGCCGCGACACGGGCGAAGCGTTTTTTGAGGATATGTAACAACGCTAGGAGGCAAGCAACATGGGCATCATCCCTTCGCGCAACCTGGACGACCAACGCCGTGAGCAAAACGGCGTCACCTATTTTGACCGCGGGGAAATCCGCGGGCGCGACGGCCGCCGCTACGACCGCTACGCCATTCAGACCCATTTCGTGCAGGTAGGCGAAAGCCAGAGCGAGCTGGTGGAAAAATACGTCCGGCCGCTCTACCGGGACGGCGACGTGCTCAGCTTCGGCGCCAAGGTGATGTGCATGTGCGTCAAATCCGTCAAAACCCGCGACGAGGTCAAGCCCGGCTGGTGGGCCAACCATCTGTGGCGCTTCGCAGCCATCAACCATACGGGCGTAGGCATGCACGAGCCTTACAAGCTCCAGCTGGTCATCGACATGTGCGGGCTGCCGCGGGTGCTCCTGGCGGCGGCGCTGAGCGCCGTTACAAAGCTTTTTGGCATGCACGGCGTGTTTTACCGGGTATGCGGCAAGGGCGTGGGCGGCATCGACGGGTTTTACACGCGCTCCAGTTTCGAGCTTTACCACCAGATGGCGCTGATCAATCCGGACAACCCCGACGAGTTGTGCGACCGCCTTTGGGAAGAAACGGGCATTCCCGTGGTGCTCATGGACGCCAACGACCTCCAGCGCGACCAACTGGGCAAAAGCCGCGGGTTTCCCCTCACCGACGAACAAATTCAGGACGCCATGGCGGACAATCCCAGCGGCCAGGGCGACGAGCTTACCCCGCTGATTCTCATCCGCCCGCTTGATTGACGTACGAAAGGAAGCGGCTTATGGTACACCAACGCTTTTTGCGGTATGTGCGCATCTCCACGCCTTCCAGCGAGGAAGGCCAGGGCACGCCCTCGACCGCCTGCCAGTTTGACCTGGCGCGCGTCGCGGCCGAGGACATGCGCAGCCTCGGGCTTGAGGACGTACGCCTGACGGACGACTGCTTTGTCTACGGCATTTTGCCGGCCACGCCGGGCCTGGAGGATTTGCCCTGCATGGGGCTGATCGCCCATATGGACACGGTGCCTTCCTTTAACGGCGTAGACGTAAACCCCCGCGTCATCGACAATTATGACGGCGGGGACATCGTATTGCCCGCCACGGGCGAGGTGCTCTCGCCCCGCGCCTTCTCCCATCTGCCGTCCCTCAAGGGCAAAACCCTCATCACCACCGACGGCTCCTCCCTCCTGGGCGCGGACGATAAGGCGGGCATGGCCGAAATTCTCAGCGCCATTGAAGAAGTCATCGCCTCGGGCGCCCCGCACCGGCGCATCGCCGTGGCCTTTACCCCGGATGAGGAAATCGGCCTGGGCGTACGCCGCTTCGACGTTGAGGGCTTCGGCGCGCAATACGCCTATACCGTGGACGGCGGCGCCCTGGGCGGCCTGAGCTATGAAAACTTTAACGCCTGCGAAGCCGTGGTGGATTTCAAGGGCGTGAGCGTGCATCCCGGAAGCGCCAAGGACACCATGGTCAACGCCTGCCTGCTGGCCATGGCGTTTCAGGCCCTTTTGCCCGGGACCGAGACGCCGCGCGACACGGAGGGCCGCGAGGGATTTTTCCACCTGGAGTCCATGCAGGGCGACGTGTCTAAGGCGCGGCTGACCTACATCGTGCGCGACCACGACGCGCACCGCTTCGAGGGCCGCAAGGAGCAAATGGAGCACGCCTGCAAAATCCTGCGCCAACGCTGGGGAGAGCAAAGCGTCACGCTGCGCCTGCGCGAGCAGTACCGCAACATGCGCGAAAAAATCGACCCCTGCTTCTGGGTGGTTGAAAACGCGCGCAGCGCCATGCGCGCGGCAGGCTTTGAGCCCGTGGAAACGCCCATTCGCGGCGGCACGGACGGCGCGCAGCTGTGTTACATGGGCCTGCCCTGCCCCAACCTGTGCACCGGCGGGCACGCCGGCCACGGCCCCTATGAGCACATCGCGGTGGAGGACATGCAAGCCTGCGTGCGTATGCTGGTCGCCTTGATCACGCAGCGCTAGGCGCGCTTTCGGCCCCAAAAGGAACCCCCGGCTCTGGTTGCGAGCCGGGGGTTGTTTTATTCGTCGGGCGGCGTGACGGCCATGAGGCCCTGCGCCAAAGCATCGTCGGTAAGCTGGTTGGTACGGTGCGACAGGCAGCGCACCTCGCGGTCGCCCGGCGCATAGAGATATCGCCGCTCCCAGGCGTACCATTGTTCGTCGTGACAGGCGCGAATCCAGGCGCGAAGCGCCTCCAAAACCCGCGCGCTTAGCCGCACGTTGGTAAAGCAGTCGTTGGCATAGTAGCCCTCAAACCCGTTGCGCTGCGCCGCTTCCAGGGCGCAAACGCTGTCGCGGCAACGCTCCAGCGCCCGATGAACCAGCAAAAACGCATCCACCGGCTCGCCGTCGCGCAGCCTTTCGGCCGCGCGGCACACGTCCCGCAGGGCGCGGCAGCCGTCGCGGTGCAGGCGCGCCTGCAAAAGAAGCGAATCCTCCAGGAGCTTGCCGGCGCGCCTGTCCAGCTCGCCAGCCATCTTTTCCAACCGGCGCACATACGGCTCCCAGCCCGACATCCCCGCCTCGCAAATGCGGCGAATACGAAATACCTGCCGAGAAAACGACGCATCGTCCGCCGCCCAGCGAAGCGCCTCCACCGCTTCGCGCGTCTGACCGGCCATCAGCGCACGCGCGATATGGCGCAAAACAAAGTGATAGTACTGATCGCCCGCGTGGTCGTCGGCGTTGGGGCCGTAGGGCAGGGTGTGGCGGCTGTACTCCAAAAGCAGCGGCCCCACCGCGTCGCTTCCATAATAGGTTTGCGCGTATTGGCGCGCGTGCGCCTCCACGTCCGCCAAGCCGTCGTTCCAAAGCCGGGCCATGAGGTCAATGAGGTACAGGTGCGGCTTGATGGAGCCGACGTTGATCAGCCAGTAGGCGTTGGCGCCGCAGGCGAGCGCCTTTTGAAGTTCGCCGGCGAGCATGCGCGGATCGTTGGGGCTCATGGTGAGGTGGTTGGCGGCCTGCAGGTCGTAAAACGAGACGTGATCATACACGCCGTTGAGCCCAGGCTCCCCTTGCGGCATGGAAGAAACGCGGGGATTGAGGTTTCCGTCGCGCCGGTTAACCATGCGGCCATAGCCGTTGTCCGCCCAGACCTTGACGACTTCCGCGGGCACGCGCAAGTCGCCGGAGCGGTACAAGCCCGCCATTTCGCCGTAGATGTTGGTGCAAAAAAGGGCGTTGGGGTCATGCGCGCGCACGATTTCCATTTGCCGGGCGATAACGCGGGAAATCATCCCGCCTCTTTGAGACGGTGTGTCAAAGCCCTTTTCCAGCGTCCAAAACGCCTGGTCGCCCTGCGCGCGGTAGCCCACGGCCCAGACCACCCTTCGTCCGGCCAGGCGCCGCGCGCTTTCCTCCCACAGCGCTTCAAACAGCTCCGGGTGCTCCGTATAGGACGGCCGCACGCCCGGATAGGCGCGGGCGAACATGCGCGCGCCCAGGAGCTCGGCGTGGTGCTGCGTCAGCCACAGCCCCATGTCCGAGGCCATTTGCGCCAGCTCTTCGCCGTCGTCCTTGCGGTCGGTGCCGGGAAGCACCATGTTTCCTCCCAGCCTCAGCAGGGTTTCAAAGATGCGCCGCCACATGCCCAGGCGGTCGCCGCTAGCCCTGGCCCAGCCGTCCAGGAGGATTTCGTCGTTGACGAACCAGCCGCGCAGACGCACCGCGCGCTTTGGCGACTCATAGGTTCCCGCCGGGATTTCCTGCCGAGGCGAAACGGGCGGCGGCAGGCCGTTCCAATCCGCCAGAGGCGCTATGCCCAGGAAGCGCTCGCTGATTGCATACAGGCCGTACACCGCGCCCAGGTCGCCGCCGTAGCGCAGCGTCGCGGTTCCGTCCCCTACGCAAAGGCGATAGTCCTCCTCCGGCAGCGAGGCGTCCCGCGCCAGCGCAAGCGCCTGCTGTCCGCTCGTCTCCTTAAGGCAGCGGCGCAGGTCGCGCCGGAGGACGTCGGCGGCGTTTTGCACGGGAAGCGCATGGGTATCCAGGAGAATGGGGGTATCGCAGGCCAGCACAAAGCTCATGGGCTTTCCTCCCTCCGTTGCAGGCGATGATCCACAAATTCCCGAAGAAGCGCATAGAGCACCGAGGTAAGCGGAATGAACACCAGCATGCCCACAATGCCGAATAACCCCTGCCCCAGCACCACCGCAAACAGCACCCACAGCGACGGAAGGCCGATGGCGTTGCCCATTACGCGCGGATAGATTACGTTGCCTTCGATTTGCTGCAAAAACAGGAACAGCACGACAAACCACAGCGCTTGCAGGGGATCGTTAAGCAAAATGAGCAGCGCGCCCACGATGCAACCCATCCACGCGCCCACCACGGGCACCAGCGCGGTCACGGCGATGAATATGCTGATGAGCAGCACATACGGCATGCCTAGCAGCGACATGGCCACAAAGAACATGCCTCCCAGGATCAACGCCTCCAGGCATTGGCCGGTGATGAATCCGCAAAAGGTCTGCTTGGCCAGAAGTCCCACGCGCATGACGCGCTCAAAGACCTCGTCACGAACCCACACGCGCAACAGGCGTCCCACCTGCGCGCACAGGCGTTCCTTTCCCGCCAGGAAATAGATGACGAACATGACGGTAAAAAACGTGCTGATGATGTTTTGGTACAGCGTCGTCACCACCGTGCCGCCCAGGGCCGCGCCGCGCAGGAAAAAGTCGATCACGTCGCCGATTTGGGCATCCAGGGTTTCGGCGGAGGGCAGGGAGAGGCTGGCGTTGAGGTAGCTGCTGACGCTGACGCCGTAAGGCTGGAGCCATTGATCCACCTGGGCGATGAAATTGGGAATCCCCCGAATCACGGCCGACACCGTGCGTCCCAGCTCGGGAAGGATCAGGGACATGAGCACATACACCACCAGCGCTACCAGCGCCAAAAGCAACGCCAGGGCCACGGGACGGCGCAGGCGCGACAGCCGCGGGCGCGCGTCCATGAAGCGCAGCACGCGCCCTTCCAAAAACCGAAGCGGCACGCTCAGCACAAACGCCAGCGCCGCGCCCAGCCAAAACGGGGTGAGGATGACCAGAAGCCTGGAGGCAAAGCCCAAAAGCGCGCCGGCGTTGAACAGCACAAACAGCGCCGCCACCACGCACAAGCACAGCGCGAGCACATCCCGAAACAGCTTACGATCCACCGCAGGCACCTCCTTGAGCTTTCATCATACCACATTTGGCCGCCCGCGAAAAGAGCGGCCGAATGTAAACAAAGCGTGAATTCCGGGCGCTTTTGCTTCCGCGGGCTGCATTTTGTGGTATAGTAAGGAAGCGGGCGCAAAAGCGTCCGGCTGGAGGTGTTGGACGTGGGCGTCAAACGGCGTCATCCCGTGCGCACGGCGCTCATGTTGACGCTATTGGCCTATGTGTTGGCCGCCGTGATTCCCTATGCGTTTCCTCCCGGCAGTCCCGAGGCCGCGCCAGCGTTTTCGGCCGATCTGCTCACGCCCGCGCAGGGCGAACGCGCCACTCTCCTGGCCACCGGCGAAGAGGCCATGAAAGCCAGGCTGGATTTGATCGCCCGGGCCGAGCGTTCCCTGGTGGTGGGCTCGTACCTGTTTGCCGACGACGAAAGCGGCCTGGACATCGCCTCCGCGCTCCTGTCCGCGGCGGATCGCGGCGTGGAGGTGCGCATCCTGGTGGATGGGCTGGTGGGCGGGCTGAATCTGCTGGGCGGCGACCTGGGCTACGTCCTGGGCGCGCACGAAAACGTGGAGCTGCGCTTTTATCAGCCGGTCAACCTCCTGTCCCCCTGGAGCCTCAACGCGCGTTACCACGAGAAGTATGTCATCATGGACGATCGCGCCTTTGTGCTGGGCGGGCGCAACATCTCCGACGAGTTCCTCACCCCTCAGCAGACGCCCGGCGCCAATGACGACCTGGACATCCTGGTGTGGTGTGAAAGCGCGGACGGCTGCGGCGCGGTTGAGGATCTGCTGGCGTATGTGAACACCCTGTGGGAAGAGCGCTGCGTAGCCCAGTACCAAAGCGTGCCTTCGTGGAAGCGCCGCTCCGTGGAGGAGCTCACCCAGGCGCTTGCCCAGCGTTACGAAACCCTGCGCCCCGCCTCTTTGGTCGATTGGGCTTCGCGCACAGCGCCACTTGACGCCTATGGCATCGTGGTCAATCCCACCGTTCCTTCCGTCAAGGAACCCACGGCCTGGAACGCCCTGATCTCCCTGATGGCGGAGGCCCAGGAGCGCGTTTGGGTGCTTACCCCTTATCTGGTTTTGGACGGCCGCATGCGCGACGATTTGAGCGCCGTGGCCGGCCTGCCTTCCGATATGCGCGTCATCACCAATTCCCGTGCCTCAGGCAACAACATCGTTGCTTCGGCGGATATGCTTTTGCACAAGGGCATGATTACCGGCATGGATCTCACGCTGTATGAAACGCAGCGGGAAACCTCTCTGCACACCAAGGCGCTGCTCATCGACGACGATCTCGCGGCCTTTGGCTCGTTCAACTTCGACATGCGCAGCGCCTACATCGACACGGAAATCATGTTCGTTGCGCAAAGCCAGGCCATCAACGCCCAGCTCGCCCGCATGATGGAAAACCTCATGGCCGACTCCCGCACCGCTTCGGGCGGCGCCGACGAGCAGCCGGTTTCCTGGGGCAAAGAATTCGTCATTTATCTGCTTTCCCCGTTTGTTTCCCTGGTTCGCTTTTTGGTCTGAACGCATGTGAAAGGAGCGTCGCACCATGTTCAAATTCAAACGTCAAGCCAGTTGGGGCTGGGGGGTGCACGTAGACCGGGACGGCCGCCTGCACGACCCTTTTCCCATTCCCAAGGCGCAAAAATCCACCACCGTTCGCAAAACGCGGCGCGTCAAAACCCGCGGTCGCCTGGCTCACGCCTAAAAAAGCGGCGTGAGCCGCTTCTGCCTGTCGAAAAAGTCCGGCTACGCCGGCTTTTTCGACAGGTTTGCGCCGTTTCCCTCTCGCCCCTTTGGGGCTCCCGGGCGGGAAACGGCGTAAGGAAACCTTGCTGCGCAAGGCTTCCGAACCCACCGCGCATGTCGCTGGATTCGGAATGCAGCTCGGAGGGCTGCGGCCCTCCGAACCTCCTAAAAGGGTTTTTCGACAGTCTGAAGCGCCCCTGTGGGGCGGCTCATCGGCGCTTGGCGGCGTGAATGACGGCGTCATGCGCGGCGGGGGCATTCAGCACCCGCCCCACGCCGTCAAAGCATGAACCGTGGCAGGGGCAAACCCACAGGCGTTGGGCGCGGTCGTAGCGCATATGGCAGCCCATGTGCGGACAGCGCGGGGCGGAAGGCCGCGCCAGCTGCCCGCCCAGCAGACGGCCCGCCATGCGCAGGGAAGCGCTGAGGTCGCCCGCGCCGTGGCGTCCGGCGTCAAACACCTCGTAGCCGTCCCAAGGAAGGCCCAGCACGCGCGCGCTGATGACCTGCGCGGCGGTCATCGCTCCCACGAGGCCGCTCGCGCCAAAGCCGGCCGCGATGAAGAGGTTGGGCGTCTTTTTCCCGTAGGGGCCAATGTAGGGCAGCCCGTCCGCCGTATGCGCCAGAAGGCCGGGCGCGGCCTCGCGTGCGGAGCGTCCCGGCGCATACCGCTCCAAAAGACGGGCCAGCAGGCCGTCGTTGTCCTTTTCGCCGGCATCCGCGCCCATGAGCGTCATCAGGGCGCCTGCCTGCGAAGCCCTTAGCGCATAGCGCCCGCCCAGGTCAAGGTAGGCGTCCTCAAACGCCGCCTCGCCCGTCAACCGCGCCAGCCATGCCTGGCGCTGCGTCATGCGCAGAAAGTACCACCCCGGCGTGTTGACGATGGGATATCCCGTGGCTACGACAAGATAGGGCGCGCGCACGCTGCCACGCTCGGTCGCGGCCAGGTTTGTCTCCATGGCGACAACGCGGGAACGCTCGTACACCCGCACTCCGCGTTCCACAGCCAGGCGCTCCACCCGGCGCAGGAGTCGCATGGGGTTGACCAAGCCCATGGCAGGCAGGGTTATGGCGCGCGCCGCTTTTACGGGCGCGCCGCAAAGATCGCCGACGGAGGCGGGAAGGCCGGCATCGTCCATCGCCCGCGCCTCGCGCTCCAGCGCGGCGGCGTCCTGCGGCGTCTGGCCCGTGAGGTGCAAGCTGCATTCACGCCATTGGCACCCGTCCTGCGCCAACTCGCGCAAGGATTTTAGCGCATGCTTGCGCGCCTCGGCGCATTGACGGGCCGCCTCCAGGCCATAAGCCCGGCGAACAGCGGCGTATCCCGCGTCTCCCCAAAGGCCGGCGATGCCCGCGCAGCGGGACGTGGCGCCGCCGCCCAAGCGCTCGGCCTCCAGCACCGTAACCCGAAGACCCGCGCGCGCCAGCCACAATGCCGTTGTCAGCCCCGTCAGCCCGCCGCCCACCACCGCCACGTCCGCATTCACCCTTGCGCGCAGGGAGCCGTATTCGCGCGGTTGATGAGCATACCAGATGTCGCAACGCTGCATGCGCATCCCTCCGTTTTTCTTCAGGCTGTCCAAGGCGGCGGCAAAGCATGCGCTTGCCAAGGGCGAAGCGTTTTGCTACAATGGGCCAAAACGTTTTCTCGGAGGTCGCTATGGCAAAGGTTGTCGTTACCTATGGCATTCCCTATTTAGAGGAAAGCATGATCGCTCCGCATACGCTGGTCGCCCCGCCGCCGCTTCGCGCTTTTGACCGCGCCGCCCTCGCGCGCGTGCTGCCCGACGCGGCCGCGGTACTCGCCTGCGGCCGTCTGGACGAGGATCTCATCCGCCTGGCGCCAAAGCTGCAAATCATCGTCAGTTATGGCGCTGGGTACGACGCCATCGACGTGGCCGCCGCCACGCGGCAGGGCGTGCAAGTGGCAAACATTCCCGACACCGTCACCGCGTCCACGGCGGAGCTCACCGTGGCGCTCATGCTGGCGTTGGCAAGGGATCTGCCCGGCCTCAACGCCGATGTGCGCACGCGGCCCGGGTCGGACTTATTCGTGCTGGGGCAGGGAATGCACGTCTGTCTCAGCGGCGCGGCGCTGGGCGTGGTGGGCATGGGCCGCATCGGAACGCGGGTAGCGGACGTGGGCCGGGCGCTTGGCATGCGCATCCTGTATACGGCGCATGCGCCCAAGCCGCAGCGCGAAGCGCTGGGCGACCGTTTTCTGCCATTGGACGATCTGCTGCGCCAAAGCGACGTGGTAACGCTGCATTGTCCTTTGACGGCGCAAACGCGCGGCCTGCTGGACGCGCGGCGCCTGGCGCTGATGAAGCCCACCGCGTACTTGATCAACACCGCGCGGGGCGCCCTGGTGGTGGAAGAAGCCCTGCTGGACGCCCTGAAGACCGGGCGCATTGCCGGCGCGGGTTTGGATGTCTACCCAGACGAACCCAACGTGAACCCCGCCTTTTTTGGGCTGAGCAACGTGGTGCTGACGCCGCACGCGGGCAGCAACACGCACAGCACGCGCCGTGCCATGGCTGCCGCCGCCATGGACTGCATCCGCCGGGCGTTGGAAGGGCGCGAAGTGGCCACCCTGGTCAACCCCGAGGTTCGGCTTTAAAGCCTTTTTGACCGCCTGCTTGACGCAGGCGGTCTCAGGCTGTCAAAAAAGCCCGCCTGCGGCGGTCTTTTTGACAGGTTTGCGCCGTTTCCCTCTCGCCCCTTTGGGGGCTCCCGGGCGGGAAACGACGTAAGGAAACCTTGCTACGCAAGGCTTCCGAACCCACCGCGCATGTCGCTGGGTTCGGAATGCAGCTCGGAGGGGACGGAGGGAAGCGTCAGCCCAGTGGTCTGTTGCCACCGAAGGTGGCAAAGCGACCCGAAGGAGTCAATCGAAACGAGCGGTGGGCGCGGCCAGCGCCCGCCGCGACGATTGAGGTTGCGGGTCTGCGGCCCTCCGAACCTCCTGGAACGGTTTTTCGCCAGTCCGTGACCGCCTGCTTGACGCAGGCGGTCTTTTTTTGTCCTTTGGAGGCTTGTTGCGTCGTATGGCGTCGCAGGGACACATAGAGCGTCCGACACGCACATACATAGTGGTTGCAAAGGAGTGATACCATGAGCAACAAGCCTTTCCGGGTTCGTCAGAAGGGTGCCATGCTCCAATCCCAGCCCCGGGCCACCCCTTCCCGCGACAGCCCGCTCAAACGCCTGCCAAGCCGTCTGCGCGGCCTGTTGACGCGCAAGGCTCTCACCCAAGCGGGTTTGGTAGCGGCGCTGTTGGCCCTGTGCACGGTGTATACCGCCGGCCTCAACGACAATGCCGCCGCCGTGGTCGCCGCCAAGCGCGAGCTGCCCATCTACAGCGTGGAGCATGACGACAAGGTTATTTCCATCAGCTTCGACGCCTCCTGGGGCGCGGACAAAACCCTTTCCCTCCTGGACATTCTGGACGAGCACAACGTCAAGACCACTTTCTTTCTGGTAGGCGGCTGGGTGGATAAATACCCCGACATGGTACAGGCGATTGTCGCGCGCGGGCACGAAATCGGCAATCATTCAAACACGCACCCGCACATGAACGCCCTGGGCGAACAGGCCATCCGCGACGAGCTGCGCATGATGTCCGACAAAGTGGAAAACCTAACCGGCGTTCGCCCCACGCTGTTTCGCCCGCCCTACGGCGAGTACAACAACCGCGTGGTGCAAGTAGCCCGTCAGGAAGGCTACGAGGTCGTGCAATGGAGCATTGACAGCCTTGACTGGAAGGATCGCGGCACCGAGGACATCATCAAGCAATGCACCTACCGTGTGGACAACGGCGACATTGTGCTTTTCCACAACGACAGCAACGACATCCTCAACGCCCTGCCCACGGTGATCAAGCACTACCAAAGTTTGGGGTACACCATCGTCCCCGTGAGCGAACTTCTCCTGGAGGGGCCCTACACCATCGACGTTCAGGGCAAGCAACACCCCGCCGCCACCGCCGAACCAAAGCAATAGCAAGAGGTGATCATTCCATGGAAGAAACGGGAAATCTCATCCATCTCAAGGGGCAAATCTGCGAGAGCCTTCAATTTGGACACGAGCTCTTCGGCGAACAGTTCTATGTGACCACGCTGCGGGTACCGCGCTTGAGCGGGGCGGAGGATTTTCTGCCCGTGACCCTCAGCGAGCGCCTCATCCTGGGAGAACCGCTGACCACGGGAAGCACGCTTTGCCTGGAAGGGCAGCTGCGCAGCTACAACAAGGTCATCGAAGGCGCCGGGCGCCTGCTGATTACCGCCTTTGCCCAACGTCTTCTCGACTGCGAAACCGACGACGAGAATCCCAACCGCGTCCAGCTTACCGGCGCGCTCTGCAAACCGCCCAGCTATCGTACCACGCCCTTTGGACGCGAAATCGCGGATCTGATGCTCGCCGTCAACCGCTCCTACGGCAAAAGCGACTATATCCCCTGCATTACCTGGGGCCGCACCGCGCGCTATGCCGCCAACCTCAAAGTCGGGGACAAAGTGCAGCTGGTGGGCCGGTTTCAGAGCCGCGCCTATCAAAAGCAGCTTAGCGACGGAACCACCCTCAACAAAGTGGCCTACGAGGTCAGCGTCAGCCGTCTGCTAGCCGCTAAGGACGATGCCGGCCCGATCTATCACAGCCTGCCGCAAATGCATGCGCCTCAGCCCATGGCTGGCCTGCGTGACTGCCAGAGCGCGCGGCCCTAGCGCTCGACGCCGCCGGGATCCTCCGGCGGCGTTTCTCCCGTGATTTCCCAGGGCGGGCCTGCCTGCGCCTCCTATTTTTATGCATTTTGTACAGACACGCAAAAAACATGAAAAAACTTTGAAATCCACTTGACGAAATTGCCGTGAACCGAATACAATAGATATAATAAGTCGTGTTTATCCTTCGCAAACTCCAGATGCAAGGAGGACAAACCGGTGTTGTATCAAGCTCCATCGGCTGAAGTTCGCAATTCCTTTCATCAGGGGAGCAACCGTCGCGCCTATGAGATGTTGGGCGCTCACCCCTGTCAGGAGGGCGGCAAGCGCAAGTGGCATTTTTGCGTTTGGGCGCCCAACGCCAAGCATGTGGCCCTGGTGGGCGACTTTAACGGCTGGGACAAAAGCCGCAACCCCATGGCCAAGCAGTATGACGGCACCTGGGAGCTGCGCTTGGAGGAGAAAACGCTCCTGACCAATGTGCCCGAGGGCGCCCAGCCCACCTACAAATACGCCGTGTGGGGCGCGGACGACCTGTGGCGTCTGAAGGCTGACCCCTACGGCTTTGCCTGCGAACTGCGGCCTGCCAATGCCAGCCGTCTGTGCGACCTGGATGGCTACCGCTGGGGCGACGCCGAATGGATGGAAAGGCGCAAGGCGTTCGATCCCTATCACAGTCCCATCAACATCTATGAGGTGCACGCGGGCTCCTGGCGGCGGCACCCCAACGGCGACTTTCTCAGCTACGGCGAATTGGCCGACCAGCTCATCCCCTACGTTCAGGAGATGGGCTATACCCATGTTGAGCTCATGCCCCTCATGGAGCATCCCTTGGACATGAGCTGGGGCTACCAGGTTACAGGCTTTTACGCCGTCACCTCGCGCTATGGAACGCCCACGGAGTTCATGGCCTTTGTGGATCGGTGCCATCAGGCGGGCATCGGCGTGATTTTGGACTGGGTGCCGGCGCATTTCCCTCGGGACGAGGTGGGACTGTACCGCTTTGACGGCACGGATCTGTACAACCATCCCGATCCCCGGCGCAGCGAGATGGCCCAATGGGGCACGATGTTGTTTGATTTTGCGCGCGGCGAGGTGTGCAGCTACCTGCTGAGCAACGCTTGCTTCTACCTGGAGCGCTATCATGCCGACGGTTTGCGGGCCGACGCGGTTAGCAGCATCCTTTACCATGACTTTTGCAAGCAGGACTACCTGCCCAACCGCTATGGCGGACGCGAAAACCTCGAGGGCCTCGCGTTTTTGCGCCTGCTCAACGAAACGGTTTACCACGATTTCCCCGGCGCCATGACCATCGCCGAGGAAAGCTCCGCCTTCCCCATGGTCACCGCACCGACCTACCTGGGCGGCCTGGGCTTTGGTTTCAAGTGGAATATGGGCTGGATGAACGACATCCTCTCCTACATCCAGATGGATCCCGTCTACCGCCGCTACCACCACAACAAGCTGACCTTCAGCCTGTTTTACGCCTTCAGCGAGAACTTCGTTCTGCCGCTATCCCATGACGAGGTGGTGCATGGTAAGCGCAGCCTTCTGGATCGCAATCCCGGCGACCTGTGGAACAAATTTGCCGGCTTGCGCGCTCTTTACGGCTACACCATGGCCCATCCCGGCAAAAAGCTGCTGTTCATGGGAGGGGAGTTTGGGCATTTCATCGAATGGAAGTTCGACGACCAGCTCGACTGGTTCCTGTTGGCCTACGAGCGCCACGCGCCATTGCAAAGCTGCGTGCGCCGTCTCAACCATCTCTACCGCGAGTACCCGGCGCTGCACGAGGTGGACAACTCGTGGGACGGCTTTCAGTGGGTCACTGCCAACGACGTGGACAACAGCGTGGCGGCCTTCCTGCGCACCGACCGGCGCGGCAACGCGCTGCTGTGCGTGGCCAACTTCACCCCGGTGTTCCACCCCATCTACCGCATTGGCCTGCCTTACGCCGGCGTTCTGAGAGAACTGATGAACACCGACCGCGCCGAGTACGGCGGCAGCGAACAATACAACGCCTTTGAGCTCAACGCCGTTGCGGGCGACTTCAACGGCTTTCCCTACTGGGCGGAAATCTGCGTTCCGCCCCTGAGCTGCGTTTACTTTACCTACGACAAAATCCCGCCCGCGTTCGAAAGAGCGCCCAAGGCCCCGGAGAACGGAAAGGGGGTTGCGGATGCCCACGACTGACCCCAGCTTCGTGCGACGGAAAGGCTGAACCCATACCAACAAGGAAAGAAGGAGTGATTTCTCCCATGATGAACAAAAAGCAATGTGTGGCCATGCTGCTGGCGGGCGGCCAGGGCAGCCGGTTGGGAATTCTGACGGCAAACATGGCAAAACCGGCCATTCCCTACGGCGGCAAATACCGCATCATTGATTTTCCTCTGAGCAACTGCACCAACAGCGCCATCGACGTCGTGGGCGTGCTGACGCAGTACCAGCCGCTCAAGCTCAACGCCTACATCGGTTCTGGCTCCCCCTGGGATTTAGACCTGGCGCACGGCGGCGTGTATGTGCTGCCGCCCTATGTCAAAGGCAAAAGCGGCGAATGGTACTCCGGCACGGCCAACGCCATTTATCAAAACATGGCGTTCATCGAGCAGTTCAACACCGATTACGTCCTCATCCTCAGCGGCGACCACATTTACAAGATGGACTACAACGCCATGCTGACGTTCCATATCAAAAACAACGCGGACTGCACCATCGCCGTGCGCGAAGTGCCCTGGGAGGAAGCCAGCCGCTTTGGAATCATGAACACGGGCGAGGGCAACGTAATCGAAGAATTCGAAGAAAAGCCCGCCAAGCCGCGCAGCAACAAGGCCAGCATGGGCGTGTACATCTTCCGCTGGGACAAGCTGCGCAAGTACCTCACCGAAGATGCCGCCAACCCCGCCAGCGCCAACGACTTTGGCAAAAACATCATCCCCAACATGCTGGGCGACGGCCAGCGCATGTTCGCCTATGATTTCGAAGGCTACTGGAAGGACGTGGGCACCATCGAAAGCCTGTGGGAGGCCAACATGGACCTTCTGCAATTGCCCATGCCCATCGACCTGTACGATAAAAAATGGCGCATCTACGGCCGCAATCCGGGCATGGCGCCGCATTTCATCGCCGACGGCGCGAGCGTGAGCGAAAGCCTGATCACCGAGGGCTGCGAAATTTACGGCAAGGTGGAGCACAGCGTGCTCTTTGCCGGCGTGATCGTCAAGGAGGGCGCCAGCGTGGTCGACAGCGTCATCATGCCGGGCGCCGTGGTGGAGCGCGGCGCGCAGGTTCGCCGGGCCATCATCGCCGAAGGCGCGGTGATCGGCGCGGGCGCCGTGGTCGGCGAGGAAACGGGCAACATCGCCGTGATCGGCCAGCAGGTGACCCTGCCGGCGGGCGCCGAGGTCAAAGCCGGCGAGCAACGCGCACAGTAAGCAGAGGAAGTGAGGAATGCACCATGAAAAATGTGATGGGCGTTATCTATACGGGAGAGAAGGACAGCTTTCTGCGTGAATTGACCCTTCTGCGCGCCATTGCCGCCATGCCGGTGGCCGGGCGCTACCGCGTGATTGACTTCCTCGTCAGCGGCATGGTCAACAGCGGCATCCGCAACGTGGGCGTCATTATGCAAAAGAACTACCACAGCCTCATGGACCACCTGGGCAGCGGCAAGGAGTGGGACCTGCACGGTAAAAACGACGGCCTTTACATTTTGCCGCCGTTCCTGACGCGCGACAACGTGGGCGTGTACAACGGCTCGCTGGACGCTTTGCACTCCAACATGAACTATCTGCGCCGCAGCCGTCAGGAGTACGTGCTGTTTTGCAACAGCCTGATCGTCTTTAACCCCAACTTTACCGACATGTTCCAAAAGTATCTGGAGTCCGGCTGCGACGTGATGATGCTCTACACCCGCGACCCCGAGATGCGGCGGCCTGAATACGGCACCTATTTCGACATCGACGAAAAGGGCGTCATCGTGGACATCGAAATCGATCCCACCAAGCCCCGCTACGAAAACACCAGCATGGAAGTGGTGCTCATGCGCAAGGATCTGCTGGTGGACTTGGTGGATCGCGGCGCCGCCCACGGCTTCCACGACCTGACCCGCGACGTGCTTCAGCGCATGGCCCGCGACGCCGGCATGGTGATGTGCGGCTACGAGTACAAGGATCTTTGCTACCGGCTGGACAGCGTGCAAAGCTATTTCAAGTTCAACCTCGCTACGCTGGACACCGACGTGCGCCATCGCCTCTTCCCCGAGGATAAGCCGGTGTACACCAAGGTTCGTGACGAGCTGCCCGCCCGCTACCTGGACAACGCCAAGGTGCTCAACTCCATGGTCGCCGACGGCTGCATCATCGACGGCACGGTGGAGCACAGCGTGCTTTTCCGCGGCGTGCGCATCGACAAGGGCGCCCGCGTGCGCAACTGCATCATCATGCAGGACAGCCACATCGAGGAAGGCGCTCAGCTGGAAAACTGCATCCTCGACAAACAGGCCGTCATCAAGCGCGACGGAAGGCTGATCGGCCCCAGCGCCTACCCCATTGTCATTTCCAAAAACATGATCATCTAAACCCATGGAAAGGAAACGATTGCCTATGAAAATTCTGTTCACCGCAAGCGAATGCGTCCCGTTTGTCAAAACGGGCGGCCTGGCGGACGTGGTAGGCGCGCTGGCGCCGGTGCTGGCCAAAAAGGGACATGACGTGCGTGTGGTGCTGCCCATGTACACGGCCATTCCCCAAAAGTATCAGGAACAGATGCAGTACCTGCTGCATTTTGACGTCAAGCTGGGCTGGCGCAGGCAATACTGCGGCGTGCAGATGCTCAAAAAGGACGGCGTAATCTTCTACTTCCTGGACAACAAGTACTACTTTGGCCGTCCCTACATCTACGGCCTGGGCGGGGATGAGTACGAGCGCTACGGCTTTTTCTGCCGCGCGGTGCTCAACATGCTGCCGCTGATTGACTTCAACCCCGACGTGCTGCACGCCCACGACTGGCAAAGCGGCATGGTGCCCGCGCTGCTGAAAATTCAGTACCAGCACCTGCCCTTCTATGCGCCCATGCGCAGCGTGTTCACCATTCACAACCTGCAATACCAGGGCATCTTCGGCATCAAAGAAGTGCAGGATGTTTTGGGCTTGGGCGACGGGCTGTGGAGCTCCGACAAGCTGGAATGCTTCGGCTGCGCCAACTTTATGAAGGCAGGTCTGGTGTACGCCGACGCCATTACCACCGTCAGCCCCAGCTACGCCGAGGAAATCACCACCGCCTACTATGGCGAGCGGCTGGACGGCGTGATTCGCTCGCGCCGCGAATCGCTTTACGGCGTGCTCAACGGCATCGACGTCGAGGAATACAACCCCGGTACCGATCCGCTGATTTACAAGAACTATACCGTGGACGATCTGTCGGGCAAGGCCGAAAACAAGGCCCGCTTGCAGGAGGATCTGGGCCTGGAGGTCAACCCGGAAACCCCGCTCATCGCCATGGTGGGCCGCCTGACCAACCAAAAGGGCCTGGATCTGGTGGATTGCGTGCTGGGCGACATCATGAACGAAAACGTTCAGCTGGCCGTGCTGGGCATGGGCGACGCCCGCTATACCAACCTGTTCAGCTGGGCGGAGCAGCAGTACCGCGGCCGGATGGCGGCGCGCTTTGCCATGGATCACGAGCTGGCGCACCGGCTCTACGCCGGCGCCGACTTCTTCCTCATGCCGTCGCTGTTTGAGCCCTGCGGCCTGAGCCAGCTCATCTCCCTAACCTATGGCACGGTGCCCATCGTGCGCGAAACCGGCGGCCTGCGCGACACGGTGCTCAGCTTCAACGAGTACACCCAGGAGGGCAACGGCTTTACCTTCCTCAACTACAACGCCCATGACATGCTCAACGTCATTCGCCGCGCGCTGACCTATTACAGCGAGCATAAGGACATCATCAAGCTCCTGCAAACCCGCGGCATGAAGGGCGATTATTCCTGGACGCATAGCGCCGGGCTGTACATGGACATCTACGACAAAATCACGGCAAAGGATCAATAAGCATAGATAGAGGGCGGACGCCAAATGGCGTCCGCCCTCTTCTTTAACCGTCGGCGCTTCCTGCCGCGCTGAGCAATTCCGCCGGGGCGAAGGGAAAGCGCAGCACGCCGGCGACCTCGCCCGAAATCACGCCAGATTGGATGAAAAAGACGATGTTTCCGTCTGCATCGAGGTAAAAATCCGTCTCCGGGTTCAGCGCTTCGGAAAGTTTCTCTTTCGTGAGGCCGTCCAGGTAGTCCCGGTCCATGTTCTCGCTGTCGCGCTCCACCAGCTGCCACACCAGCTCCAAGGCCAACGCGCCGGCCAGGGACGTTTCCTCGTCCTCCTCCGGCTCCAGGCCCAGAAGCTGCGTCAGCGTGAGGCGCTGGCCCGCGTAGAGCCCGTCTCTTGCAAAGGTATCCGCCGCAATGGTTTCCGTCTCGCTCGCGCCGCCCAGCACGTAGGTAGACAGCACGACGCTCAAATAACGGCCGGAGTTATGGGCGACCTCGTAGCTGATGGACGCCAGACCGTCCAGGGCGTCCGGGGCGGCGCTCAAGGCCGCTGACAGCCCCTGGGCCACGCCCTGATAGTGAGCGTTGACGGCTTCGTCGGCAGGCGTAACAGCCTCAACCTGCGGCAAGGTATAGCGCAGGATCTCCTCTCCCTGCTCCGTTTCCACGACGCCTTCCAGCGGTTCAAGCAACGCCAGAGCCTCCGGCTCCTCCTGCGCCAGGCTGCACAAGGGGACAAGGGCGCAAAGCAGGAGCGCAAGCGCCGCGCGCAAGGGCTGATTCATGCCGGCCTCCTTTGCCTCAGCCAACGGAAACCTCGTCGGCAACGAAGCTGTTTTCCAGGTACGCATTGTACATGCTGTAATTCTCCGCCTGGGTGGTCAGGTAGCTCAGCTCCGCCTGGTAGATGTGCTGGTCGGTAACGATAAAGACGTCAAACACCGTGTAGCCCTCGGCCGTTGTATAGGTGACGGTGCCGCTGCCCAGCTCCTCGTTGACGCTGGATACCGAGCCCGTGATGCCGTTGGCGATGATGCTGACGTAATCCGACAGGCTCAGGCTGTTTTCGTTATCCAGGCGCTTGACAAAGAACTTGGCGCTGCCATCGGGCAGCTCGGCGGTCACGCCGTCCGCGCTTTCCACCAGCAGATCGTCGGTAAACACGGCGGGATAGAGCACCGTGAAGCCCAAATTGGCGTTGACATATTCCACGAGGATATTTTCAAAGTAACCCTGCATGATGCTTTCCACGCTCAAGTCCGTGCCCACCGAGAACCCCACAAGGCGGAAGCCGTTGAGGGCGGTGGCATCGCTTTGGAAAGTAAACACGCCGCGCTCAAACCATTGCGCGCCGGCAAACTCCGCGTCGGTCATCTCGCGCACGGGCTTATCGGCAAAGTACAGCTCGCCGATGATCTGAATGCTGCCGTCTTCCGTGGCGTTGTTGACCGTCACGGGATGGAAGCCCACGAAGCGCTTGACCGAGTCGGTCACCACCACGGGCTCCAGCTGCGGCAGCTGCGCGGCAAAGATTTGGCTGAGCAAGGCGGCCTGCGCGTTGGTATCGTTGAGCATCGCCTCGGTGACGCCCACCTGCGCTCCGTACTGCTGGCCGGCCAGGATAAACGAGTCGGTAAACGTCACCGTAAGCGTTCCGTCTGCGCCGGGAACAGATTCCAGCTCATTGGCCGAGTACATGGACGCGGTGCAAACCAAATCCATCAGCGGCGCGAGCACCTCAAAGTCCGCCGTGGACACCGTGGAAGCGCCCGCGGCGCCTCCCAGAAGCCCCGTGAGCAGCAAGGCGCACAACGCAAGGGATATAAGCTTTGGAGCAAAACGCTTTTTCATAGGGATAAGCCTCCTTCTTTGATATTGCCATCTTGAGTCACACATACAACGCAGCAAACCGGTGGTTTCATCCATGCCGTGCAATATATTCCGCCGCTGAAATGGCGGCGATGTTGCCCTCCCCCACCGCCTTGGGCACCTGCAAAGGCTTGCCCGTGCAGTCGCCTGCGGCAAACACGCCCGGCACGTTGGTGCGCATGGCGCGGTCCACGGGAATCGCGCCGCCCTCGGTCTTGAGCTCGGACAAAAGCATGTTCAGCGGCATGGCCGCGCGAAAGATGAAAACGCCGTCGTAGAGGTGCGCCGCCCGGTCGGTGGTCAAGGTCAGGCTGTTCCCATCGCGGCTGAGCGAGACGGGCTTTTCCTCCACCACCCGCGCTTTGGAAGGCAGTCGATCCAGGCGATGGGGCTTCATGGCGTAATAGTCCAACCCGGCGGCAAGGCCCGCCAAAAAGACCGATTCTTCCACGCCCTGCATCGAGGTGGACAGCACCGCCACCCGTTTGCCGCGGTAGAACATGCCGTCGCAGGTGGCGCAATAGCTCACGCCCCGGCCCACCAGCTCCGCCTCGCCCTTGAGCAGCGTAGGCCGCGCGGCGCCCATGGCCAGCACAACGGTACGGGCTTGCTGAACCTCGTTTTCCACCAGGAGCAAAAAGTGGTCGTCCATGGGCTGGATTTGCCGCACCAGGCCGGTGATTTCCTCCGCGCCCAGCGCAAGCGCCTGCTCACGAAACGTATCCAGCATGTCCTGCCCCGAAACCTGCGGGAGCCCCGGATAGTTGTCGATGCGCTCGGCGTTGCGCAAAAGCCCCGTATCGTTGAGCGGCGCGATGACGGCGGCGCTGAGGTTGCGAAGGCGAGCGGTCATGGCGCAAGACCATCCGGCAGGCCCCTTTCCAATAATGGCAATGTCGATCATGATTCATCCTCCCGCCGGCAGCGACCGGCATATCAAGTGTACCAAAAGTAACCTTTCATTTCAAGGTTTCCGTCACAAAAGTAACACATGCGACAACCTGTCGCTTTTGGGCATGCAGGGAAAGATCCTCGTGCCGGCGAATGAATCCGAAGGTCCGATGCTTCGGGCCGCGAAGACGCAAAAGGAGGCGGCAACCATGGAGCGCAAGGCATGGATGGGACGCATCAAGCCCGGCATGCAGGCCGAATACAAGCGCAGGCACGACCAGCTCTGGCCCGAAATGAGGGCCATGCTCAAGGAGGCGGGCATCCGCAACTACACCATTTGGAGCGACGGAAACCTACTTTTTGGATACTATGAATGCGAAAAGGGCGTCGAGCACGCCGACCGCGTACAGGCGCAAAGCCCGGTGTGCGCGCGGTGGAACGCCTACATGGAGGATGTGCTGGAGCTGGTGATGGATCCCAGCACAGGCGCGCAGCCGGCGTTGGAGTGCATGTTCTTTTTGGAATAAGAAAAGCGCGGGCGGCCGTCAAGGTCTCCCGCGCCCCTTTTATTCAAGCGACGCAAAGAGCAGCAGTTCAAAGCAGGGATAACTCTCGTCGTCCTCCTCGCCGCCTGCGCCGGTGCTCAGCGACATGCCTGCGCAGGTGCCGTACATCATCACGCGCTCGTCCACCGCAAAGGCGGGTTCCTCGGAGGCCATGACCAGAATGATGTTTTGATACTCGTCTCCGGAGCGGTTAAGCGCCATACGCACCACGTACTGATCGCCGCTCATGGCAATGTTGACCAGGTAGGCGCGGAAATTCATAATGCGCCCCTCGTATTCTTCCATGCGGCTGACCAGTTGGCTGTAATTGGGGCTGATGGACTGCTTGTCCAGGTAAGCCACCATGTCGTCCTCCGTCCATTGGCGGGTCACGGTAAACTGCAAGCGCCGATCCGCCAGTCCCTTCTTGGAAAACACCAGCGCCACCTCGTGGGAACCTTCCTCTTCCAAATCCACCTCGATGGTAAACTTGCCTGCGCTGGTCACCCGCTTGCTCAGCACCGAATCGCCGTCCACAAACACCTGGATGGTCGCGCTGGGCTCGGCGGTGCCGGCAAAGGTGACTTCGTCGGTCAGCGTCACATCGCCGGGCTTGGTGGTAAAGTTCACCGCTAGCAGCGTGCTTTGATAAGTGACGGGATAGGCCAGCTCCACCACATCCTCGCCCTGGAACTCGCCCGTAAGCGTGATGAGGAACACGCCTTCGCGCGGCAGTTCCACCGGCAGGGTAAACTTGCCGTTGCTTCCCACCGTCACCGTGGTAACCACCGGATCGGGATGGGTCAGCCCCATGGCAACGGCCGTAAAGGTGACGCCTTCGGCCGCGGTGCCCTTGATGTTAAAGGAAGCCTCGTTGGTTTCCTCGGGCGGCGTGTCGGTGATGTTGATCTGTGCGCTCGCCGCGGGGGGCATGTCCAAAATTTCAACGAATTTGAAGGTTTCCCAAATCTTGTTGAGGTTGGTGTTGTCGCTGGTGGTGGCGTTGCGTCCATAAACGCGCATGTCAAAGTCGATTTCGTAGCCGTTGCGAATGGTGCGGCGCATGAAGCCCCGGTAAAGGATCTCCCCGCCGTCGCGCATCACGTATTTGAGCGCCAAAAAACGGCCGTTGTCGTTGCGCGTCCATTGCGAGGAAGAAAAGTCATACCCCGGGTACTCGTTGTACGGGTAATGGCTGGTGCGGTAGGTGCCGCGCAGGGACTCGGTTTGCTCGTTCACGTCAAAAATCAGCAGCGTTTCCGCCGTTTGCGTCGCGCGAAGCTCAAAGCAGGTTTCCAAGTTCTCGCCCCAAGCTTGCAGCAGGACGCCCCGCGCTTCAAAGTCGGCCAAGGTCTCCTGCACGGTTGCGCCGCGGTTGCTTTTCAGCCATTCCTCGTATTGATCCAGGTTGGCCTCCGTCAGCACCACATAGGTGTCGGGCACCTCCATGGTACCGTAAATTTCATCAAAGACGTAGGTTTCCGCCAGCGCAGGCGCGCACAGCAGCATGAACAAAAGCAACAGTAGGCAAACAAACAGCTTGCGCATATCGACACCATCCTTACATCGGAGTTTGCCGCGATTCCAATCAATCGCCCATTCTGTGTTCTTTCCGTATTCTATCACAATTTCGTCCGTCAGGCAACCGCTTGGGAGCGCTGTTTACAGATGGAAAGCGCCCGAATTGGATTGACAAAACCTGCTTTTCCCGATATGATTCTAATACCTTAATCATGGAGGCGGCGCTTGATGTACACGGCTCCCTCGCGCAGCTTGGTTCGCTGCTTTTTCTTCTGGCTGCTTACGGCCCTTCTGGTTTTGGGTCTTTCTTGCGCGCAGGCGCAAGACGTGTTTGTGGTGGAGGGCGTAGCATATGTGGACGCCAACGCCAACGCCGCGGCCGACGCGGACGAAGGCCTCATCGCCGGCGTGCCGGTGGCCCTGGAGCGCCTTCAAGGCGGCGCCTGGACGCAGGTGGACGCCGCGGAGGTGGACGCCTATGGCGCCTACCGCTTTGAGACGGCGCAGGCGGGCACCTATCGCGTGGTCTGCCTGCTCAGCGGCGCGCATCTCTACGCCGCGAGCATCGGCGGCGCGGAGCGTTACGAGGGCGTGGCCACGGTGGGCGATGCGTTCGATCTGGACGCGGCGGCTGCCCTGGCGACGCAGGACATCGGCTTGCTTCCCAGCGCCGCGCTTCACATGACCGTCTTTTTGGACGAAGACCGCGACGGCCTGCCTGCGGCAAATGCGCAGGGCGTGGCGGGCGTGCGCGTGGCGGTGTTGTGCGATGGCGAGGTTCTGACCAGCGCCACGACGGACGAGTCGGGCGCCGCCCTGCTGCAAATGCGTCCGGGCTCCTATTCGGTAAGCCTTACGCTCGATGAGGGGTACGCCTTTACCCAGCAGGCCGAAGGCGGCAGCTGCGTGGGAAGCGGCGAGGGCGCTACCGCTGTCAGCGGCGTTTATGCGTTTGCCGGCGGGGAGCAAACGGATCTCATGGCAGCGGTCGCGCCGGGCGGTTCGCTCAGCGGCAAGGTCTTTGAGGACGTGGATAACGACGGCCTCATGGCCCAGGACGATCCCGGCGTGGCGGGCGTCACGGTGCGCATTGTCGGCAAAAACACCGGCACCCAACGCTCCATCCTCACCGACGAAACCGGCCTGTACAGCTTTGATTCGCTTCCGGCGGACACGTATGCCATCAGCGCCGAGCTGGGCGAGGGCATGCTTTTTGCCCGGTATTCCTCCACCGGCGGCGACCTGCGCAGCATTTTCACCGGCGAAACGCTGGAGCGCACGTTCGTGGTGCGCAGCGGCGAGTCGGTCACGCAGCGCAACATCGGCGTCGTGCGCGACGGCTCCCTGACGGTGCAAGCTTTCCTGGATCTGAACTATAACGGCGTCTACGACGAGGGCGAACCGGGCTATGAAGGCGTCACGTTGCAGGCGGAGCGCATCCAAAGCGGCGACACCACCGCCCGTTTGACCACCGACGCCGACGGCCATTGCGTGTTGGAGGGCTTGCGCAACGGCACCTACCGCCTGCGCGCCATTCTGCCCGACGACGGCAGCGTGTTTAGCGCCACCGCGGAGGGCGACGCCAGCCTGGTCAACCTCTTTGAGCATCGCACCGGCCGGCGCGAAAGCTCGCTCAGCGGCATTGAGCTTGCTAGCGGCAGCTCGCAAACCGTGCTCGTCGGCGTGGCGCGGGGCGCGGTGCTCAGCGGCACGGTCTTTGAGGACGCCAACTACAACGGCGTTTATGACAGCGGCGAAAAGGCCGTTTCCGGCATCAAGGTCACGCTGGTGGACGCGAGCGGGCAGACCGTCGCCACCGCGACCACGGCCCGTTCCGGCGCCTATACCCTCAGCGGCGTCATGCCCGGCGAATACACGCTGCGCTTCGCCCGCAAAAGCGACCGGTACGGCTTTACGCGCCTGCGCTCGGACGTGGCAGGCGGCAACGATGTCGTCGCCTTGGTGGACGGCCAGGGCGTCACCGCTGCGTTTACGGTGCTCATGGCCCAGGACATCACCGACCTCAACGCGGGCATGCTGCAAGCCGCCACCGTGGGCGGAACGCTGTTTGACGACCTGAACGACAACGGCCTCAAGGATGAGGGCGAAGGCGGCATGACCAGCGCCGTGGTGCGCCTGGTATCCTCCGACGGGGAAATCAACCTCTCCAGCCCGGTATCTGCCGACGGCGCGTATTTCTTTGACGGCGTCATGCCGGGCGCGTATACCCTCACCTACGAGCTTGCGCCGCATTGCGAAATGGCGCGCCTGGCCGATGGCGGTAACCGTGTGAGCGATCCCGTCCTGGAGCTTTCCGTAGCCACGGGCGACCAAATCACCCTGCCCCTGGCCGGCGCGGTCACGCTGGGCAGCTTTGAGGGCGTGGTGTTTGAAGATCTCAACGCCAACGGCGTGCAGGACAGCAACGAATCTCCTCTGGCCGGCGCGACAATCCTTCTCACCCGGCAGGGCGATGAGGCGGCTTCCGGCAGCGTGACGACCGGCGCGGACGGATCGTTCTCGCTCACGGGGCTTCGTCCCGGCGAATACCTGCTGGAAATCCGCCTGCCGGAAGGCTACATTTTTAGTTATGAGCTGGACGGCCTGAGCCTGGCCACCCTCAACGCCCAAACCCTGCCCTGCTCCTGGAGCACGCTCACCGACCGCGTGGCAAAGGCCGTAGGCGCGGTGGTTCCCGGCTCGCTCTGCGGCGAGTTGTGGCTGGACGAAAACCGCAGCGGCAGCCGCGAGGCCGCCGAAGCCCTGGTGGAAGGCATCGGCATCGAGCTGGTGGACGAAAGCACCAACAGCGTCGCAGCCCGCACAGCCAGCACCGCCAACGGCTACCGCTTTGACAACGTACGCCCGGGTGTGTATACGGTGCGCATCCGCCTGCCCGAGGGCGCGTCCGGCATTGCCGCAACCCAGGCGTTTACGGCCGCCGGCAACTACCTGCAGGAATCGGGCGTGGCGGTCGCATCCGGCGAGGAGACGCAGCGCTTGGACGCCGGCCTGGTGATGACCACCAGCGTGGGCGGCACGCTGTGGCTGGACGCGGCCCAAGGCCGCCAAGCCGTTGCGGGCGTTACGGTGAAGCTCTTTGCCGGCGGCAGCCTGGAAGCGCTGAGCAGCATGCAAACCGGCGAGGACGGCGCCTACCGTTTTGACGGGCTATGGCCCGACGATTACGTTATCCAGGCCGATCTGCCCCAGGGCATGGTGTTTGTGCGTCCGGACGACCCGGCCTATGAAAGCGGCGCTTCGGCGGTGACCGCCACGGGCGACGGCGTGGGCACCAGCGATTCGTTCTACCTGCACATGGCGCAGGATCAGACCGCCATGGACATCGTCTATATCCTGCCTGGCAAGGTGGGCGACATGGCCTGGCTGGACGAGAACCGCAACGGCCTGGTGGACGGCGACGAGCCCGGTCTGCCGGGGATTACGGTGCAGTTGTTGTCCAACGGAGAGGTCGCCTATGAAACCGTGACCGACGCCTTTGGCTACTACCAGTTCGCCGACGTCTACCCGGGCGAGTACGTCCTCAAGGCCATCGCCTACCCCGAATTGACGCCCACCCTCGCGGTGCCCGAGCTTCGCATCATCTCCAGCTGTCTGGTTAGCGGCGACGGAACCGCGGCGCAGAGCGATCCTTTCACCGTCCTCAGCGGCGGCAATCACAGCGACTTCGACCTTGGCTACGTCCTCCTGGACGGCGCCACCCTTGATCTTCCCGATCCTCCGCACAAGGACTGGTCCGAAGCGTACGGAGGCGGCAACATCTAAACACGCCAAGGCCCGGAGCGAAGGCTTCCGGGCCTTGAAAAACCGCCGAATTCCGGCAGGGAAGGAACGACGATGTACTGCATTCTCATCGCAGGCTTGCCCGCCTGCGGCAAGAGCACGCTGGCCGCGAGCCTGGCCGACGCGCTCGCGCTTCCTTTGTTTTCCAAGGACGAAATCAAGGAGCGTCTGTTTGACGCGGTCGGCTTTCGCTCCCGGGAAGAAAAGGTGCGCCTGGGCGTCGCTAGTGAGGAAATTCTCTATGATGTGGCAGAGCAGATGATGAAGCGGCGTCAGGCGTTTCTTTTGGAAAACAACTTCGAGGACGCCTCCCGGCCCAGGCTTGCGCGCCTGTTGGACGCCTATGGCTACCCGGCCTTTACCGTGGCGCTCACGGGCGAACGCAAGGCGCTCTATGAACGCTATGTCGCCCGCTGCGCCAGCCCCGAGCGGCATCTGGGGCATACCGTCAACGACCGCTATCCCCCGGCGCCCGGCGCGCCCCTGCCGGCGCCTGTCTCCTATGAGGACTTTGTCTCGGGCATCGAGCGGCGCGGCATGGATCGCTTTGCGGTCAACGGCCCGCGCTTGGTGCTGGACGCCACCGACCTGCAACGGCTGGATGTTGCCAGCGCGCTGGCGCGCATCCGCTCCTGGCGCGACGGTCTGCCGCGCGCTTAAAGCGCTCAGCGGCGGTTGGTCATGCTGCTAATAGGGATGATCAAAAACACCAACCACCCCGGATGCCACAGCCCGAAAAAGAACCCCAACACCAGGTAAATGAGCGTCACCATCACCGGATTGCTCAGCATCTGCGCCCGGCTGGAGAAATGCGCATAGTGCAGCGGAATGGTCAAAAACACCAGCCAGCCCGGATGCCACAGCCCAAATACAAACCCCAGCACCAAATACAATACCGTGATCCACACGGGGAACATCGCGTCCGATTCCTTCCGGCGCTCTTGCTCCTCGCGCTGCGCCTTCGCCTCAAAATAGCTGCCCTCTGGACCCAGGCCTTCGTGATCGGTCATGAGGCATCCTCCTTTAGCCGGCTTGAGCCGTTCGTCAGGCTTATCTTACCACGCTTCGCCTCCCCAAAAAAGAGGGCGGCGCTCAAAAACCGGTAAACGGCGCATGAAAACCTCATGAGAATTTGGTGAGAAAGAGTCCCGTGCCGCCCGCGCCCCATTTCGGAAAAAAACCTTGCAAAACGCCCATCACTATGCTATAATCGTTGTCGCGGCTTAAGACAACCCACAGCATGCGCAAAAGAGGTGAGAACGCGTGAAAGATAAGATCCATCCCAAATATGGCAAGTCCATCGTCCGTTGCGTGTGCGGTGAGACGTTTGAGACCGGTTCGACCAAGCCTGAACTGAAGGTTGAAATCTGCTCCAAGTGCCACCCCTTCTTTACGGGCAAACAAAAGCTGGTGGACACCGGCGGACGCGTGGATCGCTTCAAGAAGCGTTTCAACATGGAATGAGCCATTCAAAAGAGCGCCTGTCGGCGCTCTTTTTGATTCGCTCCAGGCGTCGCGCAACCGGCAGGAGTCGCGGCCGCGCGCGTCGAAATAAGTCACTCAGCGCGTCCGCATGGGCGCGCGGAAAGGACGCGACACAATGAAGCAAGCAAGGCAAGGCGCCTGCAAGTACGTGGATATCGGCGGTCAGGCGGTCATGGAAGGCGTCATGATGAAGGCTCCCGACGCCATCGCCGTATCCGTGCGCAGGCCCGACGGCACCATCGTCACCAAGCGCAGCCCCTACCAGCCCTTGAGCAAGAAGCACCCGTGGATGGGCTGGCCGTTCGTGCGGGGCGTGGTTAATTTTGTTACCATGCTGACCATGGGCATGAGCGTATTGCAGCAAAGCACCGATATGCTGGGCATCCTGGACGAGGAGCCCTCAAAGTTTGAAAAATGGCTGTCCAAAAAGCTGGGCAAGGGCATTGACAAAATCGTCATGGGCGTGGCCGTGGTGCTGGCGGTTGTGCTCTCCATCGGCCTGTTTTTTGTCATTCCCGAAATCTTCGCGCGCCTGCTCAAAAACGTCATCACCTCCCCCTCCTCCAACTGGCTCATCAACCTCCTCAGCGGTCTTTTGCGCATCCTCATTCTCATCGGCTACATCCTTTTTTGCACCATGGTGCCCGATGTGCGACGCACGTTCCAATATCACGGGGCGGAGCACAAAACCGTTTACTGCCACGAGCATAACTTGCCGCTCACCCCTGAAAACGCGCGCGGCTTTTCCACGCTGCATCCCCGTTGCGGCACCAGCTTTTTGCTGATCGTCTTTGTGCTTTCCATCGTGCTGTTCACCCTGGTGGGATATCAGGGCACAAATTTCTTGTGGCGGCTGCTCAGCCGCCTGGCGCTGTTGCCGGTGGTGGCGGGCGTGAGCTACGAGCTGCTCAAAGGTCTGGCCCACCATGACAACCTTCTTACGCAAGCCTTGCGCTGGCCGGGCATGCAGTTGCAGCGCCTGACCACCAAACCTCCAACAGACGAGATGCTGGAAGTGGCCATCGTTTCCATGAACGTCGCGCTCCACGGGCTGCCCAAGGATTGCCCCAAAACAACGGAAGGCTTCACAGTCGTGCAGGATTACCGCCTGGCCGACCCATCCTATACGCCGCCGCAGCCCGAAACCGGCGAGCCGCAGCCTGCGTAATGGGGCTGTCCTATCGCCAAGCTTTGCGCCGCACGCAGGAGGCCTTAAGCGCCGCCGGCGTGCCCGATCCCGCTTTGGATGCGGAATGGCTGATGGTTTATGTGACGGGGATGGATCGCCTGCGGCTGCGGCTGGAAGGGGCGCGAACGCTTTCGCCTTCGGCCGAGGCGCAGCTAGCGACGCTGACGCAGCGCCGCTGCCAACGTCAACCGCTGCAATACCTGCTGGGCACGCAGGCTTTTTATGGTTTGGAGCTGCGCGTAGATTCCCGCGCGCTCATTCCCCGTCAGGAAACGGAAACCCTGTGCGAAACGGGGCTTGAGCACCTGCAAGCGCTTTTGCAAAGCGGGACGTCCGCGCCCGCGGCGCTGGATTTGTGCACAGGCAGCGGCGCTTTGGCCATTGCCATCCAGCGTCTTTGTCCCACAGCGCGCGTTACCGCCACCGACCTAAGCCGCGACGCGCTGGCCCTGGCGCGGGAAAACGCCTCCGCCCTAGGCGCGCAGGTACGCTTTTTGCAGGGCGATTTGTTTCTTCCCGTCAGCGGCGAACGCTTTGATCTCATCCTGTCCAATCCGCCTTACGTGCCCACGGATCAATGCGCCACCCTTCAAGCGGAAGTTCGGTGCGAACCGCTCATGGCGCTGGATGGCGGAACGGACGGGCTGGATTTTTACCGCCGCATCGCGGCGCAGGCCCCGGCGCATCTGACGCCCGGCGGCCTGTTGGCTGTTGAGGTTGGCGACGGCCAAGCCCCGGCGGTTGCGGCGCTTTTTTCCGCGCTGGGCCATGTGCGCGTGCGCCAAGACCTCTACGGCCAAACGCGCGTTGTGGCCGTATCTGCCAGCCGAATGTAAGGAGAGACCCCGCATGTTTGAAAAGTTCGATT
>DVME01000099.1 GCA_018715175.1 Candidatus Limiplasma stercoravium
GGCCGGGGAAACGTGCAAGGAAACCTTGCTGCGCAAGGCTTCCGAATCCACCGCACATGTCGCTGGATTCGGAATCCCCTTCGGAGGGCTGCGGCCCTCCGAACCTCCCAGAAGGTTTTTTGACAGTCTGACCGACCGCCGCGCCGCGTGCGCGGCGGTTTGACATTTGCAGAATCCAAAACGAAAAAAGACATGAAACCCCAATGAAGATATCCAAAGCAAGCGAGAACGGCGCTTGGCCTTGGAGGGATGAAAAATTTTGCTCAAACGGTTTTCAAATCCTGCCGGATCAGGTATAATATTTGAATCAGGCGCTGGCTCTGCGGACGGTTGTTGCGGAGCGGCGCGTTTGAATTGGAGGTTGAAGGATGACGCGACGGATCGTTTGCCTCCTTGCCTGCTTATTGCTTTTGCCCGCCTTCGCCCTTGCGCAGGACAGCTTTGTGATGGCGGGTTTTGATGGCGAGGACAGCACCCACAACTGGGAAACCAACGGCTTTTTTACCCGCATGGAGGCACGAACCGGCGTGACCTTCACCTATGAGCAATACGACAGCCAGGAGGCGTGGCAGGCCGCCAAGGACGCCATGTTTGCCTCCGGGGAATTGCCGGATGTGCTGTTTAAGGCGTCGCTAAGCACCCAGGAGCTCATTCGCTACACGGACAGCGGACAGATTATCGACCTGGCGCCGCTTTTGGAAACCTACGCGCCCAACCTGTGGCGGCTGCTGGAGGAGAACCCCGATTGGCGCGCCGCCATCACCCTTCCCAACGGAAAGATCGGCGCGCTGCCGGCCATTCAGGTGCCGGCCACGCAAAACGCCCTGTGGATCAACCAAACCTGGCTGGACCGCCTGGGCCTGGAACCCCCGACGGATATGGATTCTCTGCGCGATGTGCTGACGGCCCTGCGCGACCGTGACCCCAACCAAAACGGCCGCGCGGACGAAATTCCCCTGACCTTTCTGGGGCCTTGGGAACTCAAGTTTTTTTCCCATGCGTATGGGGTTGTGGCCAACGACTATAACGTCTATCTCGACACGGACGGCCAGGTGCGCTATTGGCCCGACGATGACCGCTTTTTTGAAATGGCCGCGTGCCTGCGCGATTTGTACGCCGACGGATTGCTGGATGAGAACGGCTTTTATACCGCCGATAACCTGCGCCGCATCACCGATGACGAGGCGACCCTGACCTATGGCGCGTTTTTCGCGCCGACGCCGGTGAACCTGGTGACCTATGAAATGTCCAAGCAGTATGTGGTGGTGGAACCCTTCGTCTATGAGGGCGGCCAGATATACCGCGACTTTATCAGCCCTGTCACCCGCGGCACCTTTGCCATTACCTCCGCCTGCGACAGCCCCGAAACCCTTCTATCCTGGGTGGACGTGCTTTACACCGAGGAGGGCGCCATTGAAGCCATGGTGGGCTACGAAGGCCAGGATTATGTGTTTGACGCCCAGGGATATTGGAACTGGAAGGGCGGCTTGGAAAACATGAGCACCGCCGTGCTCAGCGATTTGAGCCTCTATGACACCGGCGACATGCCCTGGCTGTTCCCATACGGCTTTTACAGCCAATACGCCGAAGAAAACGTGCGCCGCATCAATACCGAGCTGGACAAGCTGACGGCCTTTGTTGTGCGGCCCTTCCCCGAATACACCCTTACCGCACAACAGAGCGACGATGTGCGCCAACTGCAAAACGTTCTGGGCACCTACGTGGACGAATCGCTGGCGCGCTTTGTCATGGGCCAGGAAGACCTTACCCCGGAAGGCATCGAAGCGTTTCGCCAGGGGCTGAGGGATTTGGGCATGGAGGAGATGATCGCTTTTTGGCAGGGCATCGCGGACGGTCTTGAATAGGGCCGGCCCTTTCAAATACTACCAAAGAAGGACGGGATGGACATGAATCAGTACGCGCAGATGATCCGCCAACTCAAGACGCCCCAGATCATGAAGCAGCTTACCCATCTTTATGGTCAGCGCGACGGCATGCTCGTGGAACAGACCGCACGCTATACCCGCCTTTTGAAGCGCCATGAGGAACTCGTGGATACGCGGGGCGGGGTGCGCATGATCAGCGCGCCCGGCCGCACCGAAATCGGCGGCAACCACACCGACCATAACCAGGGCAAGGTGCTGGCCGCCGCGGTAAACCTGGATACCGTCGCCGCCGTAACCCCGCGAGATGACGGCGTGGTGCGGATTCACTCGGAAGGGTACGCGCCGTTGCAACTGTCGCTAGACGATCTCAGCGCACGCGAGGACGAGCGCGGCACCACCGCGGCGCTGGTGCGCGGCGTGGCGGCCAAGCTCAAGGAAGAAGGCCATCCCGTAGGCGGCTTTGACGCCGTGATGACCTCCACCGTTACCAGCGGCAGCGGCCTGAGCAGCTCAGCCGCCGTGGAGGTGTTGCTGTGCGCCATCTTCGACGAGCTCTATGGCGACGGAAAGCTTGACGCCATCAAGCGCGCCAAAATCGCCCAGTATGCCGAAAACGCCTACTTCGGCAAGCCCAGCGGCCTTATGGATCAAATGGCCAGCAGCGTGGGCAGCCTGGTCTTCATCGACTTCAAAGAGGATGAGCCGGAGGTGCGCGAGGTTCAGTATGACTTCGCCGCAAAAGGCTACGCGCTGGTGGTGGTTAATACCGGCGGCAGCCACGACGACCTGACCGCCGATTACGCGGCCATTCCGCAGGAAATGCGCGCCGTGGCCGCCTGCTTTGGCGAGCAAAGCCTGCGCCGCGTCCAGCCCGAGCGCTTCATGCAAGCCCTGCCGCTGATTCGAGAACGCTTGCAGGGACAGCATGCCGACCGCGCCATCATGCGCGCCGCCCATTACTTCGCGGAAAACCGCCGCGTCGCCGATGAAGTGGCCGCCCTCAAGCGCGACGACCTGCCCGATTTCCTGCGCCTGGTCATCCAAAGCGGCCGCAGCAGCTTTTGCTACCTGCAAAACATCTTCGCCACGACCGAAAACCAGGAGCTCTCTTTGGCGCTGATGCTTGCGGAATCCAAGCTGAGCGCGGTGGGCGGCGCCTGGCGCGTGCATGGCGGCGGCTTTGCCGGCACCACGCTCAACTTCGTGCCGAAAAAGCATCTTAACGGCTTTGTGCGCGATATGGAGGCCGTCTTCGGCGCGCATAGCTGCAACGTGCTGGACATTCGTCCCGTCGGCCCCGCCTGCATCGTATTGGGTTGAGTTTTCAAACGCCAAAGAACCTGAGGGACACTTCCCAACCGGAAGTGTCCCTCAGACTGTTAAAAGGTCATTATGAGGAGGCTTGAAAGGTTCTCAACCTCAACCGTCACGGAGGACGCAGGCCGCGCCCTCCGTTCGCTTTGGTTATTTCGTAAATGCCGGCGCTCTGCGCGCTGCAGCGCATAGCCCTCGTATTTGCTCTCGCCTGCGGGCCGTTTTGAGCCTTCGGCGGCTACCGCTCACAGGACGGCCGCTTCCCTCCAAATGAGATCCGAATCCGACGCCATGCGTGGTGGGTTTGGATCTCATTTGGATACAAATTGCTGCTTTGCAAGGTTCTTGCTTTTCGGCGGTTGGCGTACGCACAGCATCGCCAATAGAAGAGGCGCGCTGGTGGTTACACAAAAGGAGTAGCGATTGGCAACCATAGGCCCTAAACAAAGGGTGAAAAGGTAGGTCAGCACGCATAGGATGGATAGCGCCAGCGCGCGATCGCGCCGACATATGGCGCAGATTAGGACAAACAGGCAAATCCATGTGTACAGCGCAGGCTGAATCAGAAGGGAGAAAAGGGGAACGCTTCGGTAGTGGTTTTCTTCAAACAGATCTAGCATGGCTTGCCGCAAGCCTGGGAGAAGGCTGTTTTGTTGCACCCCAAGGTTAT
>DVME01000100.1 GCA_018715175.1 Candidatus Limiplasma stercoravium
GGCCGGGGAAACGTGCAAGGAAACCTTGCTGCGCAAGGCTTCCGAATCCACCGCACATGTCGCTGGATTCGGAATACCCTTCGGAGGGCTGCGGCCCTCCGAACCTCCCAGAAGGTTTTTTGACAGTCTGGGGGCTGCCTTGGCAAGAAGGCAGCCCCGTTCCATCTTATTTCTTTATCGGAAAGCCAAAATAGCGTTTGGCGTTTTCATAGCTCACACCGCGCACGATGGTTTCGAGCGTTTCCGAATCGTTGGGGAAAAGCCCTTCCTCCACCCATTGCCCAAGCAGGCGGCAGAGGATGCGGCGGAAGTATTCATGGCGCGGATAGCTCAAAAAGCTGCGGCTGTCGGTCAGCATGCCCACGAAGCCGGCCAGATAGCCCAGGTTGGCCAGGCTGGTCAGCTGGTCGGTCATGCCGGCCAAATGGTCGTTAAACCACCAGGCGCTGCCGTGCTGAATCCTGCCGACGGCCTCGCTGTTTTGAAAGCAGCCGCAAACGGTGTCGATGGCTTGGTTGTCGTTGGGGTTGAGGCTGTAAAGGATGGTCTTGGGCAGACTGTCCCGCGCGTCCAACGCGCCCAGGAAGGCCGCAAGCTGGGCGGACGACGTGTTGTCGTCGACGCAGTCGTAGCCGGTATCCGGGCCGAGCTTTTGGAACATGCGCAGGTTGTTGTCGCGCCGGCAGCCATAGTGCAGCTGCATGACCCAGCCGCGCTCGCGGTAGCGGCGCGCCGCCTCAAGCAAAAAAGCAGTACGGAACATATCTGCTTCCCGAGGGGACGGCGCTTGGCCTTCAAGCCGCCGGCGGAAGACGTCCTCGACGGCGGCCTCGTCTGCCGCTACGAACGTCACGGTTTCGAGCGCGTGGTCGCTCAGGCGGCAGCCGCGCCGGGCAAAGTGCTCCATGCGCGCATCCAGCGCGCGCCAAAGGCCCGCAAAAGAATGCACGGCCTCGCCGGACGCCGCCTCCAGCCGCGCCAGGTAGTCCAGGTAATCCGGTTTTTCCAGGTTCATGGCGCGGTCGGGCCGCCAGGCAGGGAGCACCGTGGTGGCAAAGCCCGCGTCGGCGGCCAGACGGTCGTGCCACTCCAGCGTGTCAACGGGGTCGTCCGTCGTGCAGATGATTTCCACGTTGCTCATCCCAATCAGACCGCGCACGCTGTAACCGGCGCTGCGCAGCTTTTCGTTGCACAGGTTCCATACCTCTTCGGCGGTGCGCTCGTTCAGCGCGCCCTCATAGCCGAAGAAACGGCGCAGCTCCAAATGGCTCCAATGGTACAGCGGGTTTCCAGCGGCGCGGCCCAGCACGGCCGCCCATTGAAGGAACTTGTCATGGTCGCTGGCGTCGCCGGTGATGAACCGCTCGTCCACGCCGGCGCAACGCATCAGCCGCCATTTATAGTGATCCCCGCCCAGCCACACCTGGGTGATGTTATCGTAGCGCTGGTCTTCGCAGATGGCGCGGGGGCTGATGTGGCAATGATAGTCAATGATGGGGCAGCGCGCCGCCACCTCATGGTAGAGGGAACGGGCGGTCGGGGTGTTCAGCAGGAAATCGCAGTCCATAAATGCCGGCATGGGAATCTCTCCTTACTTGATATTCAATGGCCGCCGGAAGGCGGCGCTTAGCCCAAGGTACTGCCGCGCCGGACGAGATCGGCGGCGAACACCGTTAATTGCGGCATTACGCGGCCTTGCAAGGCGCCGAGCATGGTGGCTACGCAATGAGCGCAGAGAGCTTGAAGCTTGTTGTCCACGCTGGTCAGCTCCGGCTCGCTGCAAAGGCAAAGGTGCGAGTTGTTGTAGCCCACGATGCTCAGATCGCCCGGCACGCTGAGACCCTTGGCCCTTGCGTACTTGACCGCGCCAACGCCCAGCAGATCCTCGGAGGTGAGCACCGCGTCAAAACGCAGGCCTTCCGCGTCCAATTCCAGCAAAAAATCCCGCACTTGCACCACGCTCATTTTGTCTTCGGAATAATAGCGCATCAGGCGTTCGTCGGGGGAAAGCCCGCGGCTTTCCAAGGCGTCCAAGTATCCTTGCAGCTTGTGCTTGCCGCTGAAGTTGCGGCTGTGATAAAGGTAAAGAATGCGCTTCCTTCCGCCGTCCAGGAGAAATTGCGCGGCCTCGGCGGTGGCGCGCCGGTCGTCGCAGAGCACGCAATAGACGTTCTCGCAGGGATAATGGCCGTTGAGCAGCACCACCGGCATGGTGGAAGCCGCCTGGCGCAGGTAGTGGTTGCCGCGCTCGCTGGTTTCCACAAAGGTGGAGCCCATCATCACCAATCCGTCCACGTGCCGGTCCTTCATGGCTTTCACGCCGGCGGCGCGCGCCTCCAGCTCTTTTCCGGTGCAGGCCAGGAGGCAGTCGTAGCCATGGCTGCGAAAACCGCGCTCCAGGTATGTCAACGCCTGGGACAAATAGGGGTCGGCGGCGTTGGGGCATAGAAGGCCGACGGTTTGCATGCTGTTCAGGCCCAGGCCGCGCGCAAAGGCATTGGGCACGTAACCGGCTTCTTCGATGACGGCCAGCACCCGTTCTTTGGTTTTTTGGCTGACATGGGGGCTGCAGTTGAGCACGCGCGAGACCGTGGCAATGGATACGCCGGCCCGTCGGGAAATGTCGTAAATGTTCATGCGCGGTTTCCTTTCAGCCTGTAAACGCTTACGGATGAATCTTCCTTATCATTATACACATCCCAAGGCGCGTTGGCAAGAAGCCAAAAGGCCTGACAAGGCCGTTTTTTCCACCTTTGGTACGGAATGCACTCACAGAGGGCAAGAGGCTTTTTAAGGCGGAAATCATTGACGAACCCCAGAAAATGGAGTAATATAGCCGTATGGCAATGTAATTGCTTACATGAACCAAATCAAACCAATCCGCCCCCTTTGCCAAAGGAGTGAAAACATGGAACGCTTGAACGCCCGGCTCTTCGACGCTCCCAGGCGGCCCGTCAAGGTGCTGCAATACGGGGAGGGCAACTTTTTGCGCGCCTTTGTGGATTACATGCTGGACATTGCCAATGAAAAGGCGGGCTTTGACGGCGGCGTAGCCCTGGTCAAACCCATACCCATGGGCAGCCTGCAATCCTTTCACGAGCAGGACGGCCGCTATACCGTGCTTTTGCGCGGCCTGGAGGACGGCCATCCGGTGGAAAAGACCCGGCTGGTCACCTGCGTGAGCGACGCGGTGGATGCCTACGCCCAATACGACCGCTACGCGGCCTATGCCCGCGACCCCAACCTGCGCTTTGTGGTCAGCAATACCACCGAAGCCGGCATTGTACTGGACGAAACGGACCGCCTGGAACTGTGCCCGCCCAACACCTATCCCGGCAAGCTGTGCAAGCTGCTCTACGAGCGCGCGCAAGCCTTCGACTATGCCCCGGACAAGGGCTTGATTCTGCTGCCTGTGGAGCTTATCGACGATAACGGCGCGGCCCTCAAGCGCTGCGTCAAGGCCCTGGCCTGCCTGTGGAAGCTGGGTTCCCGATTTGAAGAGTGGCTGGAGGAAGCCTGCGTGTTCGCCTCCACCTTGGTGGATCGCATCGTTACTGGATATCCTCGGGATGAGGCCGAGGCGCTGTGGCGGCGGCTTGGCTATGAGGATCGTCTGTTGGTCACAGGCGAGCCCTTTGCTCTATGGGTCATCGAAAGCGACCGGGACATCTCCTCCGAGTTGCCCCTGGCCCAATGCGGCCTGCCCGTGATCTTCACCGACAACCAAAAGCCCTACAAGCAGCGCAAGGTTCGCATTCTCAACGGCGCGCACACGTCCTTTGTGCCCGCGGCGTTTTTGTGCGGCCACGACTTTGTGCTGGACGCCATGAAAGATTCGCTGATACGCGGCTTCATGGAAGGCGTGATCTACGACGAGGTCATCCCCACGCTTTCTCTGCCCCGGGAGGATTTGCTCTCCTTCGCGCAGGCGGTCACCGGGCGGTTTATGAATCCCTACATCAAGCACGCCCTGCTTTCCATCTGCCTCAACTGCGTTTCCAAGTGGCGGGCGCGCTGCATGCCCAGCCTGCTTCAATATGTGCAGGATCATGGCGCGCTGCCCAAACGCCTGGCGTTTTCTCTGGCGGCGATGATGGCGCTCTACCGCGGCGGCTCGCTGGGCGACGGCGTCCTCACCTGCCGGCGCGACGGACGGCCGTATACGCTGATGGACGACGCGAGCGTGCTGGCGTTCTTTGCCGCGCACGCAAACGCGGACGCCCGCACGCTGACCAAGCGGTTTTTGAGCGATGAAACTTTTTTTGGTCAGGATCTAACGCAGGTGCCCGGGCTGGAGGCCTATGTGGGCGACGCGCTGGAAAGCGTCGAGCGCCTGGGCATGCGCCAGGCGCTGACCGAACGTTTCGGAGGTTGACATGAAAAGGGCGCTGAAGATCAATCCGAGCGACACCGTGGCGGTGGCGCTCACGCCGCTGCATATAGGCGACACGGTGGAGGTATCGGGCGAGACAATCGCCGTCGTCGCTGAGATTCCCGCCGGGCACAAGCTGGCATTGCGGCCCATCGCACGCGGCGAGACTGTCGTCAAGTATGGCTATCCCATCGGCAAGGCGCGCCAGGACATCCCCCAAGGGGCGCATGTGCATGTGGACAACCTGGAAACCCTGCTCTCCGGCGAGCTGACGTACGAGTATCATCCCGCCTTTGCGCCCGTGCCGCACGTGCAGCCCCGGACGTTCCCGGGCTACCTTCGCGCCGATGGGCGCGTGGGCGTGCGCAACGAGCTGTGGATTTTGCCCACCGTGGGCTGCGTCAACGATGTCGCCCGCGCGCTGGAACGCCGCGCCCAGAAGCTCGTAGGCGGCGCGGTGGAAGGCGTGTTTTGCTTCGGCCATCCCTACGGCTGCTCGCAGATGGGCCAGGATCAGGAAAACACGCGGCGCATCCTGGCAAACCTGGCCATGCACCCCAACGCGGGAGGCGTGCTGCTGCTTGGCCTGGGCTGCGAAAACAGCGGCGTTGACCAAATTCGGCCCTACATGGACGGCTATGATCCCGCGCGCGTTCGCTTTTTGGTGTGCCAGAAAGTCGAGGACGAGCGGGAGGCGGGCATGGCGCTCCTGGAGGAGCTGGCGCAAAACATGCGCTCGGATGTCCGCGTGCCCAGCCCGGCGTCCAAGCTGACGGTTGGCCTCAAATGCGGGGGCTCGGACGGCTTGAGCGGCATCACCGCCAACCCGGTGATCGGCGGGTTTTCGGATTTGCTCGTCGCCCAGGGCGGCGCTACCATCCTTACCGAAGTGCCGGAGATGTTCGGCGCCGAACGCATCCTGATGGACCGGTGCGAAACCGCCGAGGTCTTCGAGCAAACCGTGGCCCTCATCAACGACTTCAAGCGCTACTTCGCCCAACACCATCAAACCATTTATGAAAACCCATCGCCCGGCAACAAGGAGGGCGGCATCAGCACCTTGGAGGACAAAGCCCTGGGCTGTACGCAAAAAAGCGGTTTCGCTCCCGTGAAGGATGTGCTACAATATGGGGGAACGGTGCGCCGCCGCGGGCTGAACCTGCTTTCCGCGCCGGGCAACGACCTGGTGGCCGCCACAGCGCTGGCCGCCGCCGGCGCGCAGGTGGTGCTGTTTTCCACCGGGCGCGGCACGCCGTTTGCCTCGCCCGTACCCACGGTGAAGATTTCCAGCAACTCCGCGCTGGCCGACGCCAAGCGCCATTGGATTGACTTTGACGCCGGGGCGCTGCTGGCTGGGAAGGAGGCCGCCTCCCTCAGCCGCGAGCTGATGGACTTCGTGATCGAGGTGGCTGGCGGGCGCAAGGTGCTCAGCGAGCAAAACGGTTATCACGACATGGCCATCTTCAAAACCGGGGTTACGCTGTAACAATCCGAGCAAAACAGGAGGGAAAATACCATGGAACTTCGCACCGCTTCCAATCCCAGGGATGTCAAAGCCTACGACACAGCGCGCCTGCGCGAGGAGTTTCTCATTGACGATCTCTTTCATCCCGACGAGGTCAAGATGGTTTACAGCCATATCGACCGCATCATCACCGGCAGCGCCGTGCCGGTCTCGGGGCCGCTGACGCTGGACGCGGGCGACGAGCTGCGCGCGGAGTACTTTTTGCAGCGGCGCGAGCTGGGCGTGATCAACATCGGCGGAGAAGGCGTGGTGACGGTGGACGGCGTTTCCTACGAACTGCGCTATAAGGACGGCCTGTACGTGGGCATGGGCAGCCGCGATATCCGCCTGGAAAGCAAGGACGCTTCCCAGCCCGCCAAGTTCTATTTCAATTCCGCCCCCGCTCACAAAACCTATCCTACGGTGTACATCCGCCCCGAGGACTGCGTGCGCGTGGAGCTGGGCACCATGGAGGAAAGCAACCACCGCACCATTTGCAAGTACATTCTTCCCGGCCAGGTGGAAAGCTGCCAGCTGGTCATGGGCATGACCAGCCTCAAGCCCGGCAGCGTATGGAACACCATGCCTTGCCATACCCATGACCGGCGCATGGAGGTGTACCTGTATTTTGAACTGCCGCAGGACGCCATTGTGATGCACTACATGGGCCAACCCACGGAAACCCGCCACATCGTCATGCGCAACGAACAGGCGGTCATCAGCCCCAGCTGGTCCATTCATTCCGCCAGCGCCACCCGCGCCTACACTTTCATTTGGGGTATGGTGGGCGAAAACAAGGACTTTGACGATATGGACGCCGTGGCGATGTCTGATATTCGCTGAGGCCCTTCCAGCCTTGAAGCACGGGAAAGGAAAACCCTTTCCCGTCAGACTGTCGAAAAAGCCCTTTCAAGAGGTTCGGAGGGCCGCAGACCCGCAACCTCAATCGTCGCGGCGGGCGCTGGCCGCGCCCACCGCTCGTTTCGGTTGACTCCTTCGGGTCGCTTTGCCACCTTCGGTGGCAACAGCCC
>DVME01000101.1 GCA_018715175.1 Candidatus Limiplasma stercoravium
CCGGCGCGCACGTCACGCATGTGGACGCCGCCAAGGGCATGGTGTCGTGGGCCAAGGAAAACCGAGACCTGTCGGGTATTCCTCAGGAGCGGACGCGCTTTATCATCGAGGACGCCAAGGCTTTCGTGCGCCGGGAAATCCGGCGCGGCAACCGCTACGACGCCGTGGTCATGGATCCGCCAAGCTATGGGCGTGGGCCCGGCGGCGAGGTGTGGAAGCTGGAGGACGAGCTTTACGGCTTGGTGGATCTGTGCGCGCAGGTGCTGTCGGACACGCCGCTGTTCTTTCTGCTCAACGGCTATACCACCGGCTTTTGCGCCAGCGTGCTCAAAAACGTGGTCAGCCGCTGTCTTTGTTCGCGCTTTGGCGGGAAGACCGAAGCGGATGAGCTGTGCCTCAGCGTGCTTTCCGGCGGCGTCCTGCCTTGCGGCACCACGGCAAGGTGGTTGCCCGATGCCTGAAATCATTTACGAGGACAATCATTTGCTGATTGCCGTTAAAAAGCCGGGGCAGCTTTCCCAGGGCGACCGCACGGGCGACCGGTCTTTGTTGGACGAGCTCAAGGACGATGTCAAGGCGCGCTATCATAAGCCCGGCGAGGTGTACCTGGGCCTGGTACACCGCCTGGATCGGCCCGTGGGCGGGCTGATGGCTTTTGCGCGCACCAGCAAGGCCGCTTCGCGCCTCTCCGAGCAGCTGCGCGCGCACGACATGCGACGCGAGTACCTGGCCGTTACGGACGCAGGCATTGCGCAAACAGGCGAATGGCACGACTGGCTTTGCTGGGACGAGGAGCGCAAGCGCGCCGTCGTTGCCGCGCCTTCCTCGCCCAAGGCGCAGGAGGCCGGATTGTCTTTTCAGACGCTTGGCCGCAAGGACGGCACGGCCCTGGTGTGGGTGCGCCTGCAAACGGGCCGCAAGCACCAAATCCGCGCGCAATTTGCCAACGCCGGCCATCCGCTGCTCTTCGACGCTCGCTATGGCCAGGGAGAGCCGGGCAAGGATTTGGCGCTTTGGGGCGCGGCGCTGTGCCTGCGCCATCCCACGCGGCGCGAGCCTATGCTGTTTTTTAGCGCCCCCAAGGGCGTTGCCTTTGCGCCCTATCAAGACGAGATCGACCGGTTTTTCCAGAACCGGCGGGAGGAGCATGCGTGAAGCCGTTCTCTTTTGAAGTGCTCAAAACCTGCGCGCAGACCGGAGCGCGCCTGGGCGTATTGCACACGCCGCACGGCGATGTGCATACCCCGGTCTATATGCCGGTTGGCACCGCTGCGACCGTCAAGGCCATGACGCCGCGCGAGTTGATAGAAATCGGCGCGGAAATCATGCTGAGCAATACCTATCACCTGCATCTGCGCCCCGGCGAGGATCTGGTGGCGGAGGCAGGAGGCTTGCATCGCTTTATGGCTTGGCCGCGGCCCATTTTAACGGACAGCGGTGGGTTTCAGGTGTTTTCGTTGGCGGGAATCCGTAAAATCCGCGAAGACGGCGTGACCTTTCAAAGCCATCTTGACGGCAGCCGCCGCTTTCTGTCGCCGGAAAAAAGCATGGAGATTCAGCGGGCTTTAGGCTCGGATATCGTCATGGCCTTTGATGTGTGTACTGCCTACCCGTGCGATCATCGGACGGCGGAGGACGCCATGCACCGCACGCACCGCTGGGCCCAACGCTGCCTTCAAAGCCCGCTCGCGCCAGGCCAGGCGCTGTTTGGCATCGTGCAGGGCGCTTTTTTCCGCGACCTGCGCATTCAAAGCGCGCAAACCCTCGCGCAGATGGATTTCCCGGGCTACGGCATCGGCGGCCTGTCGGTCGGCGAGCCTAAGGCCCTGATGTACGAAATGCTGGAAGCCATCATGCCGCATATGCCACAGGCCAAGCCCCGCTATCTCATGGGCGTTGGCTCGCCGGATTGCCTGATCGAAGGCGTGATGCGCGGGGTGGATATGTTCGACTGCGTGTTGGCCACGCGCATTGCGCGAAACGGCACTTGCTTTACCACCAATGGGCGGCTGGTCATCAAGAACGCCCGGTACGCCCGGGACTTCGGCCCCATCGACGACGAATGCGATTGCTACGCCTGCCGCAATTTCAGCCGAGCCTACATTCGGCATCTGTTCAAGACGGGGGAGATTACCGGCGCGCGACTGGCCAGCATCCATAACCTGCGCTTTTTGCTGCGCCTGATGGAAAATGTGCGCCAGGCCATCGCTCAGGACAGCTTGCCGCAGCTGCGCGCGCGCTTTTACGAGCGCTATGACATGAGCCGCAACTTTTAGGAGGGCACATGAAAACGATCGACGTGGCGGCGGGCGTTGTGCGAGATCCGGCTGGCCGGGTGCTTTTATGCATGCGCAAGGGCGCGCTGCAAGGGTTATGGGAGTTTCCCGGGGGCAAGCGTGAGCCGGGCGAAAGCCTGGCTGAATGCCTCAAGCGCGAGCTGATGGAGGAGCTTTCTTTGCGCGTCGAGCCCAAAGCTAAGCGCATGCGCGTCACGGTCGAGCGGGATGACGCCACGCTTCAAATCATCTTTATGGAGGCGTCGCTCCTTGGCGGCGGGGAGATGCGCTTGAGCGTGCATGCCGGGGCTGCGTGGGTGGAGCCCGAGCGTTTGGCGGACTACCCGCTTTGCCCGGCGGATCGCGCCTTTGCCGAAAGCTCGCTGTGCGGGCCCAAGTCGCTGGCGCAGGCGCTGGACGTTCCCCGCGGCGTTTTGTGCGCTGTCGGAGGCGGGGGAAAGACATCGCTATTGGACCGGCTGACGCAAGAATTGCAATTGCGCGGACGGGTGCTGCGCCTGACCACGACGCATATGTTTCCGCCCGCCCATACCCGGCTCCTGTCAACGCCAACGCCCGCCCAGCTGGAGCGCGCGTTTGAGGAGCAAGCGGCGGTTTGCGTAGGCGAGCCGTGCGGCGAAGGCAAGCTTGGGCCGCCCGATTGCGCGCTGGAGCCTTTGGAAGCCTTGGCGGACTACACGCTCATCGAAGCCGACGGGTCGCGTCAACATCCGGTGAAGGCGGCGGCGGCGCATGAGCCGGCCTTGCCTGGCAACGCGGATTTGGTGGTGGCCGTAGCCGGCGTGAAGGCGTTGGGACGGCCCATCTGCGAGGCGGCGCACCGCCCGCAGCTGTATGCGCAGCTGCTGGGCAAACCGCTCAAGGCGCTTGTGACGGCGCAGGATATGGCGCTGGTTGTGGAAAACGAGCAGGCGGGGCAACGAAAAAACGTGCGCTCCCGCTTCGCGGTGGTGCTCAACCAATGCGATGGGGAAGCGCAGAGACATGAAGCGATGGCAGTAGCCCAATGCCTGCAATCGGATTGCTGGTTGACGGCGCTGGAGGCTTGCCCGGATTATTTGGAATGCGGAGGAAGAAGATGCTAGTCGTTGTCAAGGGAGCGGGGGATTTGGCCAGCGGCGTGGCCGTGCGGCTGTATCATGCCGGCATTGACGTGGTGATGACCGATTTGGAGCGCCCCACGGCCATACGCCGCGAGGTGAGCTTTTGCCGCGCCATATCTCAAGGAGAAGCCCGTGTAGAGGACGTTGGGGCGCGAAGGGCGTACAGCCCTGAGCAGGCGTTGGCGCTGACGCGCGAAGGCTGGGTGGCCGTGCTGGTGGATCCTCAAGCCGCATGCGTGGCGGCTTTGAAGCCGGACGCCGTGGTGGATGCCATTCTCGCCAAGCGAAATACCGGCACAAAGCGCGGCGACGCGCCTGCGGTGGTGGCGCTCGGGCCGGGCTTTGCGGCAGGTGAGGACTGCGACGCCGTGGTGGAAACCATGCGGGGGCACGACCTGGGCCGGGTGTACCTCACGGGTTCAGCCCTGCCCAACACCGGCGTTCCGGGCGAAGTGGGCGGTCAAACGGTTTTGCGCCTGCTGCGCGCGCCGGCGGATGGAACGTTTCGGGAAGCGAAGCACATCGGCGATTTTGTGCGCGCGGGCGAGGCGGTGGCCTATGTGGACGGTGCGCCGGTGACGGCCGGGCTGGACGGAGTCATCCGAGGGCTGCTGCCCACGGGCACGCCGGTCGACGGCGGCATGAAGTGCGGGGATATTGATCCGCGCGGCGTTCGTGAAAGCTGCTACACCGTTTCGGACAAAGCCAGAGCAATCGGCGGCGGCGTGCTGGAGGCGCTACTGGCGCTTTGGGGAACGCTGCGGGAAACCACCGGGATATAAAGCCTTTCTCAAAGGGCAAAACAAAGCGGCGCCGCCTGTCTGATCGACTTTTGGGCGGCGCCTTTCTACCACGAATCAGCCTTACCATTGCCACAGGGTCGCAAAAACAACGGACAAAAGGATAAGCCCGGCCAACGAGAGGCTCACGGCACGAACCAATGTGGCTTTGGCGTTTTTGCGGCGTTTTGCGCTTTGAGTCATGGTTATATCCTCCCGTTCAGGTTTTCGCTTGCCAGTATACCACAAGCGCCGCGCACGGGCAAGTGCCAATCCGTACGGGAAAGGGGAAACGTTGTTTACTGTATGTTCACAGCAAGACCTGATTTTGGCGCAGGGCATCGCTTGAATTCCCGCTTGCCCGGATGTATAATGGATGGGGATTTGGCGGAGGTGTGCGCGGTGGATGAGATTCGTTTGGGCGACAGGGTGAAAATGCGCAAAACGCATCCCTGTGGAAGCGACGAGTGGACGGTGATTCGCATCGGCGCCGACATCAAAATCAAATGCCTTGGGTGCGGGCGCATTGTGATGATGGAAAGGCAGGTATTTCTCAAGCGCCGCAAAAAGGTGCTTGAGCCCGGGCCGATCCCGGAAGCCGAAACGCTTCGCGCCATGACAGAATGACCACGAAGGAGGTTCCCCATGCAGATTGACCAGGAAAGACCGGCAGAACAGCCCAACGGCGTCGAAACGCCCACCAAGGGCAAAAAGAAAAAGGAGCCCGTGAATGTCAAAAAGGAGATCATCAGCTGGGTGCTGACCCTTGGCGTTGCCATCGTGCTTTCTTTGGTCGTGCGCACCTTCCTGTTTGAACCCATCCGCGTGGACGGCGAAAGCATGCTCGACACGCTCGAGGATGGGGAAATTATGTTGATCACCAAACCGGAGTACCTTTTTGGCGATCCGCAGCGCGGCGATGTGGTCATCTGCAAGTACCCCGGCCGCACGGAGAACTTCGTTAAGCGCGTCATCGGCATTCCCGGAGATACGGTGGAGGTCATTCGCAACACCGTCTACATCAACGGCGAAGCCATCGACGAGCCATATCTTACGCCCGAGCGCAACGATAACGGATTCAGCATGGCGCCCTTTGAGCTGGCGGACGACGAGTACTTTGTGATGGGCGACAACCGCGATACCAGCCACGACAGCCGTAACATGGTTGATTCGCACACGCCGGAGGCGCTGACACGCGATATGATTGTGGGCCATGTGCGCTGGGTGCTGTTTCCCTTCGATAGCATTCGCGCCATTCAATAGCGCAGCGGTCGCAAGCGATAAGAAAAGGGGAATGCCGGATGATTACACAGGACATTCGTTACATCGGCGTAGACGACAAGGACATCGACCTTTTCGAAGGGCAATACGCTGTGCCCAAGGGCATTTCGTACAATGCCTATGTTATTCTGGATGAAAAGGTAGCCGTTCTGGACACGGTGGATCGGCGCAAGACCGGCGCCTTTTTGCAAAACCTCGAGCGCGAACTGGCAGGGCGCACGGTGGATTACCTGATTGTTAACCACCTGGAGCCTGACCACGCCTCCAGCCTGGGCGCCTTTTTGGAGCGCTATCCGCAGGCCAAGCTGGTGGGAAACGCCAAGACTTTCCAAATGCTGCCCCAGTATTTTGATGTTGACCTTTCCCAGGCCGTAACCGTGCGCGAAGGCGACACCCTTTCCCTGGGACGGCATACGCTGTGCTTCTTTACCGCGCCCATGGTGCATTGGCCGGA
>DVME01000011.1 GCA_018715175.1 Candidatus Limiplasma stercoravium
GACCTGGAGAAAGTAACCGGCGTGCTGGAGACCTACGCCAAGCTGCTGGAGTACGTCGCCCCCGACCATTCCAGCCGCGACTGGTACGAAGCGTCCGGCCAGGTGGTGGCCGGCACCTACGCCATGCAAATCATGGGCGCTTGGATGCAGCCGCTCATGACCAGCATGGACCAGGTTTACGGCGTGGACTACGGCGTGTTCACCTTCCCCGGCACCGACGGCTGGTTTGGCATGAACGTGGACGGCTTCGTGGTCAGCAACGACTCCGCGGATGTGGAAAGCGGCCTGCGCTGGGCCTACAACGTTTCCACGCCCAGCGTGCAGGTGGCGTTCTCCACCCTCAAGGAGTCCATCTCGCCCTACAACGACACCCCCGACGAAACCTACAACGAGCTGACGCTGAAGTTCAAAAACGAGCTGATGGCGGAGGATATCAAGGTGTATCCCAGCTTTACCCACGGCACCGCGCTGCCCTGGAGCGCCTCGACCAGCCTGCAAACGCAGGTGCAGGAGTTCGCGACCTCCGCAGAGCATGACGCAGCCTACTTTGCCAACAAAATTGTCAACATCCTCAAAGAAGCTGGCGTGAAAGGAGATTGGAACCTTGTTGATTAAGCAATGGCTTAGGCGGGGCATGGCCCTTGCCGTTTCGGTAGCCTTGGTAGGCGCCTTGATGAGCGGCGTGGTGCTTGCAGAGGAACAGGAGTTTGAACAGCCCCAGCTCAATCCGCGCGTGAAGTCCATCATCGAGGCGGACGGCTATGAGTTTATCGACCTCAACGGCAACGGCGAGCTGGATCCCTACGAAGACTGGCGCTTGGACGCCGATACCCGCGCGGCCGACCTGGTGGGTCAAATGACCGTGCGTGAAAAAATCGCGCAGATGCAGCATCCCACCTTCCTGCCGCGCGCCGACGGAGAAATCCCTTCCTATTTGGAAGAGTGGTGCAACGGCGAAAGCATCGGCATGCTGCTGATCCGCGAGCTCAACAGCGTGGAAGCCGCGGCCACCACCATGAACACCATCCAGGAATATGCCGAAGGCTCCCGCCTGGGCGTTCCGGTGCTGGTGTCCATGGACTCCGTACACGGCCTGAGCTATGTTACCGGCGCGACCGTCACGCCCCATAACCTGGCGCTGGCGGCGACCCGCGACGAAGAACTGGTGACGAAGCTGGCGGAGGTCGCCCGCGAGGAGCACATCGCCATCGGCGTGCGCATGACGCTCTCCCCGGAGGCTGACATCGCCTCCGAACCCCGCTGGGGCCGCGTGATGGAAACCTTCGGCGAGGATTCCGACCTGGTCACGCAAATGGTTACCGCCCAGGTGGTGGCCTTCCAAAACGGCGCCGAGGGCCTCAACGAAGGCTCCATCGTGGCCTGCATGAAGCACTTCCCCGGCGCCGGCCCCCAGATGGACGGCAAGGACACCTCGCCCATTATCTCCAGCGAGGAAACGCTGCAAATCCATCTCAAGCCCTACTACGCCGCCCTGGAGGTCAACGTTGCCTCCATCATGCCTTACTACTCCGTGCCCCTGGCGCTGGATATGGAAAACTCGGCCATCGGCTCCAAGGTGACGCTGCAAGACCTGCTGCGGGACGAAATGGGCTTTGAGGGCATCATTCAGACCGACTGGGGCATGATTTGGGCCATCCAGGAAGCCCTGGGCACCATGACCGGCGAGGAAGTCTCCGACGAGGAAGCCATCCTCATCGGCGTGACGGAAAGCCGTGTGGACGGAATCGGCGGCGAGAGCATCCGCCTGATCGACTACATGGAGCAGTACACCAACGAGGGCAAGATCGACGAAGCCATTCTGGATGCCGCCGCGACCCGCATCGTGAAGGTCAAGTTCGAAATGGGCGTCTTCGAGAATCCCTATTGCGACGTGGACTACGCCGTGTCCTTCGTGGGCAACGAGGAAAGCCAGGCGCTGAACCTGCAAGCCGCTGAGAAGGCCATGACCCTGCTGAAAAACGACGGCATCCTGCCCCTGGACGCCAATGCCCAGCAGACCATCCTGGTGTGCGGCCCCCGCGCCGGGGACATGGATTCCCTGGTGGGCGGCTGGTCTTCCGCGCAGGAGGGCCTGACCATCGCCGGCGCGCTGGAAGCCTACGCGGGCGAGAACACCACCGTCATTTATGAGCCGGAAGACCTGGAACGCATCGCGGAGCTGGCGCAAGACGCCGACATCATCGTCGTCTCCGTGGGCGAGCCCAGCTACCAGCACGATCCGCCGTGGGGCTACGACACGCTGGAAATCACCTCCAGCCAACAGGAAATCCTGGAGACCGCCAAAGCCAGCGGAAAGCCCATCGTTACGGTGGTGACGGGCGGCCGTCCCTACATCCTGACCTGGTGCGACGAAAACACCAACGCCATTCTGGAAGCCTATTATCCCGGCGCGCAGGGCGGCATCGCCATTGCCGAGACGCTCTACGGCATGAACAACCCCACGGGCAAGACCCCCATGCAGTTCCCGCGGGATATGGAATCCGTCAACAACCAGGAGGGCGACGTTTCCTTTGACCTGGAGAATCCGCTGTACGACTACGGCTTTGGCTTGAGCTACGAAGAGTGAGACCGGCAGGGGAAAAGATAGGCGCAGCGGTATAGGCGTACGCAAGGAAGACATTCCGTGGCGCGCCGGAAGCTGCGCTTGGGGGCGGGCCGCGAGGGAGAAACCCGCCGCGCGTCTCCCTCGCCCCTGTCCCCGGTTCGGCTTGGATGCTGATGGAGGAACTGCCTATGGAAATGGTAACGGAGTTTTTCGAGAACCTGTGGGGGATGACGTTCTTTAGCGATCGCTTCTGGACGATCTGTTTAGCGCTGGTGGCGGTCATCGTGGCGTATCAGCTGTTGCTAAGGTTCGCGCCCAAGGCCGTGGCGCCGGTGCATCGGTTTTTGCAGCGGCATCCGCTGGTGTGGATATGCATTCCTGCGGCGCTATTGATCTACTTTGTGTACGTGTCCCTGGGATGGAACCTGTGGGTGTCCGTTTCCGACTGGGGCGCCGGCGAACTGGAGGCCAGCTACGGCTTTGGCGGCTTTGGCAACTACGCGCGGATGTTCGCCAGCGACACCTTCTGGCCGGCGCTGGGGAACACGCTGCTTTTGTTCTGCCTGATTCCGCTGTGCCTGCTGCTGGGCCTGGGCCTGGCCCTCATCATGGATCAGGGGCTGCGCGGCAGCGCGGTTTTCCGCACACTGATTCTGCTGCCCTTTGCGCTTTCCTTTGTGGTCACGGGCACGGTGTGGGCGTATATGTACCGGCCTACGGGCGGCGTGCTGAATTCGTTTTTGTCGATGCTGGGCGTCAACGTGTCCGCCGCCATGAAGGAAGGACACCTGATGTGGGTCTCCTCCAACGACACCATCATGCTGTCCATCATCATCGCCATGGTGTGGCAGTTCTCGGGCTATGTGGCGGTGATTTTCTTGGCGGCGATCAAAAACGTGCCCGTGAACATCATCAACGCCGCAAAGCTGGACGGCGCTTACATGCCCCGCGTTTACGTGAAGCTCATCATACCGCAGCTCAAGGGCGCCATGGGCTCGTGCATTACCATCCTGGCCATGTACGCGCTGCGCTCCTTCGACTTCATCGTGTCCCTGGTAGGCTATACCACATCCTCGGCCTGGACGCTGCCTGTGTGGATGTACAACGAAGCGTTCCAGAGCAACAACTTTGCTTACTCCGCGGCAATCAGCTGCTTCCTGCTGGCGCTGGTGCTCGTGCTGATCCTGCCGCTGACCTATTGCACGAACAGGAGGAAGTGACGGTATGCAAAACAATGCGGGCATTGAACGCAGCAAAGCGGGCCAGCAGGCTCAAACCGTCAGGGTCAAACCCAAGTGGCATATGACGGTGCTGCATATCGTGTACTATCTCATCATGGCGGCGTTTTTGGCGTTCTACATGCTGCCCTTCTGGGGCACGGTGATGACGTCCTTCAAAACCAACAGCGACGTGATGACCGCCACGCCCATTACGCCCCCCGCTATCTGGACGCTGGAGGGCTATGCCAGCGCGCTGGAAGAGCTGGGACAGCCGCTGATGACCTCCCTGTTTGTGACGCTGTTTGGCGCGGCCGGCTCGGTGTTTTTGGGATCCGTTTGCGCCTATTCCCTGAGCAAATGGAAATTCAAGCTGAACAATGTGTTCTTTATCGCGCTGGTCGCCGCGACGTACCTGCCCTTCCAGGCCATCCTGATTCCCTTGCTGCAAACCATTAACGCCTTGGATTTGTACGACAACGTCTGGGGCCTGGTGCTGGTGCATACGGTGTTTGGCATGCCCATGTGCACGGTCATGATGCGCGGCTATTACGCGGACGTGCCCGACGCGCTGATTCACCAGGCGATGATCGACGGCAACGGCATGTGGCAGATCTATCGCAAAATTGTGGTGCCCAATACCAAAATCGCCACGATTACCGTATTCGTGTTTCAATGCACCTCCATTTGGAACGAAATGCTCTTTGCCCTGGTGCTGGGCGGCTACGACTCCAAGCCGGCTACCATCGCCCTCAACGAGCTGGCGGGCACCATGGCGGCCGAATTCAACGTCCAAATGGCAGGCTCGCTCATCCTGGCCCTGCCGGTGCTGGTGCTTTACATCTTCATGGGCAAATACCTCATCAGCGGCCAGATGAGCGGCGCGGTAACGGCAAGCTGACGTTGCCCTCTTGCCAACCCTGTCTGAAAGGCGAATGGTACGCTTGATCAACAAGGAAAGGAAGCAAAGAGATGAAGACCCTGAAAAAAGTGACCGCGCTGGCGCTTGCCGCCCTGCTGGGCCTCTCCGCTTTCCCGGCCATGGCTGAGGAAACGCTGCAACAGCCCGAATTGGTTGCCCGGGTGAAGAACATCATCGAAGTGGACGGCTATCAGTTCAAGGATCTCAACGATAACGGCGAGCTGGATGCATATGAGGACTGGCGCCTGTCCGCCCAGGAACGCGCCGAGAACCTGCTGGAGCTCATGGATGCGTCGCAAATGGCGGCGCAGATGGTTCACCTGACGCTGGTGAGCAAAAAGGACAGCTGGTTTACCGACAACAACGTGGGCTTTGCGCTGGTGTACGAGTACATTTTCGACAGCGCCAAGGACGCGGCCGAGCGCACCAACGAAATCCAGGAGCTTTCCGAAAGTTCTCCTTTGGGCATTCCCGTGGTGTTCTCCATGGATACCGAGATCGGCGCGGCTTTCGTAAGCGACGCCACGTTCATGCCTGACCAGATCAATCAGGGCGCCGTCAACGACGCGGATCTGGTCGCCCGGCTCAACGAGGTGGTGCGAGAGGAGCTCAAGGCCGTGGGCGTTCGCATGGCGCTCTCCCCGGACGCTGATCTGATGACGGATCCCCGCTGGGGCCGCAACCAGGAGTGCTACTCCGAGGACACCGAGGTCGTCCAAAACCTCATCGTCGCCGCGATCACGGCCTTGCAGAACGGCAACGAACTCAACGAGGAGTCCGTCATTGCGACGGTCAAGCATTTCCCGGGCTCCGGCGCCCAGGAAAACGGCGTGGACGCCTCGCCGCTGACGATTCAGGAAGACTCCCTGGAGCTGCACCTGGCCGGGTTTAAGGCCGCAATCGAGGCGGGCGTGGCCGCGGTGATGCCCTACGGCTATTCCACCGTGCCCTTCCTGGGCGGCGACGCCGTGGAAAACTCCGCCGACCAGAGCGCGGCGGTCATGACGGATCTTTTGCGCGAACAGCTGGGCTACACCGGCATCATCCAGACGGACTGGGGCCTCAACTTCGTCGGCGCGGCCAACGCGGGCGCGGACATCCTGGGCGGCGCGGGCGTGCGCTCCACCACTCAGCTGGTGGACGGCGTGGACGAAGCCCGCCTCAAGGACGCCTGCCGCCGGATTCTGGTGGCCAAATTCCAGCTGGGCATCTTTGAGAATCCCTATGTGGACGTGGAGAAAGCTTCGGAAATCGTGGGCAGCGAGGAGCACAAGGCCGTGGCCAAAGAAGTCGCCTCGCGTTCCCTGACGCTGGTCAAGTACGAAAACGCCGAGTCCCTGGCGGATCAATCCTTTGTGGTGGCCGGCGCGCTGGCGCAGGATGTGCGCGCGCTCAACAGCGGCTGGACGGCCAAGGAGCCGGTGGAAATCACCGGGACGACCCTTCTGGAGGCGTTCCAGGAGAAGGCGGGGGCCGACCAGGTAACCTATATCGCCACCGCGTCTGAAGTGCCCCAAGACCTCACCGGCGTGACCGCCGTGGTGGTGGTTGGCGAAAAAAGCGGCACCCACGATCCCGAATGGGGCGCGGCAACCCTGGAATTCCCGCAGGAGCAGGTGGATCTGATTCAGGCGCTGGACGCGGCCAACGCGAATGTGGTGGCCGTGGTGCTGATGAACCGCGCCTACGTCCTCACCCCCATCGTGGAAGCCGCCGACAGCGTGCTGCTGGCGTACCGCCCCGGCGTGACCTGCGGCGCGGAAGCGGTCGCGGACGCGCTCTTTGGCCAAACCGAGATCACGGGCAAGCTGCCCTTCCAGATTCCCGCCAGCATGGATCAGGTGCTGGCCCAGCGCGAAGATCTGCCCATGGACATCGACGAGCCGCTGTACGACTTCGGCTACGGCATTGACGTGACGGCCTTCGGCAAATAAAACCGCCTCTCCCGTCGCCGCCGCAGGTTGCCTCCTTTTCCTGCGGCGGCCCGGGTTTCCATCAACACGAGATTCCTTGTGCCTTCTTTAGCGCGCAGAAAGGTTGTTGATACCATGGCTTCCATTTCAATCAAGAACATGAGCGTAAGCTATAACAAAGGGAAATCCTATGTGCTGGATAACTTGAACCTGGAGGTAAAAGACGGCGAATTCTGCGTGTTTCTGGGCCCCTCCGGTTGCGGCAAGTCCACGGCCATGCATTGCATCGCGGGGCTGCTTCATCCCGCCAGCGGGGAAATCCGCTTTGGGAATGAAGTGATGACCGAGGGCAGCGGCAAGAAAAAGACCTTCGTTCCTCCGCAGGAGCGCAACATTGCGATGGTTTTTCAGGAGTACGCGCTGTATCCCAACATGACCGTGCGTGAAAACATGTCCTTCGCCTTGAAAACAAAGAAGGCGCCAAAGGAAGAAATCGAAAAACGCGTCAATTACATGGCGCAGATGCTCTCCATCGAACAGCTGCTGGATCGGCGGCCGGCGGAACTCTCCGGCGGACAGCGCCAGCGCGTGGCCCTGGGACGCGCCCTGGTGCGCGATCCGCAGGTGTTCCTGCTGGATGAACCCCTGGGCAACCTGGATGCCAAGCTTCGTGACCAGGTGCGCTACGAGCTCAAAAAGATTCAGGAACAGCTGGGCATCACCACCATTTACGTAACCCATGACCAGACCGAAGCCATGACCATGGCGGATCACATCGTGCTGATGCGGGACGGCTACATCATGCAGCAGGGCACGCCCAACGAGCTGTACGACCATCCGGCCAACGAGTTTGTGGCAGGTTTTCTGGGAACGCCGCAAATCAACCTGTTTTCCTGCGACGTCAAGCAGGAAAACGGCAAGCTGATCCTGGACGCCGGCGCTTTCCGCCTGGAAGCGCCCGACAGCGTGCGGGAAACCCTGAAGGATTACGCGGGCCAGCAGGTGGATCTGGGCGTCCGTCCCTCGGACTTTGAACAGGCCAAGGAAGAAGCCAACGCCATCCACGCCCATGTGGATTCCGTCGAGCCTCTGGGCGACGCCTATTTGATTTACGTGCGCGTGGGCGATAAGGTGGTCGTGTACAAGAACACGGACGAGCAAGCCCCCACGGAGCGCGAGCTGCTGCTCAAGCCGAACATGGGCAAGCTGCACCTGTTCGATCCCAAAACGCAAAAGCGCATTAACAGCTAAAGCCAAAGCGCGGAAGGGGACGCCCTTCGTCCCTTTCCGCGCGGTGTTTTTTCAGCAGGGGCCTCCTAGCGCGCGCCGCGCCGTGCAAGCAGGGCCTTGCCGAAAAAACATCAGGGAGCGGGGGATGTTGGAAATGGAAATGCAAAAGCTGCTGGAGATATTGCGGGACATAAAAGACGACGTGGACTTTGAGCGGGAGACGGCCCTGGTGGACGACGGGCTGATCGACTCCCTGGATTTGACGCAGATCATCGCGGCGCTGGATCGCGCGTATGGGGTGCGCATTACGGCGGCGGATATCGAGCCGGAAAACTTCAACAGCGCGGAGGCGATGCTGGCGATGATTCGGCGGCATCAGGCGCAGGCATGACCCGTTGCGTCTTGGACTGGCTGGACGCCGCGGCGCAACGCGCCGCTAACGCGCTTGCCGTGGACGCCCCTGATAGCGCGCTGACGTGGGCGCAGATGCGGGCGCAGGCCCGGCGGATCGGCTGCGCCATCGCCAGGCGCGTGGCCCCGCAAATGCCTGTTTTGATTGTGATGGAAAAAAGCCCGGCTTGCGTCGCGGCCATGCTGGGCGCGGTTTGCGCCGGGTGCTTTTACACGCCGCTGGACGTTGCCATGCCGCCAAACCGCATGCGGCTGATTTATGATGCCCTTCAGCCCGCGTTGGTGGTGTGCGAGGAAAAACACCTAGCCCTGGCCCAGAGCCTGGCGGCCGGCGCGCAGGTTCTGCTTTTGTCCCAGGCGCCCCAAGCCGAGGACGCCGCGCTGCTGGAGCGGCGGCGGGAGCAGATGATTGATACGGATCTGCTCTACGTGCTGTTCACCAGCGGGTCGACCGGCGTGCCCAAGGGCGTGGCCATCGCGCATCGAAGCGTGGTGGATTTTGTGTCCTGGGCGTGCGAGGCGCTCAGATTGCCGGAGGGCCTGCGCTTTGGCTCTCAGGCGCCTTTCTATTTTGACAATTCCGTGCTGGATATCTACTGCGCCATGCGCCGCGCGGGAAGCCTGTTTTTGATTCCCCAGAGGGATTTCATGTTCCCCAGACGCCTTTTGGCAACGCTGGCCCAGCAGCGGATTGACACCGTTTTTTGGGTGCCGTCGGCGCTGACCCTGGCGGCTGACGCCCTCGTCCCAGGAAGCCTGCCGGATTTGCGCCGGGTGTTTTTTTGCGGCGAAATCATGCCTTGCCGCACGCTCAACCTTTGGCGCGCCGCCGTGCCGGAGGCGGATTACGTGAACATGTACGGCCCCACGGAGATTACCGACGTGTGCGCCTGGTACCGCGTTGACCGCGACTTTGCCGACGGGGACAGCCTGCCCATCGGGTTTCCCTGCGCCAACACGCGCATTACCCTCATCGACGGGGAAATCTGCGTCGGCGGCACCTGCCTATCCCCCGGGTATTACAACGCGCCGGAGAAAACGGCGGAGGTTTTTACGCAAAACCCGTACCGCCCGCAAATCCATGAGCGCATCTACCATACCGGGGATCTGGGCCGCTACAACGACCGGGGCGAATTGATGTTCCTGGGCCGGCGGGACGATCAGATCAAGCGCAACGGCTACCGCATTGAACTGGGAGAAATCGAGTGCGCCCTGAACGCAGCCGCGGGCGTAACCTTGGGATGCTGCTATTTCGACGCCGGCGCGGGGCGCATCGTGGGCGCGTATGTGGGGGACGCCGAAGAAAAGGCGCTGAAAGCGGCGCTGAAGGCGGCGCTGCCCAAATACATGCTTCCGGACGTGCTGCTGCGCCGGGAAAGCCTTCCGCGCACCGGAAGCGGCAAGGTGGATCGCCGCGCGCTGCGCCAGGAGGTCGAACATGAGCATTCTGTCCGCTGAATTTTTGCTCTTTGGCGTAGCCGTTGTGCTGTGCTATTATATCACCCCGCTGCGGTTGCGCTGGGGTACGCTGCTGGTGGCCAGCGTGGGCTTTGCGGCGCTGAGCGGGTGGCAGACGATCGCGCACCTGGCGGCGCTGACGGCGCTTACCTGGGGCGGCGCGTGGGCGCTGCAAAAGCTGCGGCGCGGACGGCGGCTGCTGTTGGCGGCGCTTTTGGCGCTGGATTTGGGGGCCATGCTGCTGCTCAAATACCAGCCCGCGTTGGCCGCCTGGCTCAACGCCCGCTTTGGCACGCAGCGCAATCCGGTGTGGTCTGTGTGGGAACTGGCGCTGCCTCTGGGATTAAGCTACTTCACCTTTCAGTCGGCCGGCTATCTGGTGGACGTGTACCGGGGAAAGGCCGCGGCCCAGCGCAACCCGGCTCGGGTGGGGCTGTTTTTGGGCTTTTTCCCGCAGCTGGCGCAAGGCCCGATTTCCACCTGGAAGGAACTGGCCGGCCAGCTTACCCAGGGCCATGCGTTTGATCCGGTGGAATTTGTATCGGGGTTTCAGCTTCTGCTGTGGGGATACTTCAAAAAAATGGTCGTCGCGGATCGCCTGGCGCCTACGACGGAGGCGCTGCTCAAAAACGAAGCCATGCCGGGCTTAAGCATTATGCTGTGCGTGGCGCTTTACGCCATACGGCTGTACATGGACTTTTCCGGGGGCATGGACGTGGCGCGCGGCTTTTGCGGCATGCTGGGAATCCGCTTGCCGCTGAACTTCAAGCGCCCTTTCTTTGCCCAGAGCGTCGCGGAGTATTGGCGGAGGTGGCATATCACCCTGGGCGCGTGGTTCCGCTCCTATGTGCTGTATCCGCTGACGATTTCCCGGGCGGGGATTGCCTTGGGCGCCTGGGCGGAAAAATGGCTGGGAAAGCGCGCGGGGCGCGTGCTGCCCAGCGCCCTGGCCACGCTTTGCGTATTCCTGCTCATCGGCCTGTGGCACTCCGTCAGCTGGAACGCGGTGCTTTACGGAGGGTACTTCGGCCTTGTGATGGCGCTTTCCATGCTGCTGGAGCCGTTGTGGAAGGCCCTGCGCCGCGGCCTGAAACTGCCAAAATCGGGCTGGATGCGTCCGGTGCGGGTGGCGCGCACCTGGCTGGTGGTCGGCTTTGCGCAGTATTTCGCGTTCCAGGACAGCGCCCAAACCAGCTTCGCGCTTCTGCGGCAGAGCTTTGAAAACTGGCAGTTGCGGGATGCGGCGGCGCAGCTGACGGCCCTCATGCCCGGACTGGAATGGGGCATTGCCTTGGCGGGCGCGATGGCGGTGCTGGCGGTGGATCTTCTGTGCGAGCGCAAGGTGGACGTATGCGGCGTCCTGGCGCGGGGACGGGTGTGGATTCGCTGGCCGCTGATGCTTTTGCTGCTGCTTGCGGTGCTGATTTTTGGCGTGTACGGAGCGGGGTATGATGCCACGGCGTTTCTGTATACGCAGTTTTAAGGGGGGGTGAAAGCGCATGGCGCAAGGAACGCGCGAGCGCAGGCGAATGCTAGGGCGGTTCTGGCTCCGGCTGACGGTTTTCTGTGTTCTGGCCGTCCTGCTGTTGGCATACGCCGCCTATGTGCTTACGCCCAAATACGATTATGGAATTTGCAGCATGCTCAACCTTTACCGCCAGCCGCTAAACAGCGTGGACGTGCTGGCGGTGGGAACCAGCCTGTTTTATTCGGGAATCAATACCAACGTGCTTTGGGATGAGTATGGCATTGCGGCCTATAACCTGTGCAGCGCGGAGCAGCCGTTTTGGGTGAGCTACTACGCGATTCGGGAAGCCCTGAAAACGCAGCGCCCCAAGGTGATCTTGCTGGACGCCAAGCCCTCGGCGTACTCGTCGGACTATACCAAGCGCGGGCGAACCATCCTGTCCACCTATGGCATCCGGGGCCTGGAAAACCGCTTTGGCGCGATGCTGGCCTGCGTGGAGACCCCGGCGGAGGCGCTGGGATACCTCACGGCGCTGCCTCAGGTACACGCCTATTACAATCAGGTGACGGGAGAGGATTTCATTTTCCCGCCGGACAACGGCGGGCGCGGAGCGGACTGGAAAGGATATATCGAATCCGACGAGGTGGAGCAGCATCAGCGCCCTTCCCTGGTGTGGAACAGCGTCAAGCGCAACCTCAACAGCCGGGAGGAAGCCTATGCCCGCAAGATTTTCGAGCTTGCCCGGCAAGAAGGCATCCCCCTGCTCATCATCGGCATGCCCAATCCCGACTATGCTTACGATCATATGTATTATAACGCGCTGTGGGCCGTGGCGGAGGAGTACGGAATCAGCGGCATCAACTACAACGACCCCAACCTGCGCTATGGGCTGCGCTACACGTCGGACTTTGCGGACTGGCAGCATCTCAACGTCAAGGGCAGCATGACCTTTTCTCGAAAATTGGCGGAGGATTTGCTGGAGCGGCTGGATTTGACCGACCATCGCGGCGACGAAGCCTACGCTTCCTACGACCGGTGCGCGCAGCAATGGTACGAGCAATACCCCACCTTTATCTCAAAGCCTTGAAAGGAGCCGGCGCTGATGAAAAGCAACATCCTTGAACTCCTGGAGGAAACCGCCGCTCGCGTCCCGCTACGCCGCGCCTTTTACGACGACCATGAAGCTCTCAGCTTTGCGTCGCTGATGGAGCGTTCACGCCGCATTGGTTCCAGCCTGGCGGCGGTCACACGCCCCAGGCAGGTGGTGGCGCTGCTGTTGGACGCGCGAAGCATCCGCAACCTGCCGGCGATCTTTGGCGTATTGTATGCGGGCTGCGCCTACGCGCCGCTGGACATCGCCATGCCTTCCCAAAGGCTGCACCAGCTTTTGACGCTGATGCAGCCCGCGGCAATCCTGGCTGACGACAAGGGCGGCAAGGCCCTGGCCGCGTGCCCGGCAATCCAGGCGCGCGTGCTGATGGAGCAGGAAGCGTCGCAGGCGCCCGCCGACGACAAAAGGCTTACGGAAATCCGCGCGCAAAGCGGCCCCTTCGACCCGGCGTCCGTTTTGTATACCAGCGGCTCCACCGGGGTGCCCAAAGGCTCGGTTCAGACGCATTGGAGCTATCTGCATTGGACGCGGGCCACCATCGAGGTGTACGGACTTACCGAAGAGATTGTCTTTGGCAATCAATCGCCTTTCTTCTATGCCAATTCCCTGCTGGAGATTTATCCGCCCGTGGCCCTGGGCGCCACGGTGTATTTGCTGCCCGCGGGCGTGCTGGCCTTTCCGCGCAAGATGCTGCAATGCCTCCAGGAGCAGCGGGTGACGCTATTGTGCATGACGCCCTCCAGCTTCGCCGGCGTGACCCGATCGGACGCGCTTACGCCGGGGTGCCTCAAGACGCTGCGCTGGGGCATCATGTCGGGCGAGCCCATGCCATGGCAGGTGCTTCAAGTCTGGATGCAAGCCGCGCCCGGCGCTTCCTGGTGGCATTTTTACGGCTCCACGGAGATGCTTTCGGTGGCTGTGGGCAAGGTGGACGGGCTAAACCGGTCGGAAGGCCGCTTGCCGGTTGGCCAGCCCTTTGAGGCGGTGCGTCTGGTGTTCCTTGACGAGAACGGCAAACCGGCCCCCGCGGGGGAGCCGGCGGAACTGTTTGTTTCCAGCCCGTGGATGGCGCTGGGCTATTACCGGGACGAGCAGCGCACGGCGGCGGCATGGGTGGAAGATCCGCTTGGCGAAGGCTGGCACGAGCGTTTCTACCGCGCCGGGGACATCGGCTACCGCATGGAGGACGGACAGCTGATGGTGCTGGGCCGCCGGGATCTCCAAATCAAGCATATGGGGTACCGCATGGAGCTGGGAGAGGTGGAAATCGCGCTGGGGCGCGTGATGGGCGTTGAGGAAAGCTGCGTCCTGTATCAAAAGGAGCAGGATCGCATCTGGTGCTTCTATTCGGGAAGCCTGGCCGAAAATCAGCTGCGGCAGGCTTTGCGGGAAAAACTGGCCCGGTACATGCTGCCGGACGTGCTTGTGCGCCTGGACGAGCTGCCGCATACCTCCAGCATGAAGATTGACCGCATGCGGCTCAAGGCCCGTATGCAATGATAAAAAGGGGAAACGCCGCTTACTTGGAAGGACGCTCGACGAATTGGGAGGGCGTCTGGCCGGTGTACTGATGGAACACCTTTGTAAAATAGGAGGAGTCGTCATAGCCTACGCAGGTGGCGACGTCGCGCAATAGGTATTCGGGCTTTTCGCGCAAAAGCCGCATGGCCGCTTCCATCCGGCAGCGCGTCAGATACGCGTTGAAGGTGGTGTCGCTGTATTTTCGGAACAGCCGGCTGAGATAGGTTTGGGAAATGCCCACCTCGTCGCACACGCTTTGCATGCTCAGCGGCAAGGCGTAGTTGGCCTGGATGTACTGGATGGCATAGTCGTATAGCTCGCGGGTGGAAAGCTTGCGGTCTTTGAAGCCGCCGTTTTCAAAAACAATCGCATACAGGCTGGACATCAAATCGCCATACGAATTGGCGCAGCGTATCATTTCCCCGAATTCCTGCAAAATTTCCTCCAGCCGGTTGTACACGGGCGCATAGCTGGCGGCAATCTGGTGAATCAGCTGGCGGCCCATGTGCCAAACCTGGCGCTGGGGCATCTGGTTGCGCTCCCAATCCACCGCAAGGGAGACAAAGTAGTCCTTGATTAAGCGGTGTTTTCCCGTGCTGATGAAATAGGAAAGCTGCTTGAGGTCGGAACCGGGAAGCCGGACGACCTCTTCGTTGGGGGTGCCGCCGGTGAATTGCAAAATCTGGTGCTTGCCGATGATCGCCTGGCGGTAAAGCAGTATGAGCGCCCATTTGATAAACGCGGGCAGCGACTCGATGGGCTGGGGCGTGGGCGTGTAGACGGCCGTCCAGGTGGACACGGCTCCGGGGCGGGTGAGGTAGACGCTTAGCTGCGTCAGCAAATCCTCCATGGGGGCGTCCGGGGCGATGAGAATGCGCTCGTCCTCGTCCCTTCCGCGCAGGGCCTGGAAGTAGCCGTCCTCCGGCTGGATGAGGGAGGTGGCGGTGAGCGCTTTGGGCAGGCTCATGTCCAGGTTGCCCCACCGGATCAACGCAAAGTGAAAGCTGCGGCTGCCGTAAAGCTGCCAGGCGGCTTCCTTGCCATAGTCCTGGTCGCAGGCGATGGCAGGAAGCAGCGCCGCCGCGCGGTTGGAGCTTTCCGTGCCCAGCTTTTGGGCGATGGATTGCAACATGGCGGTCATTTTGCTGATGCTCACGGGCTTGAGCAGGTAATCGTCCACGCCGGCTTGGATGGCTCCTTGCGCATATTCAAACTCGCCGTATCCGCTGATGATCACGATGTGGATGCCGGGCTGAATTTTGCGCGCTTCCATGGACAGGTCAATGCCGGAGATGCCATGCATGCTGATGTCCGTAATAAGCAGATCCACAGGGTGCTGAGCCAAAAAATCCAGCCCCTGCTCGCCGCTGATGGCGGTACCGATGACCTCAAAGTCCTTGGCGAATTGTTCAATGATGCTGCGTACAAAGCGCAGCGCCGGGAGTTCGTCGTCCACAATCAGCACTTGGTACATGGAAAGCCTCCTGCCAATACCGGGTGTTTTCTTGGGCCGTATCGTACCGCATGGGAACCGGCCGTCTCCAGTATACCATAGTTTTTACCCGAAAACCGCACAGTACAGATATTTGCGATGGGAGTGTCGGATTTTCCCACTCAAGAACAAAGGGGTCGGCAGGGTGCGCCCACGCGGGCGGCCGGCTCCTTTTGTGCTTGATATTCCGAAAGGCTGTTCGCAATTTTCCCAGCCTGATGCATTTGGCCCAAAAGATACGCCCTAACGTGCGCGTTTTTCTGCATTTTGCGGGGAAAAAAGCTGGTATCGTACAGATAAACAACGAAGGCAAAGCGCAAAACGGCGGTCAGGAGGCTGTTTGGGCGCTGCGCTGTCGGTGAACATCCAGCAAGGAGGGAAATATCGAAATGAAGAAACTGTCATTGTTGGTGGCCATCATGATGCTGTTTAGCTGTCTGGGCGGCGCCCTGGCGGAAGAAACGGCGTCGGAAGGGCCCGCTTCGGCGGCGGACGTGATTGACCAGGCGAACGCTTCGGCGGACACGGAGGCGGCCGCGGCGGAACAGGCGTACCTGGAATCCGACTGCGAGTACTCTGTCATCGAGGCGGACGAAACCACCGGCCAGGTCCGGTTGACCTACATGGAAGGCGTCACCCCCATCCTGGAGGTGGACGGCCTGAAGTTCAAGGATCTCAACAAGAACGGCGCTTTGGATGTCTACGAGGACTGGCGGGAGGAAACCGATACCCGCGTGGCTGACCTGATTTCTCAGATGACCCCGGAAGAAGAAGTCGGCCTGCTGTTCTGCGTCAACACCCAGCTGGCGGATGCGCGCCATATGATTGAGGAATTCCAGCTGACCTGCCAGCTGTTCAACCTCAACGGCACCCCCATCAGCATCACCAATACGCTCAACAACCTGCAGGCGGCCGCCGAAGCGGAGCGCCTGGGCGTGCCCATGGTCTTTACCTCCGACCGCGAGTACAACGCGTTTGGCGGCTACATCGACAAGGCGCACGAGGCCTTTGGCACGGCCAACGATCCCGAGTTGGCCTATGAGCTGGCTTCCTACTATGGCAAGGCCATGCGCGCGGTGGGCATTCACGTGACCTTCGAGCCCTACGCCAACGAGATTGGCGCGCAGTACGGCGAGAATCCCGAGCTCATCGCTTCCATCGTGCACGAGGAAATCCGCGGCCTGGAAGAAAACGGGCTGGCGTCCTGCACCAAGCACTGGATCGGTCGCGGCGGCGACTCCTCCTTTGGCGCGGCGCGTTCCGTGGCGCAGAACTTCGACAACTGGATGGTCGGCTGGGAGGCCGCGCTGTCCGCCGGCTCCGAGTGGGTCATGACCAACTGCGGCGGCACGGGCATTACCAATACCGTGGACGTGAAGTGGGACAAGACCACCATGAGCTACCTGCGCGACACCCTGGGCTTTGACGGCGTTGTGGTGACCGACTGGTGGGCTCTGGGCGGCGGCCCCGGCAACCCCGGCCGGATGAGCGGCGTCACGCTGGAAGGCGTTGACCTGGGCGAGCAGACCATCGGCTGGCTGTACAACGACGCGCTGGCCAACGGCGTGGATATGTTCGGCTCCGGCGGCATGATCCGCGATTACAGCAACTGGGAGGACTCTCCCTCCAGCAACTATCCGCAGGCGATCATCGACGGCCTGGCCAGCGGCGAAGTGGAAAAGGCCAACGTGGACATGGCCGCGACCCGCATCCTTCGGTTCAAGTTCAACAAGGGCCTGTTTGAGAACCCCTACTGCGATGTGGATGCCGCGGTGGAACTGTGCGCCAGCGCTGAATGGGCGGCCAATCCCACCGAGATCACCAACGACGAAGAGCTGCGCGCGGCCCGCAACCCCTACGAAGTGGAGCTGACCGAGCGCCTGCAGGCGGAATCCGCCGTGCTGGTGAAAAACGACGATAACCTCCTGCCCCTGAGCAAGGACGCCAAGGTGTATGTGGACGGTTCCAACGCCGCCGCCAAGGAAGGCTACATCAAGTACATGACCGAGATGGGCGTAACCGTTGTGGAAAGCATGGAAGAGGCGGATGTGGTCGTGGGCGACTACGGCACCATCAATGACGCGACCGAGCTGTTCATTGACGACGCCGAGTACTATGGCAAGCCCATGGTGCTGACCCTCAACAACACCAAGCCCAACGAGTACACCCTCAAGAGCGCCGACGCGCTGCTGTATCTGAGCTACAACCAGAGAGCGGACCACGGTTCCACCGAGGGCGGCTTTGTGACCACCACGGCGCCTTGGGTGTATGTGGATCTGCTCTATGGCGAGGTGCAGCCCGGCGGCATCATCACCAAGGAAATTGCCCGCGACACCGTTTCGGATAACGACCAGTGGAAGGATTTGGCCGGCGACCAGGGCGCTTCTCCCTACGTGCGCTTGATGGTTCAGGCGACCATGGAGGACGATCCCAACCACGCTTCTCCCAACAACTGGGGCGATCCGCTGGTGACGTACCAGTTTGGCATGAGCTACGGCCAGGATCCTGACTTCGTGTATTCCTGCCTAATCCTGCCCACCGTGCAGGTGACCGAGGAAGTCGAGTCCGGCTCGTCCACGACGACCCAGACCACCGTCTATAACCAGACCAAGGCCGGCGAAAGCTTCACCGTCTATTGCCTGCTGCGCAACAACGGCGCGGACGGCATGACCACGGTGCAGGCCAAGGCCAACGGCGAAGTGGTCGCGGAGAAGATCATGACGGTCGAAGGCGGCAGCTGGCGCGTTGTGCAGATGGATATGACCCTGGACGCCGGGGAATACACCATCGAAGTCGGCGACCAGGTGGGCACCATCACCATCGTGGAGTAACCCAAACCGCAAAGCGCGCGGCGAATCCTGAAAGCCGTGCGGATCACCCGAAAACGAAAGCCACGGGGCAGGCGGATCATCCGCCTGCCCCGTCAGACTGTCAAAAAACCTTCTGGGAGGTTCGGAGGGCCGCAGACCTCCGAAGGGTATTCCGAATCCAGCGACATGTGCGGTGGATTCGGAAGCCTTGCGCAGCAAGGTTTCCTTGCACGTTTCCCCGGCCGCGCCGAAGGC
>DVME01000102.1 GCA_018715175.1 Candidatus Limiplasma stercoravium
CAAAACCTCGATGGTTCTTGCCGGCGAAAGGCCGGCGGCAAGCTTGCCAAAGCCCAAAGCCTGGGCATTCCCGTCGTGGACGAAGAAACCTTCCTGCGCATGCTCAACTGGCGCTAACCGATTCTGGGGCGTCTGTATCCTTGAAGTGTTCCCGCATAGGCAAACGTATGCGCGGTGAAACGGAATGTAGGTTGATGAACGAATGAAGAACATTGCCACCTTTGGCGAGCGTTTGACTTCGCTCATGGAGAGCCATGACCTCAGCGCCGCGGCGTTGACGGAATTGACAAAACTGCCCAACACAATGGCCATGGTACGCTTGATGCGCGACGAGACAAGCGAAAGCCGGCGCCAATCTTTCTATGAAAGTCTCCGCGCGAGCGGCAGCCCGTTTACCTCCGACGAGCTCACCGAGCTGGAGGCGGCGCTGACGGTTTCCCGTCTGGGCAAGCGTTCCTATAAAGCGTATCGCGGCTTGTTTGACCTACTGTTCATGCCCGCGCAAAAAAGCGATAACGCCGGTTGCTTTTGCGAGCTGACTGCGCGGCTGCGCGCGCTTGCGCCGGACGTGCCGTTGCAACTGATGTGTACCAACTGCTGTGACACCGGGCTCCTGCCCGCCCTGGCACCGCTGTTTGAAGACCGGTCGCGCCTGATCGAGATGCACCACTTCACCTCGGTCAATGCCGACACGCGAAATCCCATGCTGCTGCTCGGCTCTGCCTGGAGACTGATTCACGACAGCCGCTACCGTCCCTATATCGTTACCCAGCGCGACAACGGCACCGACGCCTATTACTGCGCTCCCAACACGCTGTTTTTCAAATTCGGCCTCGGCGCGGCGGCCCGGGAAGCCATGTGCTTTGTCAGCGTATCCGAAGGGCTTCGGCGCGTGTACTTTCAGGAAGGTTCTTTCCTTTTTGATACGGTGTTTCGCAGCCTGCATGGGCTGGATCCATCTCCCAAGCCGCTTCGCGGGCATTGGGGGATTCGCAATCAGCGCGAACTTTTGGCGTTCTTAACCCGCATGTATCAAAAGGCTTTCAACCGAGCCATTTACGTGCTCCGGCCCGAGCCGGGCTTTGAATTCATCGAACCGGAAATATTGATTCGGCAGCTCCAGGAATCGCCTTCGCACCTAACGGCGGACGCCAGAAGCAACATGGACGGCCTGCGCGAAATGATGGAGCTGCGTTATCGTCTCTACATGGGCGGCGCCCAGCCGGTCTGCCTGACCCTTTCCAAGGAAGAGACGAAGCGTTTTTTGCTCACGGGCCGCGCGGACGACCAGCCTTCCACGCTGCGCCCGCTGACGCTGGAGGAACGCCGCCGTTGGATGCGCCGGTTTTTCGACCGGTTGACGGCAGACACATCCTTTCAGGTTCGTTTTCTACAGGACGGTCTTAAGCAGCGGCGTTACCGGCTGGTCTGCTTTGAGGGACAGGGGTTGATGCCGCTCAAGCTGGGCGACGCAAACGAGCGGCTCGGCTATACGCACGCGCTGATTGCCGAACCGCTGCTGGTGGAACAATTCACGCGCTTTTACAAAAACGAGCTGCTTACATACCACGTCTACAGCCGCGAGGACTCCGTGGCGTGGCTCAAGCAAACGGCGGCGGAAATTCTATACTAACTAAAGGACGGGGCGCGGATGGGAAACGTTCAAACTTTCGGCGAAACCCTTGACGAGTTGATGCGTCAGCGGGGCATTGACGCCGCGCAGCTTGGTTCGTGGCTAGGCGGCCGCCAAAACCTGTCGCGGCTGTTGCGTGACGAGGCCAGCATCAAGCGCATGGGTGAAGCGTTGGCGCTTTTGAGCGCAGACCTTCTACCGCCCGAGGATATAAAGCGCCTGTCCCTGGCCATGGAGGTCAACCGCTTGGGAAAGGCGGATTTTGAGATTCAATGCGCGTTGCACAAGCTGGTGTTTCACTCGGACATGCCGCAGTACGGAGACATCCATATGGAAAACGGCACATCCCTTTCAGCGTACCTGTGCCGCTTCGGGGGCGGCGAACCGCTGAATATCCTATGCGTCAATTGCCTAGACTCGGGCGTTTTTTCGGCTTTCCGCGATCTTTTGAGCGACCCGCAGCGCCGCGTCAAGGTGCGCCACTATGTCAACGTCAACGCGGAAAGCCGCAATCCCGCGCGCATTTTTCTGGCGGTCGGCTCCACGCTGTTCGACCGCCGCTACAGCCTTTATACCGCCAGCAACGCCCACTACGGACAGGACGCCTTTTTGTTGCTTCCCTATCTGCTGTTTGTGCAAAGCGGCGGCGCGCAAGCCGTACTCTCCATCCGCGCTGACGGCACCGCCCGCGTGCTTTCCACAGGCAGGCGCGCTAACGTTTTCGAAGCGGCCCAACGCCTGCTGAGTGCCTTGCCATCGGATACCACGCTGCTCACCGGGGAAACCGCCGAAGCCATGAAGCTGGACGTCATGCTGTTTGACCGTTACCAGCGCGAGAAAAACCGCGCCCTGTACATGATCCGCCCGGATCCCGATACCTCTCTGATGCCGCCCCAGGTGCAGCTGTCGCTGTGGCGTGACGCAGCGTTTCCCTCGGTCTCGCAACGCGCCCAACACCGGGTGGAATCCATCATTCGCGGCCGCTACGCGCATTTTCAAAAGCGCCTCAAGCCGGCCTACTTCATCCTCAGCCCCGACCAGACGCGCCGTTTTTTTCAGACCGGACGGCAAAGCAGCCAGCCTTCCTGCTTTCGCGCATGCACCCCGTCTGAGCGCGTCGAAATTCTCCAAAGCCTGCTGAGCGCGCTCCATGCCAACAAGCGATTGCACCTGCGTTTTCTCAAACCCGGACATGAAATTCATAACCACCAGTTCTGGGGCCACGAAGGATTCGGCGTCGTTATTCGGCCGAAGGGTCGGCAGGGCGCAGCCATCCCGCGGGAACTGGTGGTCAGGGACGCATCCTTTCAGACGCAGTTCAAAGGGTTTGTGCTTGACACCCTGCCCCGTGGCTTTATCTACGACGAACCGGAAAGCCTTGCCCTGCTGGAATCCATGCGCGTGGAAATAAAAATTTAGCGCCATCGGTTTCTTTTTCGCAAAATGGTGGTATAATCGTCTTGCACAACATCTAGTGGGAAAACCCTGCGCATGAAAGGATGGTATACCATGGCTTGTACGATTACGGTAAAGAATGGCACGCTTGAAAACGGCGAGGCGGAAGCCTATATCGCCCGTGCAATCGAAAAATTTGGCGTCGAACCCCGGCATATTGATATTACCGTTCAGGGGGACGAGGTAGACCTGGATTACGATTTGGGCGCGCGGGATTTTCAGCGCATCCGCCGTATCACGGGCTATCTGGTGGGCACGCTGGATCGTTTCAACAATGCCAAACGCGCCGAGGAGCACGACCGCGTCAAACACGGCGTCTGCTGAAAAAAGGCTTGTCAAGGCGCGAAAATGCGCGTATAATACCGCCATGGCCTTGACCGTGATCCTGGCCGCCCCAACCGTTCATCAGAGAGCAGCCGTCCGGTGCAAGGCTGCGGCGGCGGCGGCCGTTCCGTCACGTGAGCCTCGCGGCGACGAGCCGCGCGGGAGCGCCCGATATCGTGCAAAAAAGCGAAGGCGCAAGCCTTAAGCCGGGTGGCACCGCGGAGAACGCTTCCTCCGTCCCTGCAGCGTGAAAGCCGTAGGGACGTTTTCTATTGGGTGGTTTCAGTGATCAAAGGAGGTACGACCATGCTTGACATCAAACGAATCCGGCAAAATCCGCAGGAGCTCACAGACGCGCTCAAAGCGCGGCACAAGGATATTGACGTAGCGCCCTTCCTGGAGGCGGACGAAAACCGCCGTAAACTCATGGCCCAGGCCGAGGAAAAACGCGCGCTGCGCCGCGCCACCAGCAAGGACATCAGCGTGGCCAAGAAAAACGGCGTCCCCGAGTCGGAAGTTGCCGGCATCATGGACGCCATGCGCCGCTTGGGGGACGAAATTGACGAGCTGGAGGCCCAGGCCCAACGCCTGGAAGCCCAGATGAACGACTTTTTGCTCACCGTGCCCAACCTGCCGCATGCCAGCGTGCCCGTAGGCGCGGACGACCATGACAACGTGGAAGTCCGCCGCTGGGGGACGCCGCGCGCCTTTGCCTGGGAGCCCAAGGCGCATTGGGACATCGGCGCGGATTTGGGCATCCTGGACTTTGCTACTGCCGCCAAAGTCAGCGGCGCGCGCTTCACCTTCTATCGGGGGCTGGGAGCGCGGCTGGAGCGCGCCATCATCAACTTCTTCCTCAACACCCATGTGCAAAACGGCTACGACGAAGTCTATCCCCCCTACATGGTCACCCGCGCCGCCATGACCGGCACCGGCCAGCTGCCCAAGTTTGAGGAAGACGCTTACAAGGTGGATGCGGACACCTTCCTGATTCCCACGGCCGAGGTGCCCGTCACCAACATGTACCGCGAAATGATCCTGGACGGCGCCAAGCTGCCCATCCGCCATTGCGCCTATTCCACCTGTTTCCGCGCCGAGGCCGGCAGCGCCGGGCGCGATACGCGCGGGCTGATCCGCCAGCACCAGTTCAACAAGGTAGAAATGGTAAAAATCACCAAGCCCGAACAAAGCTACGACGAGCTGGAAAGCATGACCGCCGAGGCCGAAAAGGTGCTTCAGCTCCTGGGCCTGCCCTACCGGGTGGTCACGCTGTGCACCGGCGACATGGGCTTTAGCGCCGCCAAGACCTACGACGTGGAGGTGTGGATGCCCAGCTACGGCCGGTATGTGGAGATTTCCAGCTGTTCCAACTGCGAGGATTTCCAGGCCCGGCGCGCAGGCATCCGCTATCGGGAATCCCCCAAGGACAAGCCCTGCTTTGCCCACACCCTTAACGGCAGCGGCGTGGCCGTGGGACGAACCGTGGCGGCCATCCTGGAAAACTATCAAAACGAGGACGGCAGCGTAACCATCCCCGAAGCTCTCGTTCCCTACATGGGTACCAATCGTATCGGCTAAGGTTTCCGGCGCTGGGCGCGGCCTGATGACGGGCCGCGCCTTTTGGTTTCCTGCCGCGGCCGAACCAGGCATTTGGGCCCGTAGCCGATCAGATCGCCACGGCCGCACCGCTGCAGCGCCTCGCGCACCAAGTCGTGGTTGGCGGGGTTTCGATACTGCAAAAGGGCGCGCTGCATGGCTTTTTCATGCGGCGATTTGGGCACGTAAACGGGGCTCATGTCCCGCGGATCCAATCCGGTATGGTACATGCAGGTGCTGAGCGTGCCGGGCGTGGGATAAAAATCCTGCACCTGTTGGGGCTGATGTCCGGTGTCGCGCAAGTATTCGGCCAGCGCAACCGCGTCGGACAAGGTGCTTCCCGGGTGGCTGCTCATTAGGTAGGGCACCAGGTATTGTTTAAGCCCCAGGCGGCGGTTGAGCGATTCGTATTTGCGCACAAAGGCGTCGTAAACCTCGCGGGGCGGCTTGCCCATGCGACAGAGCACCGCAGGGCTAATGTGTTCGGGCGCGACCTTGAGCTGGCCGCTGACATGGTAGCGGCACAAATCGCGCAGAAAAGCGTCGCTGGAATCCGCCATCAGGTAGTCGAAGCGAATGCCGGAGCGGATGAACACCTTTTTTACGCCAGGCAGAGCGCGCAGGCGGGCCAAAAGCCGGCACAGCTCCTCATGGCTGACCTTCAAATGCGGACAGGGCGTAGGATACAGGCATTGCCGCTTGCGGCAGGCGCCCTCGCGCAGCTGGCGGTCGCAGGCTGGCGCGCGAAAATTGGCCGTGGGGCCGCCCACGTCGTGGATGTATCCTTTGAAGTCCTCTAGCCGCGTCAGCGCCTTGGCCTCAGCCACCAGCGAATCCTCGCTGCGCGAGGTTACGATGCGCCCCTGGTGAAACGTCAGCGCGCAAAAGCTGCACGCGCCAAAGCATCCTCGCACCGCGCTGAGGGAAAAACGCACCTCCGAAAGCGCCGGCACGCCGCCCTCGGCGTCGTACATGGGATGAGCGCGCCGGGTATAGGGCAGGGCGTAAACGGCGTCCAGCTCTTCGCGGCTTAAGGGCATCGCAGGCGGATTCTGTACCAGATAGCGTTTGTCGTCCTGCTTTTGGCACAAGCGGCGGCCGCGCACGGGATCCTGTTCCTCGTATTCCAGGGCAAAGGCGCGCGCATAGGCTCGCTTGTCCGAAGCCACCTGCGCGTGATCGGGTACAAGCACGGCGTCGGACGGCGGCTCCTTGGCCATGTAGCACACCCCGCGCAGCGACGCAAGCTCCTGCGCCGGTTGGCCGCGGCGCACCCAGTCGCAGCACTCCAGGATGCTCCTTTCCCCCATGCCGTACATCAACAGCGTGGCCGCGCTGTCCACCAGCACGCTGCGGCGCACCTTATCGTCCCAATAATCATAGTGAGAAAACCGCCTCAGCGACGCCTCCAGCCCGCCGATGAGCACCGGAGTGCCCGGATATGCCTCATGAATGCGGTTACAGTACACCGTGACCGCCCGATCCGGCCGAAGCCCCGCCTGTCCGCCGGGCGCGTAGGCGTCGGTATGGCGGCGCTTTTTGGCGACGGTATAGTGGTTGACCATGCTGTCGATTACGCCGGACGTCACCAAAAAACCAAGCTTTGGCCTACCGAAGCGCTTGAACGCCTCAGCGCTGTGGTACGGGGGCAGGCACAGCATGGCCACGCGATAGCCGGCGTTTTCCAGCACGCGGCTGATGATGGCGTGGCCAAAGGACGGATGATCCACATACGCCTCCCCCACCACATAGACAAAATCGGGCGCATCCCATCCCCGTGCGGCGACGTCTGCCTGGCTGACCGGCAAAAAATCCATGAAGCACCTCCGCTTTCGCTTTGCAACAGTATACCACAAACCGCCGCCGGGCGCCGCGCCGCGCGCGGATTTTTTTGTCTTGGGAAGAAACGCCATCCCAGGATCGTTCTATGGTCAACTCGCCGTTTGGCGAAATGAGGAGGATGGAGCCGATGATTTCTACCCTGATTCGACGGTGTGCGGCCGCGCTGCTGTGCCTTCTGATGCTTTCGCAGGTTTCGGCAGGCTGGGCGGCGTCTGTCGACCTGGAAGCGGAAATGGGCATCAGCGGGGCCGTCACCTACGTGCGAACCGTACCGCTCACCGTTACGCTCACCAATAACGAAACGGACGAAACCGGCACGGTGTGGATTGACATCTCACGCTCATCCAACCAGTACGACCGTTATGAGATGCCCGTGACCATCGCCGCCGGCGCGACGGTGCAGGTTACGTTGCCGGTTTTGCTGACCATGCGGCAGGACAGCTATGAAGTTGTGTGGGAATCCGGCGGTAAGGAAAAGCGATCCGCGGTAAAAATCTCGCAGGTTATCGATCCCACAAGCATCATCGTAGGCTTGATGGAAGGCCAGGATCCACAAGCCTCCAATCTGAGCAGCGCCTTGAGCACCAAAAAGCTTGCCAATGGCGAAAGCTGGAGCCAGGTGGCGCTCACGTCGGACGAATTTCCCAGGGATGTGGAACTTCTGCGCTTCTTTGACGTTCTGGTAGTGGACGGCGCAAACCTCAACGCCCTGGACGACGCGCAACGCGACGCGTTTGACCAATGGCTGCGCGAGGGCGGTCTGGTGCTGGTAGGCGGCGGCGCGCAGGCGGCTTCCGTATTTCCGTTTTTCGAGTCCTACACGGGCATCCGCGCAGGAACGGCGCAACCTACGCAGGACATATCCGCCCAGCTGATCGAGCTGATGGATCTCAGCGCCTTTGCCATCCAGCAGGAGGTCACCCTCGCGTCGCTTGAAGGCGCGTCTGGCAAAAGCATCGGCGACGGCTTGGCGGATCTGTGCTCGGTGGCGAACGGGCGGGTGCTGACGTGTTCGTTTTCCTTCAGCGAAAAGCCTTTGTGCGGATGGCTGGGGCGCAACGCCGCCTTACAAAAGCTCTTGACTTACTGCGCCAACGACGCTTATGCGTCGCTTTTGGAACAGCGTTTCCGCGTCTACTATTCTACTTACAACGCGCATCGCTCCAACGAAAGCCTTCTCACCCAAATTGCCATACCCAATTCGCCGGGACAATGGATCCCCTTGGCGGTCATCATCGCTTTTATCGTATTGGCTGGTTTTGCGGGGTACTTGATTCTGCGCCGTCTGGATCGGCGGGAATGGATGTGGGCGGTTGTGCCGGCGCTGGCCGTAGCCGCTTCGCTGGCGGTGTGGGGGCTGAGCGGCTCGCTCGAGCAGCGCGAGCCCGTAGGGGTCAGTTCTACCGTTTGCGTCATTCACACGGATGGTTCGTCGGATGTGTCCACCAGCGTGATGGCGGCCAAAGCGCAAGCCGAGCCTCTCACGCTTAGCGCTGTCGAGGGCGAACCGGATCTCGGCCCATCGGTCAACTACTATTACTATAACGACGACCCCAGTTCCCCCGGCGTGCCCGCCAGCTTGCGTTACCGCTATACCTACGGCGATTCCAGCTCCCTAACCTTTGCCAAGGTCACCGCGTGGCAGCCGGTGAGCATGGCGTTTCAGGGAGTGCCCGTTAAAGATTTTCGCGGCGTTTCCGGCGTATGCGAATGGGACGGAGAAGACCTTTTGTTTACCCTGACCAATCAAAGCGGCCATACGCTCCCTGGCGGCGTGATTCTCTGCGCCTATGGTTACGTTACGTTGCCTTCGGTGGCGCCGGGACAAACGGCGCAGGCCCGGCTGCGCGCGCAGGGTTCCAATGGCGATGTGATAGACGGAGTGCTCAGCAGCGATCCGATGTCGGACGATCTGGCTTATTTTTCCGATATCGTGAACGTCTATGCATACCAGGTCTTTGGGGAAGTCGAGGACCCGGAGCAAAACAGCCTCAACAGCGTGCGGCGCATGCAGCTGACCGCGCTGGACACGTCGCGCTTCGTGTACGCCGCCTTTTTGGACGATTTGGCCGACATGCAGCTGCTTGCGGACGGCCAGCCCGTCACCCGTCAGGCTCATGTGGGCATGCTGGCGGTGGATCTTGACTATCGCTCCGTCAACGCCCAGGGGCAGGCGCGCTTTTTGCCTTCCAGCTTCCAGGTTTACCAAGCGCAGCAGGCACAGGGAGAAGCGCCTGTGGCAACGCAGTCCCTGCAAGACGAATATCACTACTATCAGCTGAGCGCGCAGCCCATTTTCGCCATTGATATCTCCGCTCTGCCCCAGGACATGGACGTCGACCTGTTCAGCATCTCCACGCCTTATCAAAACGCTTCCTACCGCGTCAGCCTGTACAACTTTCAAACCCAGCAATGGGACGAGCATGCGGTTTGCCTTTACAATCTGTCCAGCGGTTCCCGAAGCCGCACGTCCACCTTGCCAGAACTTTCACTCTATGAAAGCGAAGGGTTTCTGTACGCGCGCTTTGTCAGCGCCGACGATACCGAGTATGCCGAGATTCTGTCGCCTCGGCTGATTGTGGAAGGGAGTGTGCAGCCATGATTGAGCTTCGCGGCTTAACGCACCGATACGGCTCCTTTATTGCGCTGGATCAGCTGAGCCTAAAGGTTCCCAAAGGCGATCTGCACGGCTTCGTCGGGCCCAACGGCGCCGGGAAAACCACCACCATGCGCATCCTGGCCACGCTGCTCAAGCCAACTTCCGGCCAGGCGCTGGTGGACGGCAGCGACGTGGCTCTCCATCCGCGGGACGTCCGTCGCGTCGTAGGCTACATGCCGGACTTCTTCGGCGTATACGACCGGCTGAAGACCTGGGAATACCTGGACTTTTATGCGCGCTGTTACGGCTTTGACGCCTGGAAGCGGCGATGCACGATTGACGGCATGCTGGAGCTGGTCGGCCTCACCGACAAGCGCGACAACTATGTGGACGAGCTCTCCCGCGGCATGAAACAACGCCTCTGTCTCGCCCGCGCGCTCATTCATGACCCTGCCCTGCTTTTGCTGGACGAGCCGGCCTCCGGCATGGATCCGCGGGCGCGCTCAGAAATGAAAACCATTCTGCGCACCCTCAAATCCCTGGGCAAAACGGTATTGATCTCCTCGCATATCCTGCCAGAGCTATCCGAAATGTGCGACTCTCTGACGATCATCGACCACGGCCGGCTGGTGTTTTCAGGCACGGTGGAAGCGCTGGGGCAGCGCATGAGCGGCAACGCGCCCCTGAGCGTTCAGCTGTTGCAGCAAGCCGCTGCGGAAACGATGGACACGGCCGAAAGGCTGCTGCGGGAGTTCCCAGGCGTTACGGGTGTAAGCCGTGAGCCGGATCGCGTTTTTCACGTCTCATTTACGGGCGATCCAACCCAGGCCGCGGCGCTGCTTCGCTCGCTGGTCAACGCCGGCCTTCCGCTGGCGGATTTTCACCGTGCCCCGGTCAATCTGGAAAAGGTATTCATGGAGGTGACCCAGCATGAATAACCCCATTTTTGCCTTTCAAGCGCGTAGGCGCATGCGTTCCCTGCAAGTTCCCATCATTCTGACGCTGTACACATCGGCGTTGACAGCGGTTGCCGCGTTAACCTCATACGCCCGGTTTTTGGGCCCGACTTTTCTCATTGGCGATATGAGTGCTCAGCTGGCAGGATATCTGCTGGTGCTCCTGCTGCAATTCGCGCTGTTGTTGCTTGTGGCCCCGGCTGTTACCGCATCCGCCATATCCGGCGAGCGTGAGCGCCAAACCCTGGATCTGCTGCTGGTCACCGGTACCAGCTCGCTTAAGCTGATGCTGGGCAAGCTGCTGGAAAGTTTTTGTTTTCTGGCACTCATGGTGGTATGTTCCATGCCCGTGCTCTCCCTCATCATCCTCACCGGAAGCGCGACGGTAACGCAGGTGCTCCAATCCGTTGCGTTCCTGATTCTGTTCGTTCTTTACGCGCTCAGCATTGGCCTGATGTGCTCCACGCTGTTCAGGCGGGCGGCGACCTCCACCATCGCCAGCTATTTGGCGGTTTTTCTCATCGGCATCTTGACCCTGCTCCCGCTATGGTACGATGTCAAGCGAATTGGCGATCTCTACGACGCTTTGACCGAATCGGGCATCCAGGTGCAAGCCTTGGATTACACGCCTATTTCCTTTATCATCAATCCCGGACTGGGCCTCTTTGCGTTGCTGGAATCGCAAACCGCAGTCTTTCACAACAGCTTATGGAGCGTCAGTTACACGCTGTCCGTGACTTTGGACTTTCTGCCCCTGCAAAAATGCGTGTATGGAAACATGATCTTTATGGCCGTCGCGTCCGCCGCGCTGATCTTACTGGGAGCGCTCAGGCTCCGGCCGGGACGCGAGCGGATTCGGAGGCGCTGAAGATGACTTCAATTCAAATGGCATTACGGCCCATGCGCCGCCGCATGCGGTTGCGGCGGATGGTCACCTGGACGGCGTACGGCGCTTTCGTCGGCGCGGCCTGCACCTTACTGGTTCGCGTAGCTTCGTTTCTTTGGCTGCTCTCCAACGCATGGCTTTGGGAATGGATCGCGTATTTGAGCGGCCTTGCGGCGTTTGCGCTGGGCGCTTGGCTTTGGCCCATCTCTGACCTGGCGGTGGCGCGGGAAGCGGACGGGCTGGGGCTGAAAGCTCGCGCGCAGACGGCGCTGATGCTTGAAAGCCTCGATACGCCCATGGCCCGCGTTCAACGCGAGGACGCCTTGCGCGCCCTAAGCGGCCTCAACGCCAAGGCGCTTCCCCTCAAAGCGCCCAAGCCGGCATGGATTGGCGCGTTGACCTGCGCCGCGCTCTTTGGCTTGAGCTTTTTCCTTCCCAATCCGCAACAAGAGGCCCTGGACGCAAAGGCCGCCATTCAAGAGAGCTTGGCGCAGCAGGCCGAACAGGTGCAGGCCGCCGCGACAAGCCTTGACGAGAACGCGGTGACCGCGCAGGCGCTGATGAAAGAACTGGCCCGAGAACTTGACAAAGCGCAGACCGCACGCGAAGCGCTGCTGGCGATCGACCGGGCGGAGCGCAGCCTTAACGAAGCGTTGTCCCAAATGCTAACGGATGCGGCAGCGGCCTTGGAAAGCGCCGGTCAGGACGCCCTGGCCCAAGCGCTTATGCAAGGCGATTCGCAGGCGTTGGCTAGAGAACTGGCATCCATCCCTGACGCTTCCAAAGCGCTGGCGGCCGCGGCTGCCAGCGCCGCCAGCGCCGAAGCCGCCCAGACTCTCAGCGCTGCCGCACAAGCATTGGAAAGCATGGATGCGGATTTGGCCGCCCAGGAGCTGACCGCCCTTAGCGATTCCACGGCACAGGCTCTTGAAGCAATGGCGAACGCGCGCACGGCGGCTGCCGGCGCCTCGATGTCCTCAGCCGGGGCCAGCCTGGGAAGCGGCGGGGAGGAAACGCAGGACGCAAACGGCCAAAGCGCTTCCGTCAGTCCGCAGGCGCCCCAAAAGCAAACCCGTGAATACGAAGCCGTCTACGATCCGACGCGCCTGGGCGTATCCGGTACCGTCACCCAGGAGCGGGGCGTATGGCACGAAGGCACGATTTACGAGGCGGACGCCGGCACGGGCGAGGGCGCGCCGGAGGAAAGCGTCCCCTACAACCGGGTATTTGCGGAGTATGCGCAGGCCGCGACGGACGCGATGCAATCCTCCAACCTCCCCCTTTGGGCACGGGAATGGGTGGAGGAATACTTTCAAGCGCTGCAACCCTAACACACGGGAGGATTCGGCATGATTGCTAGAGAGGAAATCGAAGCGTTTGCCCAAAAGGTAACCCAAATCCGCGAGGAAATCGCCAAAGAGATCGTCGGACAACAGGAGGTGGTGGAGCAATTGCTCATCACCCTGATCGCGGGCGGCAACGCATTGCTGGAAGGCGTTCCGGGCCTTGGCAAAACGCGGCTGGTACGCACTTTGGCCCAGGTGTTTCGCCTGCCTTTCAACCGCATTCAGTTTACGCCCGATCTGATGCCCTCGGACATCACAGGCACGAACCTCATCGTCAAAGCCGAAGGCGGCAACGAGTTTCGCTTTCGTCCCGGCCCGGTTTTCGCCTCCGTCGTATTGGCGGACGAAATCAACCGCGCCACGCCCAAGACGCAATCTGCCTTGTTGGAAGCCATGCAGGAGCACAGCGTGACCGTCGCCGGAGAAACGCACGCCCTCCCGGAACCCTTTTTTGTGCTGGCTACGCAAAACCCCATCGAGCAGGAAGGCACCTATCCCCTGCCGGAAGCGCAGCTGGACCGTTTTTTGCTCAAAATTCTGGTGCGCTATCCCAGCGTGGCGGAATTGGACGCTATCGTCCGCCTCACCACCGTTCCCCAAAACCAACACGCCCAATGCGTGGCCGGGGCCGATACCCTGCTGGAGCTTCGACGCGTCGCCGAGGAAGTGCCGCTGGCCAAAGCCGTTTGGGACGCGGCTCTGGGCCTGGTGATGAACACGCATCCGCAGCGGCCGGAAAGCCCGGAGCGAGTCAAGCGCTCGCTGCGCTTTGGCGCAAGCCCGCGCGCTGCTCAGGCCATCGTCGCTGCCGCGCGCGTTCGCGCGTTGATGCAGGGGCGTTACAACGTCGCCTTTGAAGACCTACGCGCCGTCGCGCCCGCCTGCCTGCGCCACCGCGTGTCGCTGAGTTTTGAGGGCATGGCGCAAGGCGACACGGTGGAACAGATCATCGAGCTTTTGCTGGAACAGCTGCCCACGGCGTAACAAAAGGAGGGCTATGCGTTGCTTTCGGACGCTTTTTTGAACCGTTTGGATACGCTTGCCCTGCATATACGCCGTCAAAGCGGCGCTGCCGGCGGCGGACTGAGGCGCTCCAAAGCGCTGGGCAGCAGCGTGGAGTTCTCGGATTTTCGGGAATACGCGCCGGGCGACGACATCCGGCGCATCGACTGGAACGCTTACGCACGTTTTGAGCGCCTGTTTCTCAAGCTTTTTTTGGAAGAGCGCGAAGTACAGGTAAACCTGATTGTGGACGCCAGCGCGTCCATGGGCTTTGGCAGCCCGTCCAAGCTGCGCTGCGCATCCTTGCTGGCACAGGCGATCGGATACCTGGCGCTGCGCGGCGGCGACTGCGTGACCGCGTTCACCCTCGGAACCGAAGTGCGCCGCACGCGCGCGCTCAGAGGCCGTCATTGCTATGCGGAATTGGCGGCGTTTTTGGATGGCGCGATCGCTCAAGGCCAAGCGCGATTGAACCAAAGCGTGCCATCTCTGCCTTTGCCTAACGGCGGCATGACGGTGCTTGTGGGCGACGTGCTATGCGAGGACGGATACGACCGCGCGTTTCATTCGCTCATCTACCGCCGTCAGGAACTGAGCGTATGCCAGGTGCTGTCCCCTCAGGAATGGGAGCCGTCGCTGGAAACCATCGCGGAACTGGAGGACAGCGAAACCGGCGACACGTTCGTGGTGGCTGCCGGGTACGACGTGCTGCGCCGCTATCGGGAGGCGGCGCAAAGCTATGTGGCGTCGCTGCGCGCGTTTCTGCACGCCCGCGGCGCGGCGCATGTACTGCTTTTGACCGAAGACGACTTTGAAAAAGCATTGTTTCGCGCGCTGAGCCGCTCGGGGCTGGTTGCCTGAGCCAAAAAGGAGGCGACGCCGTTTGGAATGGCTGAATCCTGCCGGCGCATGGGCGTTTTTGGGCTTGATACCGGTGGTGCTTCTTTATATGCTGCGGCGTAAAGCCAAGCGCGTGCGAGTGCCAAGCCTGGTGTTATGGCGCCTCACGCAGCAGCGCGCCGACCCCGCGCATCCCTTTGAGCGATTGCGAAACCAGCTGTTGCTATGGCTTCAGGTAGCGCTGGTGGCGTTGATGGCGCTGGCGTTGATGCGCCCGGTATCCGCAGGCGGCGAGCGGGGCGAAAGCGTGCTCATCTTCGACCTGTCCGCCAGCATGCAAACGCGCAATGAAGCGGGCGTTTCCCGGCTGGAGGAAGCGCAGCAGGCGGCCTATTCGCTTTTGGGCGGCATGCGCGACGGCGACGCGGTTACGGTGCTGGCCGCAGGGAGCCCCTATTCCCAGGTGCTTTCGCGCTCGACCGATAGGGCGGCCATCCGTCAGGCCATCGCCGGACTGCAAGCGCAAAGCGGCGGGAGCGATTTGTCAGGCGCGCTGGCCTTGGCCAACGCCATGCGCCGGGACATTCCAGGCTTGCGCGTCACCGTTTTTTCGGATTCGGCCATCAGCGACCAGCAGGCGGAACTATGGGCCGTCGGCAGCCCTGTTGCCAACCGCAGCATCCTATCGGCGCGCGTTCTTGAACAAGAAGAAGGCAATATCGCCTTTTGCCGGGTACTCAGCCGAGGCGCGGATGTCATGGCGGAAATGGAATGCCTCGCCGACGGGCGGCTTTGCGACGCGCGCACGGTCAGCCTGCCGGACGGCGTGGAGCAAAGCGTGTCGTTTTTGTTGCCCGAAGACGTGGAAACGGTCTGCGTGCGCTTTTCGCAAAGCGACGCTTTGACCGTCGACGACGAGCGTTTTGCCGTGCGCGAGCGGCCCGCCGGCCACACGGCGCTTTTGGTTACGCAGGACAACGTGTTTGTGCAAACCGCCTTGAGCCTGCGCTCCAGCCTGAGCGTGACTGCCGCTTCGCCGTCGGATGCGCAGGCAAGCGGAAAGTACGACCTGTACGTGTACGATGGACTTGTGCCTGATGCGCTTCCCGAGTCCGGCTCGCTGATGGTCTTTGCTCCGAATCGGGAAGTTTTGGGCGTCGTTCCCGGGCCTGCGCAGGCAGCCGCAGCCTTTGTGCGCGCCGCCGCCGGCTCAACCGCCAATGCGCTGTGCGAAAACCTGGACTTGGACGAAATCGCCCTGCTGTCCTTCCGTCCGCTTTCGGGCGGGACGGCGGTGTGGCGCATCGGCGAGGACGCCCTGCTCAGCGTCACAGAGCAAAACGGCAGGCGCGCCGCTATTTTCGGCTTTGATGTCCATGAAAGCAACCTGCCGCTCAAGGCGGATTTCCCGCTGCTCATCCAAAACCTGCTGGACTATCTCCTGCCCGAAGCGTCCGCCTCGGCAACGGACGCCGTATGCGGCGACAGCGTCGACCTACGCCTGGACGAACGCACCCTCGATGCCTACGTGTCCACCCCATCCGGCGCGCGTGCCGAGGCGCCCGGCGGCCTGCTCAGCGACACGAGCGAGGCCGGGCTGTACACGCTGGTGGAACGTTTTGAGGACGGGCAGCGGCAAACCGCGTTCGCGCTTCATGCACCTCTGGCGGAAAGCGACACCCTTACCGTGGCGGACTCCACGCAGGGCGAGCATGGGCAAGGCGAGCCGGGCGGCCAGGAATGGACGGTATGGCTGCTTTTGCTGGCGCTTTTGACGCTGTTGGCGGAATGGGAGGTGAGCCGCCGTGGGGTTTGAATTTGCATATCCCTGGGCGCTTCTGCTACTGGTGCCGGCGGTTGCGTGCGTCGTGCTCGTCAACCGGCGTTACCGCCTGGGCGGTCTGTCTCTCAAGCGAAAGGTATGCCTTGCGGCGCGGCTGCTCCTGGTGGGGCTGTTGGTTTTATCGGCTGCCGCGCCGTCCGTATTGCTGCCGTCCGGCTCGGCTTGCCGGTGGTTTTTGTTGGATGTGTCTGATTCTGCAAAGGCGCAGCGCGACGCGCTGACGGCTTTGGCGCGCGACGGCCTGCAAACCCTGCCCGACGGTCAGCGCGCCGGGGTGATCGCATATGGTCGGGAAGCCATGGTGGAAACGCCGCTGAGCGACCATCCCGTGCTGGGCGACCTGCGCACGGTGCCAGGCGCGGACGGCACCGACCTGGACGGCGCGTTGCGTCTGGCCAGCGCGCTTCTGGGCGGCAGCGGCGGGCTCACGGTGCTCAGCGACGGCAAGGGCGAGGTAAGCACCGCCACCCTGGGAATGCTGCGCGGTTTGGGCATTCCCGTAGACGTGCTCGTGCTGCAAGCGGACGCCGGCACGGACGCGCAAGTCACGGCGTTAAGCGCGCCGGCCCGGGCCTTTGAGGGGCAATCCGTCACCCTGAACGCCGTCATCGACGCGACCGAAGCGATGGAGGCTACCCTGGAATTGTATCAAAACGGCAAATGGACTGCTTCACGGACGGTTTCGCTGCTTCCCGGAGAAAACCGCTTCGCCTTTGCGGATACGGCCCAAACCAGCGGCGTGGTCAGCTATGAGGCGCGTCTGGTCAGCGCCCAAGACACCCAACCCCGTAACAACAGCGCTTCCGCTTACACCCGCGTCACCGGCGCGCCCAAAGTCATCATCGCCAGCACGGAAAGCGGCATGCAGCCGCTTTTGAGCGCAGCCGGCTTTTTGACCGAGCAGGCCGAACCCGCGTCTTTGCCTGCGTCCGCCGCAGGCTACTTGGCCTATGACGCCATCGTGCTGGACAATGTTTCCTACGACAGCCTCAACGAACGTCAATGGCAGGCCCTTAATGATGCCGTGCGTATCCTGGGCCGCGGCCTGTGCGTGCTGGGCGGCGACGAAAGCTACGCCTTGGGCGGGTATCGCGGAACGCTGCTGGAGGAGCTTTTGCCGGTGCGCATCGACGTGCGAAACAAGCTGCGCATGCCGGCGTTGTCGTTGGTCATCGCCATTGACAAATCCGGCAGCATGGCGGACGGCCTGTATGGTTATACGCGCATCGAGGTGGCCAAGGAAGCGGCCATGGGCGCTATTGAAGCCCTGAACAGCCAGGACTATGCGGGCGTGATCGGCTTTGACGAAGCGGCCATGTGGGTGGTGCCCTTTCAGCCCGTCGAGGATCTCAACGACCTTCAGGCTCAAATCGGCACCCTTCGCGCTTCGGGCGGGACGGCTTTCTACTCAGCGCTGGACGAAGCGTATCAGGCCCTTGCCTCATCGCAAACGCCCCAAAAGCACGTTATTTTTCTCTCGGACGGACAACCCGGCGATTCTCACTTTGAGTCGTTGGCGCTGGGCATGAGTCAAGCGGGCATCACATTGACCACCGTAGCCGTAGGCCAGGGAGCGGATGTTAAGCTCATGGAGCTGCTGTCCACCCTGGGTGGCGGTAGATGCTACCAGGTCGGCGAATTCGACAGCATTCCCAAAATCTTTACCAAGGAAACGATTCTGGCAGGCGGTTCCTACGTGCAAAACCGCTCCTTTGTGCCGGTCGTCTCGGATTCTTCAGCCTTTATGGGCCTGGATGCGCTGCCGATGCTGGAAGGCTACCTGACCACCGTAGAAAAAACGGGCGCGACCGTGGCGCTGCGAAGCGATACCGACGATCCCCTTTTGGCCTATGGGCATGCAGGCGCCGGCACGGTGCTGTGTTGGACCAGCGACGCCCACGGCGCCTGGACCAGCGCTTACCTGGCCTGGGAAGACGCGCCCCGGTTCTTTGGCAATATGGTCACGCGCGTTCTGCCCGCCGAGGACGGCGGCAGCCTGACGGCGCGCGTGAATGATGGGAAAATGGAAATCGTCTACGAAACGGAAACCGCCGAGGGCGCTAGCGCGATGGCAGAGGTGTCCATGCCGGATGGCACGGCCCAAAGCGTTTCCCTTGTCGAAACCGCGCCCGGCGAGTACCGGGGCAGCCTGGAAGCGAACGCGCAAGGCGTCTATGCCCTTCGCGCAACGCTCGCCAGCGGCGGACAGACGGTATACGCTCAGGAAGGCGGAGCGGTGGTTGGATTTTCCAGCGAATACGACGTGCGCGCCGTCTCCAGCGGGTGGGAAGCGCTTGCGCTTGAAACCGGAGGCCGGCTGCTCACGCCGGGCGAGGGATTCTATCAAACGCCTGTGCAATCGTCCAGCGTGCGCAAAAGCCTCCAAGAGCTGTTGTGCGTCCTCAGCCTTCTGTGGCTGCTGGCGGATATCGCCCTGCGAAAGCTGCCCTGGGACAATGCCTTGAGCGAATTGGCCGGCAGGCCGCCGCGCAGGGCCCAAACACCCAAACGTCCCTCAAAGCAACCGGCGTCTCCGACGAACCGCGAAGAACCTGCACAGGATACGGTCAGCGCGCTGCTGGCGGCCAAGCGCGCCCACGACCGTCGGGAGTCCGTCAACGAATGAAGTTGGTGCGCACGGCCGGTTCAGGCGTAGGCGCGACGACGCCCGAGCGCTTGCCCAGCTCGATGCAGCGAATCAGCCACGCCATGCCCTGCGCCAGAGAACGCATGATTTGCAGGCCTTCCTCGTCTTGCAACACCTCTTGCGGCGTATTGCCGTGCACCTGGTTCCAGTACTGCGACGACGCCACCGGCATACGGTTGATGGTGAAGTATTTGTTCATGTCGTCAAACGCCGTGGCGCAGCCGCCTCTGCGCGCGCTGACCACCGCCGCGGCAGGCTTGTAGGCCAGGCGAGCGCCGTGCGCGAAAAACAGGCGATCCAAAAACGACTTCATCTGTCCCGACACGCCCGCATAATACACCGGGGAACCAAAGACCAATCCGTCCGCCTGCGCGCATACGTCCGCCAGGCGGTTGACCGCGTCGTCAAATGCGCAGCGGCCCAGCTTTGCGCATTGGCGGCAGGCGGCGCATCCGCGAATGGGCGAAACGCCGATGTGCTCGATCCGGCTTTCGACGCCCTGCTTTTCCAGCTCGCGGGCGACCTCGGATAGCGCCGTATAGGTGCAGCCTTTGGGGTTGGGACTTCCATTGATCAAAACCACGTTCATGTTTTCGCCCTCCTTTGTCTGCTTTTCAGTATAGCAGGTTTTCGCGCAAAAAAGAAGCCACCGCCTTCCCTTTGCAATTTTGCGGCGGCGTAGTATAATAAAACCTATCTTGACAAAGGAGGCGCGATGGGTGCGGGAATTTCTGATGGGAAATCAAGCCATCGCAAGGGGCGCTTGGGATGCCGGGGTCAACGTGGTCTGCGGCTATCCGGGCACGCCGTCGACGGAGATTTTGGAAACTGTGGCCAAACAAAACGACGGCCGCGTTTATGTGGAATGGTCGGTCAACGAAAAAGCGGCGCTGGAGCTGGCCGCGGGCGCGGCCTACGCGGGCGCGCGCGCTTTGGTCACCATGAAGCAGGTGGGGCTCAACGTGGCGGCGGATCCGCTGATGAGCCTTGCGTACGTGGGGGTCAAAGGCGGGCTGGTAATTGTGGCAGCGGATGATCCCGGCCCCATTTCCTCCCAGACAGAGCAGGATACGCGGCAGTTTGCGCGCTTTTGCAAAATTCCCGTGTTTGATCCCCAATCGCCTCAGGAGGCCTACGACATGGTGGGCGACGCCTTTACGCTGTCGGAAAGAATCGGCTCCCCGGTTCTTTTGCGCCCGACCACCCGCGTATGCCACGGCTGCGCGGTCGTCGCCTGCGCGGACACGCCTAAGGAGCACGCGCCTGAAGGGTTCGTGCGCGATCCCGCGAGATGGGTCATCTTTCCGCGCTCGTCCTACCTGAATCATCTAAAAATCGAAAAGCGAAACCCCGAGCTGGGCGCCGAATTCAGCCGCTACGCCCGCAACCGTCTCTCCGGCGGCGGACGGATCGGCCTGGCGGCGGGCGGCGTGAGCCGCGCCTATCTGAAAGAAGCCCTGCGTGGATACGAGCCGTCCGTCCGGCTTTTGGAGGTCGCCACGCCGTTCCCGTTCCCCGAGGCGCTGGCGGAAACGTTCTTGCGTTCCGTGGATGAGGTGTGGGTCTACGAGGAGCTGGATCCGGTAATCGAGCGAGAGCTCGTCACCCTGTGCGGCAAGCTGCATCTGATGATCGACATTCATGGAAAATTGGACGGCTCCTGCGCCCAAGCGGGCGAAAACAGCGTGGAAGGCGCCGCGGCGCTGCTTGGCCAATGTTTGCCCGCTTATGCTCCCCCACCTCTCCCGCAAAGGCCGCAGCCACCCGCGCTTGCGGTACGGCCGCCCGTCCTGTGCGCGGGCTGTCCGCACCGGGCGTCGTTTTACGCCGTCAAGCGGGCGCTGCACGGGCGCAAATACGTGGCTTGCGGCGATATTGGCTGCTATACGCTGGGCAACGCCATGCCGCTGGATATGGTGGACACCTGCCTTTGCATGGGCGCGGATGTGACCATGGCACAGGGGCTGCGGCGGGCCGAACCGGATCGTCTGGCCGTTGCCTTCATTGGGGACTCGACGTTCTTTGCCTCAGGCATCACGGGCGTAATCAACGCCGTATACAACGAGACCGACCTTCTGCTGATCGTTTTGGATAACTCCACCACCGCCATGACCGGCCATCAGCCGCATCCCGGCACGGGTATTACCATGATGGGCCACCGCAAGCCGGGGCTGTCCATTGAGGCGGTGCTCACAGCCGTGGGCGTGGGCCATGTGGCCACCGTGAATCCCCTGTCGTTGACGGAGGCCGTTCAAGCCGTCCGCGACGCGGCGGATCTTACGGGCGTACGCGCCGTGGTGTTTCGCTCGCCATGCATAGCTGTTGCCAAGGGAACAGGGACTTTTGTCGTGACCGACCGCTGCATTCATTGCCGCAAATGCGTGACCGAGCTTGGCTGCCCTGCCATCGCAGCGCAGGGTGGCGAGGTCGTTATCGAACCTTCCCTCTGTTTTGGCTGCGGCCTATGCGCGCAGGTCTGTCCCGTCAAAGCCATTGAGCGCGGGGAGGTGGAAGCATGAATTGTCTGATGTGCGGCGTAGGCGGCCAAGGAACGGTGCTGGCTTCAAGGCTCATCGCTGACGGGGTCATGCGGCGGGGCGAGCCGGTGCTGACGGCGGAAACCATCGGCATGGCGCAGCGTGGCGGATGCGTGGTAAGCCACGTGCGCTCCGGCTATGACGTTTGTTCTCCGCTGATCCCTATGGGGCAGGCGGATACGATCATCGCTTTTGAGCCCGGCGAGGCCGCGCGCTGTGTACCCTACCTGAAGTCCGGCGCGACGGTGGTGGTTAACACCAAGGGCGTCATGCCCGTGACCGCTTCGCTGGGCCAGGGATACCGGGCTGAGGACATGCTGGATTACCTGCGCAATCTGCCCGATATCCGCCTGTTGGAAGTCGACGGTGCGGCCCTCTGCGCAGCCTGCGGCTCCTCCAAGGTACTCAACGTAGTGCTTTTAACCGCCGCCGCGGTGCTTGGCGCGCTGCCCATTGACGTGGACGAGCTGCGCCGCGCCATTTTGGAACGCACAAAGCCCGCTTTCCACGCGGTGAACCTCAAAGCCATGGAGCTGACCACATGCGCACTAAAGGAGGCACGGCCATGAAAATGACGGAAGCCCAATTTGTCCTGATTCGGGAACAGTTGATACGCCTGAAGGCCAACGGCGGTTTTTATGCGGACAAGCTGCGCGATGTGGATGTCGCGCGCATCCAAAGCCAGGAGGATTTTGAAACGCTTCCCTTCACCTGGAAAGGCGACTTGCGCGAGGCGTATCCCCTGGGTCTTCAAGCCGTGCCGGACGAGGACATCGTGCGCATTCATTCCTCCTCGGGAACCACGGGCACGCCGGTCATCATTCCCTACACCGCCCAAGACGTGGAGGATTGGGCCGAGATGTTCAAGCGCTGCTACGAAACCGCCGGCGTCACCAAGCTTGACCGCATTCACGTCACCCCCGGCTACGGATTGTGGACCGCTGGAATCGGCTTCCAAAACGGGGCCGAGCGCCTGGGCGCCATGGTGATTCCCATGGGCCCCGGAAATACGGACAAACAGCTGCGTATGATGATGGATCTTCGCTCCACGGTGCTTTGCGCCACCTCTTCCTACGCGCTTTTGCTAGCCGAAGAAATCGCAAAGCGCGGCATCGGCGGGCAAATCTGCCTGAAAAAAGGCATTATCGGCTCCGAGCGCTGGGGCGAAAAGATGCGCCATCGCATTGCCAGCGAGCTGGGCGTCAAGCTATACGACATCTACGGCCTAACCGAGATTTACGGGCCGGGCATCGGCATCAGCTGCGATTACGACTGCGGCATGCACATGTGGGACGACTATGTGTTCTTTGAAGTTGTGGATCCCAAAACCGGCAAGGTCTTGCCCGACGGACAGGTGGGCGAGCTGGTAATCACCACGCTTCGCAAGCAGGGCGCGCCGCTGATTCGTTACCGCACGCATGACCTTACCCGCGCGCTGCCGGGCGACTGCCCCTGCGGGCGTCCCTATCCGCGCATCGACACCATTTTGGGCCGCACGGACGATATGGTGAAGGTAAAGGGCGTCAACATCTTCCCCAGTCAAATCGAAGAAATGCTCGCCACCGTCAAAGGCGCGAGCAGCGAATACCAGCTGATGATCGACCACATGAACGGCCGCGACATTTGCACGCTTTTGGTGGAAGCCAACGCCGAAGCCAACAAGTATCTTTTGGAGGCAGAAATCGGCGAGGCGTTCAAGCAGAAAATCGGCATCACGGTGGTGGTGAAGCCCGTGGATATCGGCGAATTGCCGCGCAGCGAGAAAAAATCCACCCGCGTGTTCGACAACCGCTATTAAGGCCGCAAGAGGTCAATCGCTCCCGCTCAGACCGTTGTCCTGATTCTCTTAACGGTCTGAGCGCTTTTTTCTAATCTCAGCCCATCACGCCTGCCCCTTGGGAAGCTGATAGGACGTGAGGCTCCTTTGGCATCCATTTTTTTCGTAGAATGCCTCCATGCCGGGTTGTGCGCCAAAATACAATAGCGTCGGCGCGTGTTCTTTGGCCAGCTGAAGCAGCCTGCTGCCGATGCCGCGCCTTTGATACGCCGGAAGAACCAGCAACTCCGTGATGGTGCCAAAGAAATATCCGTCCGTCAAGACGCGCAGGCAGCCGACCAGCCTTGAGCCGTCGTAGGCGGTCAGATTGCACGTTTTGCGCAAAGCGGCTTGCGTTTTGGGCAAGTCGTAATTCCCGGGCCAGATTTCGTTGACAAAGTTCAAAAACTCGGCCGCTTGCAGATGTTCGTCGTTGACGCGAAACGTCATGCTCTTTCCTCCCGGCGCACTACATCCATCCTTCATGCGTGGCTTTGTAGTCCGCCACCAGCTGGTCAGCCTCTGCCAGCAGCGCTTGAACCTCTGTTTCGTCGTACACGGTGCTTCCGCTGGCGCAGGCATGCCCTCCGCCGCGGTAGCGCTCCGCCAGGGCGCTAATGGTCACAAACCGCGAACGCAGGCGCACGCGAATGCTGCCGTCCCCGTCCGGCGTCTCGATAAAGGCGATCCAGCACAGGCAGCCCTTGATGGAATCCATGCTCGACACGCAGGTGCAGGCGGCTTCAAAGGTGAGGCCGAAGGTTTCCTGCATGGCGCGGCTGACGTAAAGATACGCCACGCCGTTTTCCGTGCGCCTGATATGCTCGTAGAGGTACGCCTTGAAGGTGAGGGAATCAAAGTCTTTGAGGTACAAATGCGCGTAGAGCGATTCGGTATCGACGCCGGCATCCAGCAGCATGCCCGCGTAGCGCAGCGTTTCACCGGTGACGCCGCGAAACTTGAACCGTCCAGAGTCCGTCACCATGCCGGTGTAGAGGCATGTGGCGGCCCTTGGCGTCAAAACCAGCTCGTCTCGATAGGCGTAATAAAGCGCCGCGATCATCTCACAGGCGGACGAACGCTCCTCCTCCACCCATGCATAATCCCCATAGGGAACCTTTTCAATGTGATGATCGATGTTGATAAGCTCCCGGCACAGCGCATACCTGGGGTTGGAAATGCGCCCCCGGTCTCCCGTATCCACGACGATGCCCAATGCCCCGACGTACATTTCATCCGGCAAAGGCGGGTCGTCGGGGCCCAGGAAGGCCAGGTAATCGGAGTGCTGATCGTCAATCAGATAGACCTCTTTGCCGGGATAGCTTTGGCGTAGGATCTCCTGCAGTCCTTTGGTCGCGCCTACGCAATCGCCGTCGATGCGAATGTGGCGAAACAGCATAATCCGGGGGGCTTCCCGGATGCGCTGCATGATTGTCTCCAACATGTTATCCTTCATGGCTGCACCCGCTTTTGCAAATCGTCCAGCAAGCGCATGGCTTCCTGGCGGTCTTTTAATGTCGCTCCACAAGCATTGGCATGACCTCCGCCGCCATATTGGACGGCGATGTCGTGAATGTCCAGCCGGTTTGAGCGCAACTCACACAGCACGCCTTCCTCGGTTTCGGTAAAATTGGCCCAAGCCTCCACGCCGCGAATGTCCGCCATGACGTTGACCATGCCGCGGGAAATGCTGAAGGTATCCTGGCCCAGCTCGCGCATTTCATCACGCGTTGTATAAATGCTGGCAATGCCCGGACGGGAGAGATCCATTTTCAGGATAAAGCGCGCGCGCAGGCAAAGCTGGTCGTAGTTGTTGGCGTAAAGGCTTTGATAAATATCCCTCGCGTCAAAGGGCCGCTCCCGCAAAAAGGCGGCCAGGCGAAAGGTGCGCGGGCCCGTAGGCTCGTAACGAAAGCGGCCTGAATCCGTCACCATGCCGGTATACAGCGCTTTGGCCGCCGCAGCCGATACCGGCAGACCGCAGGTTATGGCAAACTGCGTGACCAAACCGCAGCAACTTTCAAAGCTCGGGTCAACAACTTCCACCTGCGCAATGGGCTCGCAGAAAAGGTGATGATCCATGCGGGCCGTCGCCTTGGCCGTGGCGTATCGCTTATCGCTGATCAGCCGCTGCGCGGACGTATCCAAAATGATGGCCAGCGCATCCAAAAACCACTCGTCCGGCACCTCGTCCATCTCGGAACCGTCCATAAAGGCATAGCGCCCCGCCGAATCGCCCACAGCGTACACCTGTTTCTCCGGGAAAGCGTCTCGCAGGATGTGTTTGAGACCGATTTGACTGCCCAGGGCGTCGCCGTCCGGCGAGGAATGCCGGTGGATGATAATGCGATCATACTGCCCAATCCATTCCATGAGTCTGTCAAACATGGGAACCTCCATCAAAATAGCCTTGATATTCCACGCGGTAGGCGCTGTTGGGAAAGAGGTAACGATGCAAATCGATGAAATAGTCGTCCGTCATGCTGGCCAGGTAATCCACCACCAGTTGGTTGGGCTCGGTGTTTTCGTAGGGAACACGGCGCCGGTAATGCGAGCGAGCCACATACCCCAGATGGTGCGTAAACACGGGCGAGCGCCGGTTGCCTGCGCGAAGGTCGTCCAACAGCTGTCCGTATAGCTCGCGCATCATAGGCTTGACGGTTACGTCCAGCCGCGCGCGGGTCGCGGCGTTTTCGTAAATGAGCGCGTAGTTTTCGCGCTTGGCGGCCTGAAGCGCCGCAAAATGCCGCTGATCCAGCCGGATGGAAGGCTGGCCATAGCTGTTTTCAATGATGTTGACCATAAGATTGTTGATGATTTCTGCATTATAGGCGCCAATATCGCCATCCGAAAAGGCGCTTTCGTCCAGCAGCTTGACGCGCGCGGCGTCTTGACGATCCTTGCCCAAATACGCGATGATGTCGGAAATCTGCACCACGCTGCCTTCCAGCGTCGAGGGCTGAATGCCTGCCGCAAAAACAGGATCCACCGCCGCCCGCTCCAGCATCCGGTCAAAGTCTTCAAAGGTTTCCATGGGCGCGGGGCAGTATTGCGCGCGCTCCACCTCGCCGTTGTGACCGGCAATGCCCGAAAGCGTTTGCAAGCTGAGATTGAAAGGATACACCGCGTCCAGCACCCGCACGGATTGCAGGTTGTGATAAAAATGCCGCCCCGTGTGCTCGCAATACAGCTCGTCCAAGTACGCCTCGCCCGTATGCGCGAACGGAGGATGGCCAATGTCGTGCCCCAGGGCGATGGCCTCGATAAGGTTGACGTTCAGGTTCAGCGCCTGTCCGATGGTTCGGGCAATGCGGGAGACCAGCTGCACGTGCAGCCCCCTGCGCGTAACATCGTCATTGCGAATCAGGGAAAATACCTGCGTCTTGTCGCTGTATCGGTTGTAATATGGGCAATGAAGAATCTTGTCAACATCATGCACATAAGACGGGCGCCAAATCGTGCCGCCGTCGCGTTGCACCTTTTCGCGCCGAAGCGCCAGACGGTCGTCACAGGCCAAACGCACAAACGTCCCTGTTTGTTTTTCGCTTTCCATTCGCCGGGAAAGCGCATCGGAAAGTCTTTCGTATCGTAGCACGGTTTATCCCCCAACGGCTAAAGCCGGTTGCTCTATGAGCCTCTATTGCTATCCCTGAAACGGCGGCGTAAACAAGCCATACCGCGACACCGGGTCTCCGATTGGAGTCCCCCTTCGCAACTGCGTTGGCCGTGCCGAATCAATACCCGCTTCACGCTGCATCCTCCCCTACGCCACCAACCGCTCGCAGGCGCCCAGCACCAATTCGCGCAGCGCTACCGGGAACCCTTCCACCTCGTGAATGTGCAAGGTGGACAGATATAGGATGTTGATGACGCCCTCGATGGTTTCATCCGAGACGTTAAACCGAATTTTTTCACGTTTCAGGGTTTGAAGGATGGACGACGCCATGCTCAGGAAATGCTCGCGGGCCTCGTCGCGGCTTAACAGGGATTTGAGCAAGGGGAAATCCTCGCTGAGGAATCGAACAATCCCCCATTGATTGAGCATATCGAAAGCTGCGTTCACCGCCGTGGCCGCTCGAACGCGGTTGTCCTGTCCCTGCGTGTCTTTAAGCACCTCTTCCATGCGGCGGATGATGGCGCTTTCCATGTGCAAGCCCACCTCGCCAAAGAGAAGCTCCTTGCTTTCGTAAAACTTGTAAAACGATGACTTGGAAATACCGGCATCCGCGGTCAACGCCTCCAGAGACGTCTTGCGAAACCCGCACGTCGCCGCATGACGGCATGCGCTTTCAAACAGCAGCTGACGGATATGCTCGCTCTGTTCCGGCGTGAAAGCCTGTGGCATGCGATCACCCCCCCAATCAAAGTGTACCCGATTCGTTGCCGTTTGACAAGCCGTTATTCCACGGACTTCAAGGCTTCCACCATGTCGATGCTGCGCACCTTGCGCGTGAGGAACATCTGAATCAACAGCGAAAACGCATAGGTAATCACACACGAAAGAACGATGGAGAATGCGCTGGTATAACTGGGATAGCGAAGAGACTCCGTCTGGCAAACCAGCAGCACCACTCCTGTAAGCAGCACGCCCGGCACAATGCTGACCGCCACGCCCAAAAAACTCAGAATGGCGTTTTCGCCAACGATAAGCCGGCGGATCTCCTTTTGATGGTAGCCCAGCACTTTGAGCGTGGCATATTCGCGCACGCGCTCCGAGAAATTCATCAAACCCATGTTGTAGCAAATTACGAACGCGAGCGCCAGCGCCACCAGCGTCAGCAGCACGAAGATGCTGGTCAGCATGGCCAGCATGTTGGTCAGCTCCGTCATCTGCTCCGTGGGACGTTCCAGGCTGTCCACCTCGTCCATATCGCTCAGCTCGCTCAAGCATTGCTCCGTAGGCGCGCGTAGCTGAATGGCAGTAGGCGCGAACGCGCCCTTACGCAGGCTTTCCCACGTGGTGCGGTTCATGTACAGGCCCTGGGATACGTTGTTTTCCACCGTTTGCACAACCGTCACGCACACCGGCTCGTCGTCCCCTGGAAAATAAAGCGTTAAGGTATCGCCCTCCTCAACCTCAAGGGTCTGGGCAAGCTTTCGTGTGATGGCGGCGCCGCCGGAAGCAATTTGCACCAGCGTCTCGTTTTCACCCAGGCGAAGGGTGGTCATTTGGTCTTGGACAACGGTCAGGAGCGTTACGCGCGTTTGGGTTTGGGAAATCGCGCTGACCGATTTTTCCATCACGCATTCCACTGCCTCCGCGTCCAAGCGCGTGGTATAGGCGTGCGCGTCGCCCGCCTGGTCGTTCAGCTCTGCGCGCACGTCGTAGGACAGCGTTTTGGTGTAATGGTTGAGCGCAAGAGCGTTGACGGAATCCTGCAAGCCGAAGGAGGCGATGATCAGCGCGTTGCAGCTGAGCACGCCGACAAAGGACATGATGGAGCGCATGCGGTTGCGCATCAGGTTACGAAGAACCATTTTGGCGTTAAAGCCCAACCGCTTCCACAGAAACCCGACGCGCTCCAGCAGGATGCGGCGGCCCGCCTTGGGCGCCTTGGGCCGCAGCAGCGCCGCCGTGGTCTCGCGGGCACTTTTTTGATAGGTAATCAGACAGATGACCATGCTCATCGCCACCGTGAGCGCCACCATGCTCCAGGCTTGCAGAGAAATGGGCGGCGTAATGCGGTATGGGTAGTCGTTTTGGCCAATGAGCAACGCCCAAATGAGATATGGGAGCGTCGTATGCCCCACCACCACGCCTGCCACCGAGCCCACCAGGGACGGCAGCACCGCATAGGACAGATAATGCCCCCGTATTTTGCGCGCGCTATATCCCAGCGCCTTAAGGGTGCCCAGCTGCAAGCGCTGGTTGTCAATCATGCGCGTCAGCGTGGTCATCACGATCAGCGCGGCCACGGCATACGCAAGAATGGGAAATACCAAAGTCAGGTTGCGAAACATGTCCGCGTTGCTCTGGGCGCTGGCGGTGCTGGGATGCGCCCCGCGATCCATCACCAACGCTTCTGGCAGCGCCTGGCGGATAGCGTGCTCCACGTCCTCTTCATCGGCGCCTTGCGCAATGCGCACCAACACCTGCGTCAAAGGCAGGGTTTGCATTGCCTCGGCATTGATGAGCATGTAGCCGTATTCGTCTGGATTGGGGTAAACGTTGTCCGTCACACAGATGTATTCCGGGCTGTACACCGTGCCGCGTATGATAAAGCTGTATTCCTCCTGCGCCCACTTGACCGTCACGCGATCTCCCACATTCAGCCCATGCGCCTGGGCAAAGGCGCCTTGCAGGAGGCAACCGCGCAGATCCGTTTCGTTGAGCGTCTCGCCGTCCAGCAATAGCGGGACGTTGATATCCATCGCGCCGCTGTACGCCGCGACGTTGAGCGTTGGCTCGCCAGGCAAGGTCGTTTCCAAATCCGCTACCGCGCGTGCCCGAACCGCTTCCACGCCCTCGATGCTGCGTAGGGTCAGCAGCGTATCTCGATCCACCTGCAAAAGCTGTACCCAGAAGTCTGCCAGCCCGTTTTGGCCAAAGTACACGTCGATGGTGGCCTGCGCCATGCGCGATACCCCGTCCAGCGCGGAAAACAATAGTGACCCCAACGAGCACAGAAGCACGATGGACAAAAATTGCATCATCGCCCGGCGCATATCGCGCAGGAGCTTTCTTCGCAGCATGTTGCCCGCCAACCTTACCGGCTCCCCTCAAAGCGAAATATGCTGAAAACAAACAGACAAAAGCGTTTTCAGCAAAGCGAAAAGGAAACGCGCCAAGCGCGTTTGAAAACAAAAGCCGCATTTTGTTTTCAGCCTTATTATAACCTCAACGCTTTGAAAAAGTCAACGCGAGACGAAAAACGTTACAGTTCGGACACAAAAGGACGCACGCCAAGAATCTTGACCAACCGTTTAACCGGTTGAGAGTAGGTATCCATTGGGCGCATCCAGGCGTCGTCGGTGTGGGCGGCCAGGTATAGCCTGCCGCCCTCCACCGCGACCACCAGCGCCGAATGGGTCAAAATACCGTTGCGATAACCCATAAACACCACGTCGCCAATGTCGGCCAGATCGTCCTCAACCTCCTGGCCATAGGGCCCTGCGCCGCGGTTGGAAGTTAAAAAGGCATAGAGCCTGCGGGCGGATGTCCAGCTCGCGCTTCGGTCTCCCGCGGAACGATAGTACCAACCGTCTACCGGCGTGGGATTCATCTCCCCGCCGCCCGCGTATAGGCATTGCGATACGAAGTTGGCGCAATCCCCGCCCAGGCCGCTGAAGTCCAAATACCGGGCGTTTCGGCCAAAAGCCCACCGCCTGGCATACTGCACGGCCTTTTGCCGGTCGTAACCCATGAAGCTCCCACCTCCCCGTGGAGTCTATGCCAAAAGCCCGGCTTTTACCTTCCCACCAGCGCGTCAAACTGTTCGCGCGTCAAATCGCAGCGGTAGAACAGCTCGTAATACTCATGCACCGACTCGTACAGGTCGTAATCCGTGTACTCGGGATACAGCAAATCCCCCAGCCACAGGATGCCCAAATACCGCTGCACGGAAGGCGGAAAACCCAGCCAGTTATACGGCCCAAAGGGAACCAGGTAGTAGCGGCCGGAAGCGATGGCGTCCAGCCCAAGCCACAGCGCATCCGAGCCGGCCGTCTCGTAGACGGAATCGGGCGAAAACAGGATGACTTCGGGATTCCACAGCAATAGCTGCTCCATGTCGGTCTCGTTGCCGGTTCCTTTGGAAGAGGGGCTATCCACAACGGCCAGGTTTTCGGTCATCAGATCGATAACCTCGCTGTGATACGAACCCCGCGCGATAACGTTCAGCCCCTCCGTACCTGTCAAATACAGGGCGGTCACGCGGTTCTCCCCCACCTTTTCCATCAGTTCCACCGCCATGGCATAAATGCGGTCGCAGTAGGAAGCCAGCGTTTCCGCAGCCTCAGGCAGGCTCAGCAATTCTCCCAACAGGCGGTAGGTATCGCCCATGGTTTGCGTGCTGGCGTCAATGTGTACAAACGGAATGCCCGTTTGCTCGCAAAGCGCGTCCAGCTCCTGCGCCATGCCGTCCTTGGGCTCCCCAACGTCGATAACCACATCGGGCGCGGCCAGCAAAAGCTCTTCCAGGTTCATCTCGCCCTTGCCGCCGTAGAGCTGTCCCAGCACCGGCATGTTGTAGTAGCGCTCGCTAAGGTACAGCGCGGCGGTGGCATTCCATTCCTCCGCAATGCCCACCAGCTCGTCGGCAGCCAGCGGGAACACCACCATCTGCGCCAAAGGCCCGGAAACCGCTACTTTTTCCACTTTCTGCGGCAACGTTACGCTCCGTCCGAGCGAATCGGTGAAGGTGCGCTCCTGCGCGTAGGCGGGCAGCGAAACCGCAAGCACCAAAGCAGCCAACAACACATCCATTTTTTTCATGTTCAACCATCCTTTCTTGGTAGATCCTCCAGCGCGTTGAGCGGCAGCAGAACGCGCGCTCGGTCGTGGTGCAGGCTTTCCACCGCATATCCCGGCCCATACAGCGCGTCCACCACACGCTGAATCACGACATCCTTGGGCCGGCCGTCGGCCATCACGCGTCCGTTTTGCAAAGCGACAATGCGGCTGGAATACAGGTAGGCATGCTCCGGGTCGTGGGTGGTGGTCAGCACGCAATAGCCTTCGCGCGTCAGCGAGCGCAAAAGCGAAAGCACGAGCGCCCGGTTGCCAAGATCCAAATTGGCCGACGGTTCATCCAGGATCATGAGCCTTGCTTGCTGCGCAAGCGCCCGCGCAATCAGCACCAGCTGCCGCTCGCCGCCGCTGAGGGAAGCGAAGCGGCGTCCGGCAAGCCTTTGCGCGCCCACCCGTTCCAGCGCCTGGGAAACCAGCCGGCGCTCCTTCGCACCCGGCGACGAAAACGCGCCCACATGCGCCGTGGTGCCCATGAGCACCATTTCTTCCACGGGATAGGAAAAGGCGGGATAATGCGCCTGGGGAATGTAGGCCATGTAGGACGCCAGCTCGCGCGGCGAAAGGCGGCGGATGTCGCGGCCGTCGATGACCACGGAACCCTCGCAAGGCGTCAGGGCGCCGATGAGACACTTGAGCAGGGTGCTCTTTCCCGCACCGTTGGGGCCCAGCACGCTGACCATCTCTCCCCGCGAAAGCGAAAGGCTGACCTGGTCAAGCACCCTTCGGCCCGCATAGGCATAGCAGAGCTTTTGAATTACCACGGTCAAAAGGCGTCACCCCTTCTGGTGATGAGCCACAGGAAGAACGGCGCGCCCAACAGCGATGTCAGAATCCCGATGGGGATTTCGACCGCCAAAAGGCTTCGGGATACGTCGTCCACGGCCAGCAAAAACACCGCGCCCAGGAGCATGGAGGCGGGCGTAAGCACGCGGTGATCGTTGCCCACCAAGCGGCGCGCCACATGCGGCACAATCAGGCCCACCCAGCCGATAACGCCGCTGACCGAAACGCTAGCGGCTGTCAAAAGCGTTGCCGACACGGTGGCAAGGAGGCGCAGGCGCTCAGGGGCAACGCCCAGGCTTCGCGCCTCGTCGTCGCCCATGGCCAAAATGTTGAGCTTCCAGCGCGTTAGCCACAGCGGTAAAAGGCCCAGCGCCATGGGAATGGCGGCGAAAGCCAAGTCGTCAAGGGTCGCGCCGGACAGACTGCCCATCAGCCAATAGGTAATGGCGGGAAGCTGGTTGGTTGGGTCGGCCACCAGCTTGATGTAGGACGTTCCAGCCCCAAACAGAGAACTAAGCATCATGCCGCAGAGAATCAGGGTCAACAGCTGTTTGCCCTTCGCACGGCGGCTGACGGCAAAAGCCGCGCCCACAGCCACCAGGCTCATGGCAAAGGCCATGCCCGTCACGCCGCGGCTCCCCAGGCCCAGCCAGATGCCCAGCGCGGCGCCAAAGGCGGCGCCGTTGGACGCGCCCAGCACGTCCGGCGAGGCCATCGGGTTTTGAAAGACGCTCTGATAGGCGGCTCCGGCGGCTGACAGGCACATCCCCACCATGCAGGCCAGGCCCACACGCGGAAGGCGGATGTTAAACACGATCCTTTCCATCGCCTCCGGCCAAGCGGTTTCCAGGCCGAAAAGCCGCCCCCACAGGATGCGTACGAGTTCGCCCGTCGCAATGGGGAAACGCCCCAGCAAAAAGGAAAGCAACACCGTCCCCAGCAAAGCGGCCCCGAACAGGCCAAGCATCGCCGCATGCCGCTTACTCATGCCAGACCTCCCCCCACAAAGGCGTCGCGCCAAAGCGACAGCGCTTCCCTCGCCGCCTGCGCGCCGGCGGTTTGCACGTTTACCACCTGCGCGCGCGCCTCCAAATACCGCCGAAACGCATCATAGGCCGCCAGATACGCATCGTCCAGTCCGGCCCGGCGCGCCATGCCCAGGCTGTTCTCGCGCGACTTGAGCACGCCGACAATGGGTGTGGAGCCGCCGAAAGCCGCGTACAGCGCTTCACGAAACGGCGCCAGCGTCAGCTCGTATCCGCCGACTTCATCCAGCACCGCAAAGGGATGGCTGCCGATGCCGCGCAAAAGAGGCAATGTAAAGCTCAGGAGCGCTTCTTCCCTTCGCTGGACGGTACCGTTTTCTCGAATCAAAAACAGCCCGCGTTCCTGCGTCTCAAAGGCGCGAGCGTCCACCCCGGTCATGTCTTTGGGCCGGCGGTGCGCATAGCCGCGCCTGTCGCCTTGCTCCACGCGCAGGGTCATGTATCCGCCGGCCCAAGGCAGCGCACGGCCAAGGGTTTGGAGAATCATCGTGCTTTTGCCACAGGCGCGCGGCCCCTCCAAAAGCAAAACGCGCTTCACCGCGCGCTTCCTCCCGCGCGAACGCGGATGAGCTGCGCCGCAATGCTGATGGCGATTTCGGCCGGCGTTTCGGAAGCGATGTTCAACCCGATGGGCGTGAGGATGCGCGCGATCTCGCTTTCAGCGAAGCCCATCGCCTTCAGCTTGGCCGCGGCGTCCGCCGCCTTTGCCGCGCTGCCGATGACGCCGATGTAGCGCGCGGGCGTTCTCAAAACCTGGGCCTGAATGATCAGGTCGTCCTTGTGTCCGCGCGACATGACGCACACGTAATCGTCCGCCGTAATTTGAACCGCGGATGACAAATTGGAAAAATCCGCCTCGCGCACCTCTTCCGCGCCGGGGAAAAGCGAAGCATCCAGGAATTCTCGGCGGCTTTCCAGCACCACGCAGCGAAAATCCACCCCGGCCAGCACAGGGGTCAGCGCCTGCGCCACGTGGCCGCCGCCAAAGATGTACACACGCCCCGGGCGCACCAGGCGCTCGAGAAAGTAAACGCGCCCTTGGGCCTGCACGCATACCGGCCTGGCGGCTCTTTGCGCCACAACCTCGTCGGGAAGCTTAGCGCCCGTCACATGGCCGCCTGCGTCAATGGCGCTGAAACCGCCCTCGCCTCCCGGGGTGATGTCCTGCGCCAAATAGCCTTCCTCACCGGCTTTGTCCATCTCCAGCAGCGCGTTCAGCGCGGGCGTCAGACGCGGCGCGTCGTTGCTGCCATACGGCTGAATGACCACCTGTACCCTTCCGCCGCAAACCATATCCGCGCCGCCGGCGCTCGCGTCCAACTCATAGGTTTGCAATTGCGGGATTCCCTTGGCAAGCGCCTCGGCGGACTGCCGGATGCATTGGTATTCCACCACGCCGCCGCCCACAGTACCGCAAACGCGGCCCCGGCGGTCGCACAGCATGCGCGCGCCCGCGCCTCTGGGCGTGGAGCCCTGGGCATGAACCACCGTGGAAAGCGCTGCGTTCCCGCCGTGCAAGAGGCATTTCATCATTTGCTCCCACAATTCGCGCATCAAGCGACCTCCTTGACACTTTGTTTTTCCCATCATATCATATTTTTTGATAAATCAACAAGCCACTCCCCACAAAGCGGATGGATTTTGTTCAAATTTGGCATTTTCTCTTTTGTAAAAATTAGTTATCTGATATAATCATTGAAACAACAGACCGCATCAACAAGGAGGCTGTCGCCATGCCCGTGCCGAGGACTTTTGCGCAATGTCTGACTTCTCTGATGCAGGAGCGCCAGCTGACGGCTTCAGCCCTGGGCGCGCGTATCGGCATGCGCGCCGATCTTCGCCGCGTGCTGGAGGACGAGGCCACGCCGTCCCGTCAGGCGGCGGTTTTTCGCCGTTTGTGCGAAGGCGCGTTCTTTAGCGAGGCGCAACAGCAGCAGCTGCGAAACGCGCTCGAGGTCAGCCGCATGGGAATCGACCGCTACCTTACCTTTACTTCCATGGACAAGCTGCTGGGCTTTGCGCCAATGGACGCGCATGCCGAACCGAGGGTTCTGGGCGGCGAGGCCCTCAGCCGATACTTTGAAACCTGGGTTCAATCGGACTGCCTGGACATTATCCTGATTAACGGCTGCCATCCGGCGCTGCTGGGCGCCTTGGCCACGCTTTTTTCGGATCGCAACCGTCCCATGCGCATGGATCATTACGTACAGCTGGACAAACCGGGCAACGATCCCGCCAGCTTTTTGCTATCGGCCGCGCCCATGCTCTTTGATCCGCGCTACACCCCCTACGGCGTCCACGCTTCCATCGCTAACCAGCATGAGATTACGGGGCATTTTTTGCTGGTTCGCGCCGTGCGCGGGGATCGCGCGCGGCAATGGTTTTTTTTGATCAATGCGGACGCGACGGCTTACGAGCTCGCCAACGCCGGGCGCGTGGACATTTTCGCCTTCGTCCAGCGCATTCTGGGCGATCTCACGCCCAGCCCCTTGATGCTCAAGGAATTCCAATCCGGGAAGCCGGACTATCTATCCTTCCTGATGCAATGCCTCCGCCGCGAGCTCAACCGCTCCACGTACAGCTTGTCTTCCAACCTCTGCCTGTGCAAGACGCCTACGGACATCCTGCTCAACAGCTTTTGCGAAGGCGGGGTCATGCCGTCCCAGGACGTGGAAAAAATGATCAACAAAGCGCTGCCGGTATTCAAAAAGCGCTATTACAATTGGTTTCACCGCTCCAAACCGGTTTACGACATCTTTACCAGCCAGGGCGTTGACACGCTGATGGAAACCGGTTGCCTTTGCGATCACTTTTTCGCCATGCGGCCCTTTACGCCTGCTGAACGGCTGGAAATCCTGCGCCAACAGCTGCTTTTCGCCCAGGCGAACCCGCGCTATGACATGCGTATGCTCAAGCGGGAATACTCGCCGCGCTTTCTGTTTGTCTGCTATGAAAACCTTTGCGTCTCGCTGGTTCCTAGCAGCGTGGACTATAACCTGACAAACGGTTACGATCAGGTGACGTTCAGCATGCCCGGCTTTGTCCGCTTGCTGCGGGAATACTTTTTGGAGGTGCTTGTGCCCAATTATTGCCACACAAGGGAAGCCTCTTTGGAATATTTGAGGCAGGCGCTGGCGCGGTACGGGGGCTAGGGCCTGTCCGGGAGGAACTGGCTTTCCTAGGCCGGCTCGACCGGCAGATGCATGTGCTCGTCCGCCTCCTGCCAAGGCACCAGATAGCCCGCCCCGTGAGAACAAAATACGCTGTGAGGCGTTTGGTCGGTATCGGCCAAGGCGTTGTACGCGATCTCGGCTATGACCGCCTCCGCATTGTGGCAGGGCTCGTATCCGTCCGCTACAAGCTGAATGTCGCCCCGGCCGCGCGTGAGGGCGCGAAGCGCGGGCGGATACGCCATCATCGTTTGAACCGGGCCGCGTCCCGTCAGGCGCACGTCGTCTTCCATGGGCTCCGGCGGATCGTAGCACGCGCTCATGGATGTCAGGTCGGTCATCACGCGGCCCAAACAATCCGTCGGTACGGTCAGAACGAAAGCATAATACGGCTCCAGCAGCACGCTTTGCGCCTTGAAAAGCGCCTGGCGGATGGCGCGGTAAACCGCCTGCCGAAAGTCTCCGCCTTCGGTGTGCTTAAGATGCGCCCGCCCGGATAGCAGTTCCACCCTCACATCCGTCAGCGGCGCGCCGGTCAGGACGCCCCGATGTTCCCGCTCCAAAACGTGCGTGCCGATCAGCCGCTGATAGTGTAGCGGCAGGTCGTTGACGTGGCACCGGCTTTCAAAGACAACGCCGCTTCCCCTTTCGCCCGGGCTGAGGCGCAAATGCACCTCCGCGTAATGGCGAAGCGGCTCGTAATGCCCGCATCCTACCACCGGCGCGGCCACGGTTTCATGATACAGCACCAGCGGCTCCCGAAAGCGCGCCTCGATGCCAAAGCGCCGCCGGAGCAGCTGAGAAAGCACCTCGGTTTGCACCGTGCCCATCACGCGGGCCGTCACGGTCGCGTTTTGCGGCTCCCAGCCGACGCTGAGCGTCGGCTCTTCCTCCTCCAATGTTCGCATGGCGCTCAAAAGCGCGTGCGGCGTTGCTCCCTGAGCGGCCTCCACGCGGGCGCTGAGCACCGACGCGGTGGCGAACGCCCTGGCAGGGGCCGTCCACACGCCGTCGCGCAGCATATCTCCGCAGCGCGGCGTCGACCAACCGGTCACGCCGACCGCGTCGCCCGGGCCGGCTTGCTCCAAGGAAGAAAACGCCGCGCCGCGGTAGAGGCGCAGCTGATGCACTTTTTCCACGCCGTCGCCGACGCGCAGGGCGTCTCTGGGCCGAAGGGATCCCGAAAACAGGCGCACAAAAGTAACGCGCTCGCCGCTTGGATCGCGGCGCACCTTGTAGACCACGCCGTCCAAGCCGGAGCAGTCAGGCGCCTGAAAATCGCTCAGCCGTGCCAACGTCTCCAGCAGTTCTTTCACGCCCGTGCCGCTCAGCGCCGCTCCCGAAAGCACCGGAAACGCCTCCCGCCGATGAAAGCGCCGCGCCAGCGTTTCCCAAGCTGTTTCGCGGGTGGCGGTTGCGTTGAGATACGCCTCGCAAAACGCGTCGTCGATCATCGAGAGCGCTTCCATGTCCGGCATACCGTCTGTAAGCGCGACCAAAGCGGGGCTGAGGCGCCGCTTGGCCTGGCGCAAGGTTGATTGCAGATCGCAGGACGGCAAATCCGTCTTGTTGATAAACAGAAGAACCGGCAAGCGGTAACGCGCGGCCAGCGAAAACAGCGAGGCGGTATGCGCCTGTATGCCCGAAGCGCCGTCCACCACCAGGATGGCCAAATCCATGGCCAGCATCGCGCGCTCGGTTTCGCCGCCAAAATCGGCGTGCCCCGGCGTGTCAATCAGCGTCATGCGTCGGCCTTCCAGCTCAAATGCCGCTTGATCGGAAAAGACGGTAATGCCCCTTTCCCGTTCAATTTCGTCTGCATCCAGCGCCGCCGTGCCGTAATCCACGCGCCCAAGAGCGCGCACCACGCCGCAGGCGTGCAGGATGCGCTCGCTCAACGTGGTTTTGCCGGCGTCCACATGCGCCAAAATTCCAAACGCGCACGGTCGTTTCATAGGCGGCCTCCTACTTGAACACCTGATAAATCCCGCATTTCAGATATTGCGTCTCAGGCGCCGAAGGCAATATGGGATGGTCGCGCCCCTGTGTGCGCCACTCCATTTGGCGCAGTTGCACCCGCGCGTCTTTTTGCGCGTCCAAGAGCATCTTCTGAAATAGCGGCGGCGTCACGTGCTGGCTGCATGAGCAGGTAACCAAAAATCCGCCGTCTTTCAAGAGCTTCATGGCCCGCAAATTGATTTCCTTATAGCCGCGCAGGGCGCCTTCCACGGCCGAGCGCGTTTTGGCGAAGGCCGGCGGATCCAGGATGACGACGTCGTAACGGCGTTTTTCCTCCAGGCTAGCGCGCAGAAAATCAAAGGCGTTGGCGCATGTGAAATCCACGCGATCCGTCACGCCGTTCAGCCGCGCGTTCTCCTGGGCGCAGAGGCAGGCGTGCTCGCTGATGTCCACGCCCAAGACCTCCTTGGCGCCATACCGGGCCGCATGCAGCGCAAAGCTGCCCGTATGCGTAAAGCAGTCCAGCACGCTTGCGTCGCGCACAATGGGCGCGATCGCGGCACGGTTTTCCTTCTGATCCAGGAAAAAGCCGGTCTTTTGGCCTTGGCGCACATCCACCAAAAACCGAACGCCGTTTTCCTGAATTTCCACACGCTCAGGTACGGCGCCATACAAAAGGCCCGTGCGCTGCTCCAGGCCCTCCAGTTCGCGCACAGGTACGTCGTTTCGCTCGTAAACGCCCATGGGATGCAGCTCTTCCACCAGCGCGCTTACCAGCTCTTCTTTGAACGGCTCCATGCCCCGGCAGAGAATTTGCAGGACAATCACGCCGCCAAAGCTATCGGCAATCACCGCGGGCAAGCCGTCGCTTTCGGCAAACAGCAAGCGGCAGCTGTTGAGGTCGGCAAACAGGCGGCGGTACGCCAGGGCGCGCTTGACGCGGCCCCGGATGAACGCGCCGTCAATGACTTCCTCCCGGCGGCTGAGAACGCGCAGGCTGATCATGGAAAGCGGGTTATAGACCGCCATGGCCAAAAAAGCGCCTTTGGACGAGAACACGCGCGCAACGCCGTCCGTTTCCGGGCCGGTCACGCGGTCGATATCGCTGCGAAAAATCCAAGGATGTCCGCCATATACGCGCTGTTCCTTTCCCCTGTGCAAAAAAATATCGATCATAAGCCCCTCCCCGTCGTACTATGTGCATTATAACACACTTTTCGCAATTGACCAACCACTCCAAAGGCTGTGAAAACAAACTGTGAACAATGGTTCGGTTTCTTGACGTTGCCAGTTGCAAAGGTTAAAATATCCTTTAATCGTTCATAGGAACGTGGGCTTTTTGCGCATCATACGGGGGGAGGGAAACCGCAAGCATGCATAAAATGTTTAAGCACCTCAAGCCCTACGCCTGGATGCTGGCGGTCATTGTGGCGCTCTTGGTAGTGCAGGCCATGAGCGAGCTCACGCTGCCCACCTACACAGCGGCCATTGTGGACGTTGGCATCCAGCAGCAAGGCATCCAGCACAGCGCCCCCGACGCTGTGCGCGCCAGCGTGTTGAATTCGCTTGCGCCGTGGATGGAAGGGGCGGAGGCGTATTACGAGCCGGCGGACGCGGAAACGCTTTCGCGCCTGGGCGTCACGCTCCAGGATGAAGAAGTGATGGTTCGCCAGGAGGTGGACGAGGAAGTCCTGAGCGAGCTGGACGAGCAATTTGACCGCGCCTGGACGCTGGAGGCGATGGTCGAAGGCTCGGGCGATCTGGACCTGAGCTCCTACTTTGGCCAGGATCTCGATACCAGCCTTTCCGCCGGCGAAGCGGCGTCCCTGCTTGCCTCGCTCAGCGCCTCGCAGCGCTCTGCGGTGTTGAAAGCCGTCGACGAAGCGCTGGACGCGCATTTGCCGCAAGGCACGCTGCGGCAGGCGGCCATCTCCGCCGTGTGCGGCGAATATGAAGCCCTGGGCATGGATTTGCACGCCATTCAAAACGCCGCCATCTGGCAAAACGGTCTGAAGATGCTGCTCATCGCCCTTCTGGGAACGGCGGCGGCGGTGGCGGTCGGCTTCTTTGGCAGCCTCACGGCGGCCGGCCTTGGCCGTGATCTCAGGCGCAAGGTGTTCCATCAGGTTATCCGCTTCAGCCAGCAGGAAATGGATCGCTTTTCCACCGCTTCCCTCATCACCCGTTCCACCAACGACATCCAGCAGGTGCAAAACGTGACGGTCATGCTGCTTCGCATGGTCATCTACGCGCCCATCATCGGTATTGGCGGCGTGATCAAGGCCCTGAACGCCAACTCGTCCATGGCCTGGGTGATCGCGCTGGGCGTGGCGCTGGTGATGGCCATCGTGCTGGTCTTGTACTTGCTGGGCATGCCGCGCTTTAAGCGCATGCAAAAGCAGATCGACGACGTGAACCGCGTCATGCGCGAAACCCTGACCGGCCTGCCGGTCATCCGCGCCTTCTGCACGCAGTCGCGCGAGGAGGAGCGTTTCGACGCGGCGTCCATGGCCTTGAAAAAAACGCAGCTCTTTGTGGGCCGGCTGATGGGCGGTATGATGCCGCTGATGATGCTGACCATGAACGGCATCAGCGTTCTGATCATGTGGGTGGGCGCGGGCAGCATCGACGCTGGGGCGATGCAGGTGGGCGATATGCTGGCCTTCATCCAATACACCATGCAGATTATCATGGCGTTTTTGATGATCTCGCTGATGAGCGTTATGCTTCCCCGTGCCAGCGTATCCGCCGGACGCATTCAGGAGGTTTTGGACACGCCGGAAAGCATTGCAAGTCCGGCTTCGCCGAAGCCTTTTGACGACAGCCTGCGCGGTACCGTGACATTCCAGGATGTTCGTTTTCGTTATCCAGGCTCGGAGGAAGACACGCTCAGCCACATCAGCTTTACGGCCCTGCCGGGGCAAACCACGGCCATCCTGGGCGGAACGGGCTGTGGCAAAAGCACGCTGATCAACCTGATCCCGCGCTTTTACGATGTGACAGAAGGCCAGGTGCTGGTGGATGGGTGCGACGTGCGCCAGGCCGACCTCAACGCCTTGCGCGACCGCATTGGCTATGTGCCGCAAAAGGGCGTTCTGTTTTCCGGCACGGTAGAAAGCAACATCGGCTTTGGATCCAAGGACATCGCGCCCGAGCGGGTGCGGGAGGCCGCGCAGATTGCGCAGGCCGAGGGCTTTATTCTCCAGCGGGAGGACGGCTATCAAAGCGACATCGCACAAGGCGGCGCCAATGTGTCCGGCGGGCAAAAGCAGCGCCTGTCCATTGCCAGAGCCGTCGCCAAATCGCCTGAAATCTATCTTTTCGACGACAGTTTTTCCGCCCTGGACTTCAAAACCGACGCCCAGGTGCGCTCGGCTTTGGCCCAAACACAGCGAGACGCTACGGTAATTGTGGTGGCCCAGCGCATTTCTACGGTCATGCACGCCCAGCAGATTCTGGTTTTGGATGAAGGCCGTCTCGTGGGCAAGGGAACGCATGCCGAACTGATGCGCGATTGCGAGATTTACCGTCAAATCGCCATGAGCCAGCTGTCAAAGGAGGAGCTAGAACGTGGAACGCAAGCATAATGCCCCCCGTCGCGGGCCCAGCATGCCTCCGGGCGTCGGCGAGCGCGCCAAGGATTTCAGCGGAACGCTGCGCAAACTCTCTAAGCAGCTGGGGCGGTTTCGCATCAGTTTGGCGGGCGTCGTGGCGCTGAGCGCGGGAAGCGCCGTTTTCAGCATCATTGGGCCCAAGAAGATGGGCGAAATCACCACCGAGATTTTTGCCGGCCTGATGCGCAGGCTCAGCGGAGGCAGCGGTATTGACTATGAGCAAATCGCCCGGCTTTTGCTGGTGCTGTTGGGCTTGTATGCGCTCAGCGCCTTGATGAGCTTTTTGCAAAGCTTCATCATGGCCGGGGTCAGCCAGCGGCTGAGCTATGACCTGCGCAAGCGCCTGGCCGCCAAGGTGCATCGCTTGCCCATGAGCTACTTTGACCGCGTAACCCACGGTGAAATCCTCAGCCGCGTCACCAACGACGTTGATACCCTGGGCCAGAGCATGAGCCAGAGCCTTTCGCAAATCGTCAGCTCGCTAACCACGGCCATCGGCGTTTTGGCGATGATGTTTAGCATCAGTTGGCAAATGACGCTGGTCGCGCTGTGCATTTTGCCGCTGAGCGGCCTGCTAATGGGCGTCGTCATTAAAAAAAGCCAGAAGTACTTTGTCGGGCAGCAGCGGTATCTAGGCGAGGTCAACGGCCAAGTCGAGGAAATTTTCAGCGGCCACGGCGTGGTCAAGGCCTTCAACGCGCAAGACCGCGTTTCCCAGGCCTTTGACAAAACCAACGACAAGCTGCACCGTTCGGCCTGGAAGTCGCAGTTTCTCTCGGGCCTGATGCACCCGATCATGAGCTTCATCGGCAACCTGGGGTATGTGGCGGCGGTGGTGATGGGCGCGGCCTACGCCGCCTCCGGCGCGATCACCGTGGGCGATATCCAGAGCTTCATCCAATACGTCCGCAGCTTCAACCAGCCCATTTCCCAAATCGGGCAGATTGCCAACGTGCTGCAAAGCACCATGGCTGCCGCCGAGCGCGTGTTTGAATTCCTTGACGAGCCCGAGGAAGCCCCCAGCGTTCCCAATCCCGTCAGCATCGAGGGCATCCGCGGCGAGGTCACGTTCGACCACGTGCGCTTTGGTTACACGCCCGATCGCACCATCATCCACGACTTTTCCGCAACCGTGCGCCCGGGCCAGAAAGTGGCCATCGTTGGGCCCACGGGCGCCGGCAAGACCACGATGGTTCGCCTGCTCATGCGCTTTTACGACGTGACCGGCGGGCGGATCCTGATCGACGGACACGACATCCGCGACTTTGACCGCGACGAGCTGCGGCTGCTGTTTGGCATGGTGCTTCAGGATACCTGGCTGTTTGGCGGCACCATCGGCGAGAACATCCGTTACGGACGCCTGGACGCCACGGACGAAGAAGTGATGGCCGCTGCGCGCGCAGCGCACGCGCATCACTTCATCAAGACGCAGCCGGGCGGCTACAACATGGTGCTCAACGAGGAATCCAGCAACATTTCTCAGGGGCAAAAACAATTGCTCACCATTGCGCGCGCAATCCTGGCCAATCCCAAGATTCTCATTCTCGACGAGGCCACCAGCTCCGTGGACACGCGCACGGAAGCCTATGTGCAAAAGGGCATGGACGAGCTGACGCGCGGCCGCACGAGCTTTGTGATCGCCCACCGGCTTTCCACCATCCGCGACGCCGACCTCATTTTGGTCATGCGCGACGGCGACATCGTGGAGCAGGGAACACACGAGGAGCTCCTGGCCCTGGGCGGGTTTTACAAGGAGTTGTACCAGGCGCAATTTGAAAAGGCGGCATAATCCTTGCGGCCGCGCCCCACGCGTTTGGCGGGCGCGGCCGCGTTTTGTCCCGCAAAATCTGCTTGTGATGGCAATTCCCCTATGCTATAATACAAATTGGCTTTTTGCGGCCTCTTGAACGCGCGGGACATGCCTTGCGCTGTTTTGGGGGCTGTCCGCATGGAATGGAGGAACGCGCGTCATGGCAGGATATATCTCGGAAGCGGTCATCAAGCGGCTTCCCGCCTACTACAGACATCTCAAAGAGTTGGAAAAGGAAGGCGTTTTGCAGATTTCCTCGCAGGAGCTGGGCCAGCGCATGCGGCTGACGGCATCGCAGATCCGGCAGGACATCAACAGCTTCGGCGGTATCGGACGCCAGGGCTACGGCTACTCGGTCGCCGGATTGCGCGAGCACATCGGCCGCACGCTCGGAGTAGACCGGCAGCACCACCTCATCATTATTGGCGCGGGCAACATCGGCCGCGCGGTGGCCCTGTCGGACTCCTTTGCCAAGAACAACTTTGTGACCGACGCCGTGTTTGACGACGATCCGCAAAAAATCGGCGTCTGCATCGGTGAAATGCAGGTGCAAGATGTCCGGCTTGCCAAACGTTATATTCAGGAACATCCGGTGGATATCGCGGTGCTGGCGGTTCCGGTCGACGGCGCGCAGCGTTTGGTGGAAGAATTGTTCGCCTGCGGTGTGCGCGGCTTTTGGAACTTTGCGCCCGTGGATCTCAAGCTGCCAGACGGCGCCTGCGCCGTTAACGTACATCTGGACGAAGGCTTGGAAGTGCTTAGCTACCGCATGCTCAACCATCAGCCGTAAGGAGGTTTTCCCTTGCCAAGCAAGCGCAGCGGCGCGGCTTCGGCCGGCAGCGCGTCACAGGACGCGCAAAAGCTTATTGTCAACGAAAGCGGCGCTTTCGCGGCGCCAGCCAGCCTCGAAACGCTTCAGCATTCCAGCCTGCTTTCGGATTCTAACGAGGCATCCTCCTACTTTGACGACGACCCGTCCTGGCGCGATTCGGTATCCGACGTGCCCGTCCAATCGCGCGCGCCGTCAGCTTCGCCGCCTCGCCAGGCTTCCCCTTTGCCCCGGCAGCCCATTGGCCGCACGCAAACCAAGCCCGCCGCGCCGCCGGCACGCGAGCGCGACAGTCGCAGGGGCGGCGGCGCCAAGGCGTATCTGTATGTGGCGGTAATCGCGCTGAGCTTGTTGGGCGTGATGGTGCTGGGCGTGGTGATGATGCCGCAGATGGCGGGTTACTTCTGGAAGGACTTTGACAACTTTGCCTTTATCAACGGCGAGCTTTTGCGCTACGACGCCGATGTCGTGGCAACCTATAAGCAGTACCGCGCCTACATGGACCGGGATGTCATTTACCCCGGCATCTTTATCGACGGCATCCACGTGGGCGACATGACGATGGAGCAGGCGCGGGAAGCCGTGGGCGAAACGCAGCTGGACGCGCAAAACGCCTTTGACGTGACGGTGGTCATCGGCAATCTCAGCCGCACCATCAACCCCAGCAATGTGCCGGCCCAGCGCAACCTGGGCAATGTGCTGGAGCGCGCCTACGCCATTGGACGCACCAATACCTCGGCGCTGCAAACCTCCACACCTTTTCGGGAGCGGCTGGACACGGCGCTGAATCTGCGCACCAGCGGCGTCAACCTCACCACCACCGCCAGCTACGACCATGACGCCGTGCGCGCTATCGTCGATGAAATCGCCGCCTACGTCACCCGCGATCCGGTGGATGCGCAAATTCTGTCGTTTGACTACAACACGCGCACGTTTTCCTTCACCGACTCGCAGCCCGGCGTCACCCTGGACGCCGACCTGCTTTATGAGCGCGTGACCGAGGCCCTGGATCGCTGGGAGAGCGGCGTCACGGTCACGGTGGATCCCATCGTCACAGAGCCTTCGATCACAAAGGAATTCTTGGCGAAAAACTTTACCTTGGTAGCGGCCTATACCACGACCACCACCAGCGATTCCGATCGCAACACCAATATCGACCTCGCATGCAAGGCCATCAACGGCACCGCGCTCCTGCCTGGAGAAACCTTCAGTTTTAACGATATGACTGGACAGCGCACCACGGACAAAGGCTACAAATCCGCCGGCGCAATCTCCGGCGGAAAAAGCATCGACGAGGTGGGCGGCGGCATCTGCCAGGTGTCCTCTACCCTGTTCAACGCCGTGGCAAGGGCCAATCTGGAAATCGTGGAGCGCAGTCCGCACGCCTGGCCCAGCACCTACGTCAACATCGGCGAAGATGCAACCGTTAACTGGCCCAACCTGGACTTCAAGTTCAAGAACAACACCGACAGCCCCATCTTTATCATCACCTATTACGACAACCGCAAGATGAGCGCGGAAATCTGGGGCATGTCCCTTGGCGAGGGCGTCACCATTGATTTGGAAAGCACCGTGGTACGCACCATCGACCCGCCGGTGGAAGTCAAATACGTCCAGAACTCCAGCCTTCCTTACGGCACCAGCGAGGTGACCGTGAAGTCGCGCACCGGCTACGTGGTGGACACCTACAAGGTCTGGAAGCTCAACGGCCAGGAAACCAGCCGCGAATTGCTGCACACCAGCACCTACAAGGCGTACCAGCAGGTGGTGGAATACAACTAACGCCTATTCCCGGCGCAAGTCGTCCACCTGTTCGGCGATGAGTTCCGCGCCGTCCTGTCCCTCAAAAACAACGTTGTACAGCGCCAAATGCACAACATTCAACGCCATCAGCCCTTGTCTGGCGCAGGGCTCAACCCCGTCGGCCATGGCAGGCGCCATGGGCGGCGCGTCGGGCGCAAAGGAGAAGCGAACGTCGCTAAGCTCCACGCGCTCGATTTTCTTTTCCGGCAAGCCCAGCAAATACCCAGCGCACGCGCCGCAACCCAGCGCTGTTACGCGCGAAAAAGCAATGCGGCCCACGCGCGGCGTGCGCTCGTCCACCGGCTGCGCATCCCGGCTTTGAACATAGGGCGTATGACCGTCGGGATCGCAAAAATACATTTCGTTGACCACCAGGGGAGCGCTGACGCGCTCCATTTTGACATCCTCAAATACGATGCCGTCCACCACGCCCCATTTGCCGCGGCCACGCCGGGTTTTGATGCGAAGGCCGCGGTCGGTGCGGCGCATCAGGCAATGATGCACGCGCACATCCTTGACGCCGCCGGCCATTTCGCTGCCGATGGTCACGCCCCCGTGCCCGTTTTCCATCAGGCAATGCATGATTTCAACGTTCTCGCACGGCGTTTGACGGGCGCAGCCCATGTAGAGCTTGCCAGATTTGATGGCCACGCAGTCGTCGCCCAACGAAAACCGGCATCCGGCCGCCAAAACGCCCTGGCAGCTTTCCGGGTCAAAGCCGTCGGTATTGGGGCTGTCGGCTGGCGCGGTCACAAAGAGATCCAGGAACCGCAGGTTTTGGCTGAAATACGGATGCAGGTTCCATGACGGGCTGTTGGCAAAGCACAGGCCCATGACCGTAACGTCGCGGCACCGGCATAAAAACAGCAGTCTTCCGCGCCAAGCGCCGCGGCGAACCTTTGGGTTTTGCCACCAGTCGCCCAGCTGCGCGCATCCGTCCGCCAGGCCCGGGCCGTACAGGTGTACGTCCTCCACCTCCACGCCGTTGAGCAAAGCGGCATACATGTCCAGCGGATTGCCTTCCCAGGCGCCCAGGTCGTACTCGCCGGCCTCATCGGTGGCCAAGGTCAGCCCTGGAAGAATGGGAAACCGGCTTCGCTCGGTCCAAAGCCGCAGCGCCGCGCCCTCCTGGAACTCAACTCGGACATGGCTTTTGAGAAACAGCGGCCCCACGGCATACTCTCCCCGGGGAATCAGCACCCGTCCGCCCGGCGGACAGCAGGCGATGGCGGCTTGCAGGGCCGGCGTATCATCGTGCATGCCGTCGCCCAACGCGCCCATGCGCCGCACGTCCAGCGTGACCGACTCCGCCAGCGTTGTGAAGGAAAGCCTGGCCTCGCAAGCGTCGCCGTCCCAGGCGCATAGCTCGTAAGCGGTGGCCGGCCACAACCCGTACAACGACGTGACCACCCTGCCGGTTTCGCCCCAGGGTTTTCCGTTGAGGGTCAGGCGATAGGGGCGAAGCGTTTCATAGAGGCCGCCATCCATCAAGGCGACCGAGGCCGCCCGCCCGGTCACAAACAAGCATTGGATATTCATGGGCGCCTCACTCCCCCATCCGCAGCCGCTGCGCATAAGCCATCATGAACGGCCCGACGCCCTTGCTGTCGTCGCAAGCGCGCGGCTCGCTGAGATAGTAGGCCACCGACCCGTCGCGCTTTTCGCCGGGGCCAAGCCCTGCGACCAGGCAAATGTCGTGCAGCCGCACCACGCCATCCTTGTCGGCATAGAGCTTGTCCGAAACCAAGCTGTCAAACGCCTTGGCCCCCAGCGCCGCATAGCGGCCCTGCAGCAAGGCTCCCATGCGCTCGCCCTTCATCAGCGCATAGGCGATCATCGCGGATCCTGAGGTTTCCAGATAGTTCCCCGCTACGTCCGCGCGGTCGATCACCTGATAGAACAGCCCGGTCTTGGGGTCTTGGTAGCGCAGAATGCCCCGGATGGCCTCGCGGAAAATGGCCTCCAACGCCTTGTAATGCTCGAAGAGCTGCTCGTTCATGCCGTCCATGCAGTCCACCAGCGCCATCAGGTACCAGCCCATGGAACGAAGCCAAAAATTGGGCGAGCAGCCGGTTTGTTTGTTGGCCCAGGGCTGTACGCGCGCCTCGTCGTACGCGTGATAGCAAAGGCCCTTCGCTTCGTCGAAAAGAAATTTGCGCACGTTTTGAAACTGCATAACGATATCGGCCACCTTGCGCATGCCGCCAAAGCGCATTTCATAGGCCATGACAAACGGCTGGGCCATGTACAATCCGTCCAGCCAGATTTGGTTGGGGTAGATGGATTTATGCCAATAGTTTCCGCATTGGCATCGGGGATGCTGCCTAAGGCGCTCCATGTGCCATTCAATGGCCTTGCGGTAGCGTTCGTCGCCAGTTTGATCCAGCGCGAAAAAGAGCGTCTTGCCGGTGTTAATGCTGTCGATGTTGTACTGCCCGCGCTCATAGGTGGGGATGTCTCCGTCCGGCATGACGCGCTGGGAAAGGTAGTCAAGGACGAAATCGCAGTAGCGCGCGTCCTTGGTTGCCTGGAAGAGATGGACGCAACCGATGAGCACGCATCCGTCCTCATAGTTCCAATAGGGCTTGTAGGGCTTGTACCGGGCCAAGAAACCGTCAATGTACGCCTTCACATCCATGCGCTTCGCTCCCCCTTGTGTGTAAGCTCTTACACATTATTCTCAAGATAGTGAAACCGTTATTATAACAGCTATGTTATTATAGGCATTTGATACCTCAATTTCGTGTAAGTACTTTCTTCCATCGAACAACTGAGGTATAATGAGGTTGCCGACCTTGACGAAAGCGAGATGACGTTTGCCGTGAAGCGTGCCGACAACACCCGGCAAATCCTGGAGGGCAACCTGCTGCGCGCCATGCTCTCCATTGCCGTGCCGGTGGTGGTCAACAGCTTTTTGCAGACCCTCTACAACCTCACCGACACCTATTGGCTGGGACAAATCGGCAAGGAGCCGCTGGCCGCCATCAACCTAGTCACCCCTGTGCAAAACATCGTCATCGGCTTTGGCGGTGGGTTGACCGTGGCGACCGCGGTCATGGTGTCCCAGTACATCGGCGCTCGAATGCAAACAGAGGCGCGGCGCATGGCCAACCAAATTTTCGCCTGCGCCATGGGCTTTTCCTTGCTGTGCGCGGGCGCGCTGGCTGCCGTGACGCCCCTGCTGGTCTCCTGGTTGGGCGCGAACGGCGAAACCTACCGGCATGCCGTAAGCTACCTGCGCATCGCCATTACCGACATGCCCTTTCTTTTCATCGTCAATCTTTATCAAGCCGTCCGTCAGGCGCAGGGCGATACCGTGCGGCCCGTGGCCCTCAACCTTCTGGGCATCGCCGTCAACATGATTCTCGACCCGGTGCTGATGGTTGTATGGCGCTTGGGCGCGGCGGGCGCCGCGCTTGCGACCGTCCTGGCCAAAGGGGTTCCCGCGGCCATCGCGCTGGTTTTGCTGTCCCGCCGGGACGAGCTGACGCGCCTGAATGTGCGCCTGATGAAGCCCGAGCGCGAAAACCTCCGCGCCATCGTACGCATCGGCCTGCCCACGGCGCTGGGCGGAAGCACCATGCAGCTTGGCTTTTTGCTGATGAGCCGCAGCGTATACGCATACGGCGTAGACGCCATGGCCGCTTACGGCATCGGCAACAAGGTCAACGGCTTGATCTCCCTCCCTTCCAACGCCATCGGCTCGGCGGTGAGCACCATCGTGGGCCAAAACATGGGCGCTCGCCAGCCGCAGCGCGCTTGGCAATGTTACCGTGTGGCATCCGTGGCTTCGGTGGCGTTCCTGTTTGTGGGCGGGCTGATCCTCTCCCGTCCGGCCGTGTCCACAGCCATCGTGAGCATCTTTTCCAATGACGCGTCCGTCATTGGCATGGCTGCTGACTTCCTGAGCATCATGGCCTTCTGGTGTTGGACAAACGGCATCTACAACGCCGCAACCGGCCTGTTCCAAGGCGCCGGGCATACGCAGGTCACCATGGCCGTCAGCGCGTCCCGGCTTTGGGTGTTTCGCTTTGCCACGCTCTATGTCTGCGAGCATATGCTGAACATGGGCGTGCGCAGCGTCTGGTATTCCGTGGTCGTTTCCAACGGGATCAGCACGGTTCTTCTTTTCGCGCTGGCTTTGAGCGGCCTATGGCGCAAAAACCGCCTCCGTTTGAACGAGGATCAGGCGTGTGCGCAGAACCATCCGTCGTAACAGTCAATATAAGGGTCTGACATACCGCGCAAACGAATGGTTAAGTGCGGCCCTTGGGCTGCAAAGAGCATTTCGACGCCGCCCGGACGTTCGCCAATAAGCTGACAGCGCACCCGCAGCATGCCTGACGAAACGCCAGCCGAGGTCAGCGTGGGTATCTGCGTGCCGCTGAACACGCCTTTTTGAACACATCCCGGCGCGCCCCAGGCAAACACGTGCACGCCATGCTTCCATTCCAGGCGCACCTCGTTTGGGCCGAAGGCGACGGCTTCCAGGCCGGAGGTGTTGGACGCCACGCGGTACGTGCCCGTCCACGCCATTCGCGCGCCCGGGTCATGGCGCACGCCGCGCACCTCAAGCGCATCCAGCCGCTCTCGCAATTGCCCCCGGCCCGCGGGCGCCTCCTCCGGCTGTGAAAAGCTCTCAAAGAAGGCGTCGTAGATGCGCTGCACCCCAAAGGCGTCCAGCCGCGTATCGGCCGTGGTGCACAGCAGCAAATCACGCTGCGGCCAGGCCACGGCCAATTGACCGCCCATGCCGTACATGGCCCACCCGGATCGCGTCATCCAGAATTGCCAGCCATATCCGTGCCGCTCCTCCGGGTTGCGCTCCAAAGGCGTGTCGATGCGCCGTGTCGTCGCCAGGGACAAATATCCTTTGTCCAGCACGCCGCGCCCGCCGTCCATGATCAACTGCGCGACTTTGCCCAAATCCTCCAACGTCATCATCAGCCCCGATCCGCCCTGCGGCGCGCCGGATGGATCGGTCAGCCATTTTTTGGGGCCCGTCGCGCCCGCCGCGTCAAAAACCCGGTTTTGCAGGAATTCCAGCAGTCCTTGCCCGCTGAGGCGCTCGCACAAAACCCCAAGCACCTGCGTGGCGGAAGTGTCGTACTGAAACAGGGTGCCCGGCTCGTGCGTGGGCGCAACCGTAAAAAACGACGCCGCCCAGCAATCGCAGGGCGCGGTTTTGTACGTGGTCGCGCGGTGGCACGTCGCCATGCGCAGCATATCGCTGATGCAAAGCCGCGTCAGCCGTTCGTCGGGGCGCGGCGGCAACAGGTCGGGAAAGTAGCGCACGATGGGATCGTCCAAACGCAGCAGCCCTTCGCCGGCCAGCATCCCGACCGCCAGGGACACCATGCTTTTGCTGACCGAATACATGCGGTGCGGCTCGCCCCTGTCGAACGGCCGCCAATCGCCCTGCGCGCGGATGTCTCCGCCTTGGCGCAGCTCAAAACCGTGCATGCATACTTCGTCGCGCTCCAGCCGATCCACAAAGCGCAGAATTTGCCCGTCGGTCAATGCAATCATGGCACGATTCCCTCCGTTTGAGGCGTGTAGCGAATTCTTTCAAACGACGCTTCCGCGCCGAAGAGCGCGTACAGGCCGACCATCGCGCCGGTGAAGCGCTTGCCAATGGCGACGCCTTCGTCGCTGAGGTAAGCGGTATCCTCAACGCGGCACAAAAGCTGCTCTGGCGCGCCTGCCTGCGCAAAGGACAGCCAGCGGCATAACCCCCTAGCTTGAACGCTCAGCGTGATTTGATCGCCCGGCATTGCCTTTGTTTCCACAACCGCCCGCTCGTTCGCCTCGTAGCCTGCCTGCTCGTACGCGCGCAGCCGGCAGCCTTCTGCGTTTACGCACACGCCCAAGGCCAAAAACGAATGCTCGTCATAATAGCAAACCACCCCGGCTTCTCCGGCGCAAGGCACGGTCAGGACGGCGTCAAAGCGGAAGGAAAAAGCCGTCTGCCGCCGCAACAAAAGGCTGGTGCAGCGCCGGTCTGCTAGCGCAAACGCGCCGCCCAACAAAACCAGCCGCTCCCCTTCCCAACGAATTTCCCCATCTTTGGGTGCTCTGGGGGTCAGCCAGTCCGTGGGGCCCGGCGCTTTGACGCTTGGCAGCGGAAGCGGCCTCATGGACGAAGGCCCGTCCAACAGAGGCCAACCGTCCGGCGTCCAGCGCAGTTCGTCCAGGGCGGTTTCGCGGCCTAGCACCGTATGCTTGCCCTCCAAAGCCCGGCCACACAAATAGGGCATGAACCACCTTCCGTCCGCCAGCATGACGGGCTTCCCATGTCCGCAGCGCTGGATGAGCGCGCGCTCATCCGTCTGGCGAATCGCCGGCCCGTAGGGGCTCTTTTGATAGGGGCCCCACAGCGTGCGCGAGCGCGCGACGGTTTCCCGGTGTCCCATGCCCGTGCCGCCTTCGGCCAGAAACAGATAATACCAGCCGTCCTTTTTGACCAGGTGCGGGCCTTCCGGCGACCGTCCGTAGCTTCCGTAATACAACAGCTTGGGCCGGCCCATTGGCGTCAGCGTGCGCAGATCCATTTCCATGAGGCGCGCGCCGCGGTTAACCAGCAGGTAATGCCGGCCGTCATCGTCGTGAAACAGCGACGGATCAATGCCTTCCTCGTGAAAGAACACCGGCTTGGTATACGGCCCTTCCGGTCTGGCGGCGCTGACGATCATCTGCCGGCGGCGAATGGGGCCCTCATCATTGTGGCGGTAGGTGGCGCAAATGTAAAACCGGCCGTCCGCGTAGGAAATGTCCGGGGCCCAGTATCCGCGTCCGCCTTCCAAGCCCTCCAGCTCCGCCCAGTCGGGATTCTCGATGGCGTGGCCGATCAGCCGCCAATGCACCAAATCGCGCGAATGGCTGACGGGGATGCAGGGAAAGTAGACGAAGGTGGAATGCACCATGTAGAAATCCTCGCCGACGCGAACGATGGAAGGATCCGGATACATGCCCCGCAGCACGGGATTTTTGTACATGCTTTCCAGCGGCGCCCCGACGAGCGATTGAAAATACGCCTCCAGCGCGGCATGCCCGCCCATGCGCGACAGCTCGTAGGGCGTCAGGCCGTCCGCGTCCGCACGCAGGGGATCCAAACCGCCGCGTTCGACGAGATAGCGGCATTTTTCGACGTCGCCGCTTTGCGCTGCGTAATGCAGAAGATCCCGCCCACGACGGTCTACGGCGTTGAGATGAACGCGCAGGGCGTATTCCACCAGGTAGCGCAGCGTCTCCAGGCTGGCGTCGCGGGCCGCGGCGTGGCTGAGGGGTTCGTCGTCGCCTGCCTCAATCAGCGCGGGATCGTCCGTCAGCAGGCGCTTTACGGCGTCCAGGTCGCCCCGCACAAGGGCCTCATGCAAATCCTTCATAGCGCCTCCACGCGAAAGTCTGCGAAGTCGGCGTAACCTTCGTTCTCCTGCGCAAGCGACATGCAAAACAGCGCCGTGCGAGCGCCGACCCAGGTATGCCGGCCCGGGGCGTATACCGGCCCCACCTGCGCAAAGCGCACGCCGTCCATGCTCATAGAAAACTGCGCAAGCGCGGTGTTGAGGCCGGTTTGATTCACCGTCAGGCGAAGCCACTGCACGGGCGTTTCCTGGCAGCTCGTCACTCTTTCCTGGTCTGCGTCGCCAGAACCGCTCAGGAGCCAAAGCCCGTCCTCCCGCCGCTCCAGGCAGACGAAGGCGTACCCGTCGCCCAAAAGCGCCAGCCCCGCCCGCTGCGACAGCGCCAAACCGCCGGCGTCTACGCGAACCGTCGCGGAAAACGAGGGACAGACCAGTTTTTGGCTCAGAACCTGGGGGCATTGCCAAAGCGTCTCTCCGGTTGGAAACGCGCGCAGCCGCAGCCAGCCGGGGCGCTGTGCAACCGTCGCGGCGCCCGGCGGCGGATTGCCCATAAACTGCCATTGCAGCCCGAGACGTGAAAAATCGTCCGAGGCTTGCAGGGAGCGCATGGGGCTTGTGGGGAGCGAAGGCTTGGCATGCCGCAAGCAGGGCTGTCCGCCCGCTCCCATTTCCGGCCAGCCGTCTTCGAGCCAGCGCATGGGTTGCAAATGCAAAACGCGGCCATACAGCCCTAAGGATTGAAAATGCAAAAACCAGCTCTCGCCGCGCTGCGTTTCCACCCAAGCGCCCTGGTGCGGTCCGTTGACAGGCGTATCGCCCTGGCGAAGCGTTACGCGCTCCTCAAAGGGCCCAAGCAGCCTGCGCGAACGCAGCACCGTCTGCCAGCCGTGTTCCACGCCGCCGGCCGGCGCAAAGATGTAGTACCAGCCTTCGCGTTTGTAAGCCTTGGGGCCTTCGATGGTGGGCTGGGTTGCGCGCCCGTCGTAGAGGATATGATCCTCCCCGATCGCTTTCGTCCCGTCTGGGCTCATGGGGAAAATGCCAAGCGCGCTTTTGAACCCAATGCGGCTTCTGGCATAGCCATGCACCACCCAGGCGGAGCCGTCGTCATCCCAGAAAGGACAGGGATCAATCAGTCCCTTCCCGGGAAGCACGCAGACAGGCTTCTCCCATTTTCCCAACGCATTGCGCGCTCGCACGCAAAAGATGCCCTCGTCGGGCATGCCAAAAAACACATAGAACCAGCCCTCGTGATAGCGAAGGCTGGGCGCCCAAACGCCTTGCGCGTGCTGCGGCACACGGTAGCGAGGCAGCGGGATTTCCTCCAGGGCGTAATTGGACAGCGTCCAGTTGACCAAATCGCGCGAGGTCAGAATGGGAAGGCCGGGCACATAGTTGAACGAAGAAGCCGTCAGGTAATACGTGTCGCCCACGCGAATGACGTCCGGGTCGGAGTAATCACAATGGAGAACGGGGTTTACATACGTCCCGTCCCCCTGGTCGGAAAGCCACAGCCTGTCTGTCTTCATCGCATTCCCTCGCCGCGCCATTGGTCGTAGCCTTCAAAGAGCAACGCCGCATATTCCCCGCCCAGCGCATGCAAGCCCTGCGCAATCAGTCCGCCAAACGCCAACGCTCCCTTGGGCGAAAGGTGCGTGTTATCGCAAAGGCCCTCGGGAAACGCCGGGTAAACGCCGCGCGGCAGGTTCATGTAATAGGAGCGGCTTTCCTCCTCAGGAATCGCATCCACCAGCTCCTCGCTCATCCGGCAAAGATCCACCAGCGCCGCCTTCAGCCGCGCGGCCGTCTCGCGCACGGCCTGCGCATGCTGGTCATGGCGAAAAGGCGCGTTTGGGTCGCGCCACAGCCGCCGCGTCAGCGGCGTAATCAACACCGGATACGCGCCTTTGTTGCGCGCCGCATTGACAAAGCGCTCCAGGTTTTCGCTGTATTCGCCAAAGGGCGCGGCATAACGGGCGGGATCGTCCTGTTTTTCGTCGTTGTGTCCAAATTGCACAAACAGGAAATCCCCCCGCGTCATGCGGTCATAGATGGGCATCAAAAGCCCTTCGTCCAAAAAGCTCTTGGTGCTGCGGCCGTTTCGGGCATGATTTTCGATGCGCACCCCGTCGCGCTTCACATAGCGGTCAAACACCTGGCCGATTCCCGTTTGGGGATAGGTAAGGATGCTATTGGTCTGCACGGTCGAGTCGCCCGCCCAGAAGATCGTCGTCATGCCGGTTACTCCTTCACCGCGCCAATGTTGATCCCCTTGACGAAATACTTTTGCAAAAAGGGATAGAGAATCATAAAGGGCAGGATGGCCACGATGACCGCGGCATTTTGCACCGTGTTTTCGGTTGCGCCGCCAATGGCCTGAGGCAAATCCGAGCCCATCATGATGGAGCGCAGTTTCATTTGGAAATTGTACATGGTTTCTTTGGTAATGTAAAGCTTGTAATTGGTATAATCGTTCCAATAGGCCACCGCAAACATCAATCCGATGGAGGCCAACGCCGCCTTGGACAGAGGCAGCACGATGCGCAGGAAGGTCTGCATGGGCGTACAGCCGTCCAGCGTGGCGCTTTCAAAAAGGCTCACGGGGATGCCTTCAAAGAAGTTGCGCATAAGCACGAGGTTGTAAACGTTAATGGCCGGCAGGAGGATAACGCCCCACAGCGAGTTGGTCAGGCCGAGGTTTCGCATGACGATATAGGAGGGAATCATGCCTCCTTCAAAAATCATGGTAAACAGCAGAGCTCCGGCCAGAAAGTTGCGCCCCGGCATATCGAACTGGATCAGCACGTACGCGCCCAGGGTGGAAAGCATCAGGCCGAAAAACGTGCCGCCCACGGTTGTGAGAATGCTGTTCATCAGCGGTTTGTAGAGCGTGGGATTGGTAAATACCGATATATACCCAGCCAGTCCGAAGCGCTCCGGCCAAAGCTTCATGCCATAGCCGGTGGTCAGGTCAAAAGAGTCCACCAGCACCTTCCAGATGGGGATCAGGATAATAAAGCATACCAGCAGGAAAAAAAGTCCATTGATGATGGAAAAGGCGCCGAACTTGCGTTTGCGGCGTTGGAAAGCGATACCGGCTTGTACCTGGGCCATGTTTGCCGCCTCCTTGCTTAAACGATACCGCGTCCGCGGACTTTTTTGCTTGCGAAGTTGCACGCCAGCACCAGCACCATGCCCACCACAGAGCGAAACAGGCCGATGGCCGTGGTGTAGCCGTAATTGGGGATGCCGCCGCTGTTAAAGGTTTGGTAGTAGACGTAGGTTTGCAGCACCTGTGCCTGATCCATCACGGCATCGTTTTGCAGCACAAACGCGCTTTCAAAAAGGTTCATAACCTTTGCCAGGTTGAGAATAAGGACGGTAATAATGGTATTGGCCAGTGACGGCATGGTGATATACCACATCTTTTTCCACCGGCCTGCGCCGTCGATGGAGGCCGCCTCGTAGATGCCGGGGTCGATGCCCGTCAGCGTCGCCATAAAAATGATGGTGCCCCACCCCGTATCGCGCCAGACGTTGATAATATAATAGGCTGTGCGCCACCATTTGGAATCGCCCAGAAAATAAATATTGGTTTCAATCACGCCCAGCTTGAGGAGGATTTGGTTAACCAGGCCTGCCGTCGTGGGCGATAAAATCAGCTGAAAAACGGAGGCCGTCACCACCCAGGACATGAAGTGTGGCAGGTAGATGACGGTTTGGGCAAGCTTTTTGACGCGCAGGTTGACCATTTCGTTGAGCAGCAGCGAAAGGATCACCGCGGCAAAGGTATTTAGGAGGAGCTTGACGATGCTCAGTTCCAAAGTATTGGAAAACGCCGTCCAAAAATTGGGCATGGAAAACAGGCGCTTAAAGTTGTCCATTCCCACCCAGACGGGATCGGTAATGATTTTGTAGTTGGTAAAGGAATACAGTATGCCAAACATCGGCAGGTAATGAAACACGACGGCAAACGCCGCCACGGGCAAAAATAGCAGATAGAACCAGCGATATTTATAAATGCGCGCTTTCAGGGGCGCTTTGTGGACGACGACCTTCGCGGCAGTTTCCATGTCATAACCTCCCAATGATTCGCAGCGCGATCCGCCTAAGATGAGGGCGGCCCAAGGGCCGCCCTCAAGGGCAGAATTAGTTGGTTGCGTTGAGGCTTGCCACAATAATGTCGGACCATTCCTTGCCGCCGTCTGCTTCAAAGCGGGCCATGGCGTCCTCGTAAGACAGCTCACCCATGGTGACCTTGGCGATCAGTTCGTTTTTGAGGGTGGTCAGATCGCCGTTGTACATGCTCATTTCCTCCGTAGAGGGAACGATTTGGGCCAGCTTGGAGTGGGTGTTGAATACCTCGGCGGAGAGGCGGGCTTCCGGCTTGACGCTTTCTTCCTGCGGGTCGTAGTAGCCTTCGGCAAAGGTGGCCAGCGCAAGCATGGGGTCAATGTGGTTCTTGGTATAGGCGGTTCCGGGAGTCTCCAGGTTCTCCAGCATGTGGAACTCGCCCTCGGCGTAGGTCACTTCGGCGTCGGTGCCGGCGAAGAGCGTTTCGGCCGCGGTGCTCCAATGCGTTCCTTCGGCGCCGTAGGTCCACAGCATCTGCATATCGCCGCCGTCGAGCATGGTGTCGATGAAGTACTTGAACACGCCTTCGGGATTCTCGCACGCGGAGGTAATGGCCCATACCGGCGGCACACGGTCAAAGTAAGCGTCCACTTCCGCGATGGGCTCCAGGGCCACCAGCTCGCCGCTGAGACCGTTGTTTTCCAGGTTGGTCTTGAGGTTGGTGCCCCAGGTGCCGGCCCAGTAGGTGAACACGCCGAAACCGTCGTCATAGAACTTGTTGCGGCAATCCTTGGTGCCGTTGGTCAGCGTGGTGGGATCAATCCAGCCCTTGCTGTAGGCTTCGGCCAGGCGCTCCAGCGCGCCCTTCATGCTTTCCTGGGTGAAGCCGTCAATCCAAGTGCCGTCTTCCAGCTGCACAAACGAGGGATACGCATCCTGGTAAAACTCCGGCAGGTAATTGGTAAAAGGCGCTTCTGTTCCGATGAAACCGGCGGCGGATACGCCAAAGGTGTCGTCCACGCCGTTTCCATCGGGATCCTGGGTCACGAAAGCGTCCAGCATCGCGGTATATTCTTCATAGTTTGTAGGCGCATCCATGTCCACAGCGTCCAGCCACGCCTGCTTGACATAGGTCAAACAACCATTGCCGCGCGTGGGCGCAAAGCCGTACAGCCGCCCGTCGATCTTGAGGCCCTCGATGACGCTGTCGCCAATAAAGCGGCCGCTGTTTTTGGTCGCGCTGTTTTCCCAGGCGTCGGTCATATCCCACAGCACGCCTTCGGAGGCATAGGCGGAATAATAAGTGGAGGAAAGGATCAGCACGTCGGGCCAATCGCCGGAGCTGATGGTTTGCTGAAGCACGTCGTAATAGGCGTCATGATCCGGCTGGGTAATTTCCAGCTTGATGCCGGTCAGTTCTTCCCAACGGGCCACGAACTGCGCCTGGCCGTTTTCGCTGGTAACAACGGTACCGTCAATGAAGATGGAAATCTTTTCGGGTTTGGCGACTTCCTCGGCGGATGCGTTTACAACCGCCAGCGTCGCCAACAGGGTAAGCGCGAGCACCAGAGCCAAAAGCTTCTTCATGTTGGAGACCTTCCTTTCTTTCATTCGTCCAGCTTGTCAACGCGGATGCGTTTCTGTGTCTGCATCGTACCATGTAAGCATTTACATGACAAGAAACACTTTTTGAAACCGCGAACAAATCTTACGATTTCGAGCCTTTCAAGCGGTCAAAATTTGTTCCTTGACAAGCCTTATCCCTTGTAATTCTTCAATTATCTGTTAAAATGAGAGTAGAGAGACAGGATTTTTGCCTGCGCTTTAGCAAGGACAAGGAGGCGTCGCCATGTCCCACGTAAGGCCCAAAAACCGCAAGCGCCGTGAAACCCTTTCCTTGCGCATGGCGCTGTCGTACAGTTTGTTTTTGCTGGTCTGCCTGGCGCTGTCGCTGGGTCTGTTTTTGAACGCCACGCACAATGCCCGGGACACGTTTTGGACGCAACGGACGGATCAATTGGCGCGCGATGCCGATACCCTGGCACACTACCTCAGCGTGATGAACAACTACACCCGCCAGTTTCTCAACGATTCTACCTTCGTACGTCTTTCCAACATGGCCGGGCCGTCGGATCAGGGGTTCATTCGCACGGCCTACGACGTGATGCAGGGGTTTTCCGCGCGGATGTATTCTTTGTTGGATATGCCTGTAACCCAAAGCAACGTGTATTTGAGCAAATCCGGTTATGTGATTTCGGCAAGCCAGTTCACCGAAGTGCGCGAGTATTACGATCACTACCGCATCCTCACCCCCGGTTTGTACGATCAATGGCTGGAGGCGCTGGTTACCTCCGGCGCGGAGGGGACTTTCATTGACGCTCAGCCCTTTACCGGCGTTCACGGAGCGTATTTTTTTGCACGGGACATTGACGCCATCCTCAACCGCAGCGTACCGGCCGTCATCCTCTTTGAGATGGACATGAAGCGCCTGCGCAGCCTTTTTCTCTCCGACGACATGGGCGAGGACGCCGTGGTGGTTGTCTGCGGAGAGGACGGGACGCAAAAGCTGGTTTTGAGCGACGGCGACGCGGCGCAAGTCGCGCAAGCGATGCAGGCGGCCGCGTACGACAGCCGCGGCTTTGCCGCCGAGGGCAACCGGGTGTATCTGCGCGTGACCGCGGACAACGGCTGGGTGTATATGGCCGCGTTGGATCGGGGCCTGTGTGACGAAGCGCTGGGACGCCACGACGCCGCCTTTGTCCTGGTGCTGATCGTCGCGCTGGCCGGCGGCGCGGCGCTGGTGTTCACGCTGGTTCGGCATAACATGCGGCCCATCCGTCAAATGGGCACGCAGCTGCAAAAGGCCGAGGACGACCGCGACCGGTTGATGAAAGAAATGGACGACCAACGCCCCATGCTGTGCGCCAGCTATCTGCGCAAGCTGCTTTCGGGGCATGTGTCCTCCGAGGGCGAGTTTTCGTATATGATGAACTTCCTGAGCTTGGAAGGCGCCAAATGCTTTTACGTGCTGTACGCCAAAACCTATCGCCGCCAGGACGCGACCGCTGATCCCGTCGCAGAACACGAGGCCATTTGCGACCACATCCACCGCTTTCTCGTCGGAGACTTCCCGGTGTATTTTTACACCACATTAGATCGTTCATACGTGGTGCTGGCGGCCTATGGGGATCGTCCTCAGGATCCGCTGATGGATTTGCAGCGCCGCGTGCTTTCGCTGCACAACGACCTCGACGATCGGTGCGGGCTGTGGTTCTACTGCGGCGTAGGCGAGCGCTGCGCCGACGCGAAACAGCTTTGGGAGTCCTATGAGCAGGCGCGGTCGGCGTCGCGTTTCACGGCCAAGACCCACATCTTCCTTCCCTATGAAATGATGCGCAAAGACAGCGCCTCGTTTTATTATCCGGTGGAGATTTCGGCCAAGTTACAGCATTTTATCACCACGGGCAACAAAAGCCAGGTTCAGGAAATGTTTGCCCTCATCCATCGTGAAAACTTCGTGGAGCGTTCCCTGCCGGTCAAGCTGTTGAGCTTTTTGCTCTCGGATCTCAAGAATACGCTCCTGAAGGCGCGCTTTCAGGTGGCGCCTCAAACGCCGGAGGAAACCCAGCGCCTCAACGCGCTGGACGAGCGGCTTTACGAGCAGCCGGATTTCCCGCAGCTGGAGACCACCGCGCTTTGCCTGTGCGAGTTTTTCGTTCGCTCCGCGGAACCCAGCGACCCCATTCCCGAGGTGGAGCGCTACCTGCTGGAAAATTTCACCGATCCTTCCATGTGCTTAAGCAAGCTTTCAGCCCGCTTCAACATTTCGGAAAGCTATCTGTCGCATTTGTTCAAAGACCGCATTGGCCAAAACTTCTCGGCTTATTTGGAAAACCTGCGGCTCAACGAGGCGGTGCGCCGCCTCCATGATCCGCAGGTCAACGTCAGCAGTCTGTATGAAGATCTGGGTTACAACAATCCCACCACGTTCCGCCGGGCTTTCAAGAAGCGCCACGGCATTTCTCCAAGCGAGATGCGCGCGAGCTTCAAAACCTCAAACCCCTTATAGCAGGTGTGCGCAATCCTTGTTAAAGCGAATGGCGGCCTTTTCCCCCACCTTGAAAACGCGCTTGTTAATGGGGCAGCTATCGGTAATTTTCACCAGCGTGCCGTCCGTTAGGCGGACATGGTAGTTTTGATAGCTTCCCATGAAGCAGCTTAACTCCACCTGACAATCCAAAAGCCCCTCCTCGCCGATCTGGATGGCTTCCGGCCGCAGTACGACTTCCGCCTCGGCGCCCGGTTGACGTGGAACGTCGGTTTCAACGGTCACGTCGTTTCCGTTGACGGTGAGGACGCAATCGCCGCCGGCCATGCTTTTCACCTTGCCCTTGATGAAGTTGGCCTCGCCGATGAAATCCGCCACGAACTCGTCCGCGGGATGATAATAAATCTCCTTGGGACTGCCCATCTGCGCGATCACGCCGCTTTTCATGATGATGATCTCGTCGGAAATGGACATGGCCTCGGCCTGGTCGTGGGTGACGTAAATGGCGGTGATGCCCAGCTTTTGCTGGATGCGGCGAATCTCCGTGCGCATGGTGACGCGCAGCTTGGCGTCCAGGTTGCTCAGCGGCTCGTCAAAGAGCAGTACGCCCGGCTCCACCACCAGCGCGCGCGCCAGGGCCACGCGCTGCTGCTGACCGCCGGAGAGCTGGTTGGTCATGCGGCTTTCCATGCCGCTCATCTCCACCAGATCCAAAATCTGCCTGACCCGTTCCTCCATTTCCGTCTTGGGTACCTTGCGCAGCTTGAGGCCGTAGGCCACGTTGTCAAACACGTTATAGTGCGGGAACAGCGCATAGCTTTGGAACACCATGGCCGTGTCGCGCTTGTTGGGGGTGAGCTCGTTGATGGGCTCGCCGCCCAGGTAAATCTCGCCTTCGTCCGGGCTCTCAAAACCGGCCACCATGCGAAGCGTGGTGGTTTTGCCACAGCCGGAAGGTCCCAATAGCGTCACAAAGCTGCCTGGCGCAATATTCAGCGATACGTCGTGCACGGCATAAAAATCCTTGCCGGTTTTGGGATCCTTATAGATCTTGGAAATGTGGTCAAGGCGGACGCCCTTGCTTTCTTTAGGCATCTTCGCTGCCTCCCTTCATCTTTTTGCTGGTGCCGAAATACTTGGTCACGAGGTTCATCACGACGATGGATGCGTACACGATGGCAATGAGAATGGTGGCGTAAGCGCAAGCCACACCGTATTTGCCTTTTTCCGCAAACTCGTTGATCTGCGTGGTGATGAGCAGGTACTGCGGCGTCACCAGCAAAATGATGGCGCTGATGGCGGTGATGGATCGCACGAAGGTGGTGACCAAGCCGCTCAAGAAGCTGTCTTTAATCAGCGGAAGCGTCACGGAAGTAAACACCTTGCCGCTTCCGGCGCCCAGGTCGTAGGCGCTTTCCTCAATGGATTTGTCAATTTGACGAAGTGCTGAGATACCGCTTCGGGTACCCACGGGGAGGCTGCGCACGATAAAGACAATAACCAAAATAGCGCCCGTACCGTAAATCCATTGCATGAACCCCGTATGGAACACGCCGTTGGCAAACCCGCGAATGTATCCCACGCCCAGCACCGTGCCGGGCACGGCCATGGCCAGCATGCTGGTAAATTCGATAAGGCCCTTTGTATGGAACTTCTTTTTGACCACCAGGTAGCTGATAATCATGGACAGAAGCGCCGTAATGGGCGAGGCGATGAGGCTGAGGACGAACGAATCGCGGAAAGCCTTGAGGCCGCTGTACTTGAACATGTATTCAAAGTGCTTGAAGGTCAGCGAGTAGTCGCGGCCCCAAAGGTTGAACAGCGCTCCGAAAGGAATGCTGATATACATCAAAATCACGAAAGCGGAGAACAGCGAACAGGCGATGGTCAGCGGCCGGGTGACGCTCTTATCAGCAATGAGCATTCTTGCGCGGCTGGCCTTGCCCGTCAGGGTTGCATAGGTTCGCTTTTCCAGATAGTATTTCTGAATCAGGAACAGAATCAGCGTCAGGCTTAATAATACAACGGCCATGGCGCTGG